>NZ_JBSYOQ010000068.1:0-139644 GCF_058244645.1 Candidatus Thiodiazotropha sp. AKAK3
GTGCAACAGAATCCGGGATGATTGGTGCAGTGCTCTCCCGGATTCTGTTGCACTTCATCCAGGCTACGGGCTACCGTATTCTTTCCACTCTGCAGCGTGGGACCGAGAGAAGTATAGGAGAACCGGAATGACAGTCGTGAGAGAAGATGATCCTGGTTAGACCTGGTTTGACAATCAAGACCTCATGGAAGGGTGCGGGCCTGTTGTACCAAAGGTGGTATTTGTTTGCGGTGGTGATGGTGCGGCAGGGCCGCACCCTACAGCAAGGTAGCCTGGATGAAGTGCAACGGAATCCGGGATGATTGGTGCAGTGCTCTCCCGGATTCTGTTGCACTTCATCCAGGCTACGGGCTGCCCTATTCATTTCCACTCTGCAGCGTGGGAGCGAGAGAAGTATAGGAGAACCGGAATGACAGTCATGACAGAGGATGATCCTGGTTAGACCTGGTTAGACCTGGTTTGACAATCAAGACCTCATGGAAGGGTGCGGGCCTGTTGCACCAAAGGTGTGTTTTTTTGCGGTGGTGATGGTGCGGCAGGGCCGCACCCTACCGCGTAACCTCCCATCAAGGGGGGAGGGGCTTTTTAGCTTTTCTGAAGAGAAGGAGCGTTAATGGATCAGCCGTGAGTGATATTGAATGGCTAATTCTTAAGAGTGAGTACAAGGGTTCCTTATCCGACAAATTATTCATTGAAGGGTAGGGCCATTTGATGGTTAATCTTGAGCTGTTTTTTAGATAGAGGAAGATTACAGTAAAGAGAGCTTACCCTCTTGGCTGATATGTAGCTTTTCAACATCTATTTTAAAGCTTGCCTGTAATAGTTCTTTGGCTAAACCTTTAATGTTATTAATAGTATTCTGATCAGGTTTTTTACTGAAAGTATCTTGAAACATCACCATCCAGTTGCCAGTCATAGAGAGATATTCGTAGAGTTTCTGTCGTTGGGAGAGATTTGCGTTTTGAATACCTTTGCTTAATGCTTCGTTTGCCGATATCAGTTCACCTACTTGTTTATGCAATTCGAGAAGATTCTCTTCTGGAATCTCAGCGCCTTCGTTATAAGCAGACCAGATACCGTAGAGAAATGAAGCTGTGGCAGTGGCGATGTCACCTTCAGGAACTTTTGCTGCTTTTTCAATACGCTTTTGAACATAAAGCGCAATGTTGAATATCCGCTGCATATTATCCCGGCTCTGTTCAGGAAAATTACTCGCGAGTTCTGTGGCGGTAGCAGATTGGTTGTTTCCGGCGGCCTGCAACTCTTGTTCTGTGATACTGCTTAACTCCCGGACAAAAGCTTTACCCGGATCATCTTCAGCTTGTATGGACACACCATTGGTGGTTTGAGATGACTGTTCAAACAGTTTGTCGAATCCTTCAATCATGAATGATGATGTGCCGGCGCCATTCTCAGATGGTGCACTGTTAATCATTGTTGATGTGGTTGAAAGAATAGAGGCCAATATAAGACGTGAGATTATTAACCTGGTTTTCATGGGGCGTCCTTTACTGTTCTTTATAGTTTTGAGAGGAAATAATCAGTTCACCCTCTTGAGATATTGCAATCGATTCAGGTTCGATCTTTAAGCTGCGGGTTATTATTTCTCTAACCATGATTTTGATATTGTTGAGTGCGGTTTCATCAGGTTGAGAAGTAAGGTGGTGCTGGATCATCAATAACCAGTTGCCAACCATTGCAAAGGTTTCATAGAGTGCATCGCGATTCTTCTTTGACGTATTTTCATACTCTTTGAGAAATTCAGTGCGTGCATACATAACTTCAGTTGTACTCTCAATCAGATTTTTGAACTGTTTCCCTGGTATTGATGCACCCTGATTGAAGATCGACCATATTCCGTACAAAAATATCGTGACCGCGCCGTGTATATCCTGCTGTGGCAGTTTATGAATCTGCTCGAATCGTTGATGTATATAGAGGGAGATATTAAAAAGATTTTCCATCTCACCTCTATGTTGCTTTGGTGCATTTCGGGCAAGTTTCGATGCAGTAGTTGATTTTTTTTTCACAGCACTGTGGAGTTCGAACTCGGTCAGTTCATTGAACAGGCTTTCGTGATCCTTATAGGCAGCCTGTGAATAATTGACTTTTCCAGAGCCATTCTCAGTTTCATGTGTGTTGAATGTATTCACGATAAACCTCGCTGAATAGTGTGGGTTTCAAAATGATGGTTCTTATTCACTAAGTCATATAGAGACGACAGCTGATGTTTGCCGGATATGGGTTGCAGGCTTCCGGGGTGATCTCTGAATGGGGACGTAATGACCGATAGACGCTTACAGTCTGATCATTGTTCAGTTGTTGATTGTTTCGATAACCGGGTTCGTCTGAGACATTGAATAGACCAGATGCACATGCAGAACCATTACCAATACTCTTGGCAGCCCGATGCGAGGAGGATTTAGTCAAGGGGATCAATGTACAATCCATGTAAGTTATCTATCCCTAATAAAAACAGTCAGTTAGAAAACTATGATAGGCTCGGCATAGAGTTGTTGCCGAACTCAGTCAGAATCCTATGCGATATTATGACATCAGACAATATAGGTGGTATCAGGGATAACCCCTATGCCACTCTCGAGGAAGGCTTGATTTATGGCATGGGGGGAGAGCGAATATTGGTATATGCTGCTGAATTGTGCAGCAATCAATAACATTTACTGAATAGCGTTCTAAAACACAGCAGATCAGCTATATTGGCAACATTGGTCAGGAATGCCGATGGTGTCAAATTATAAAAGAGAAGCAGCTTATCCAATTAAAGGGTTACCTGCCAGGTAAGATTGATTAGCGCGTCAATCGTCTTTTCCGTAATTAGGAGGGCAGTTATGCCGGTACCTTCACTGAAAGCAAAAGATTATAAATCGGATATCAAGCCGGTATGGTGTCCAGGATGTGGTCACTTTTCTGTTTTGGCTTCTTTGACCAAGGCGATGGCGCATCTGGGGCTGGTTAAAGAGAATGTGGCCGTGGTTTCTGGTATCGGCTGCTCTTCCAGACTACCTGCATATATCGACAGTTTCGGTTTTCATGGTATCCATGGCCGAGCGTTAGCAGCTGCTTCTGGATTGAAAGCAGCTCGCCCCGACCTGACGGTGATCGCCGCTGGGGGTGATGGCGATGGATTCTCAATTGGAGGCAACCACTTTCTGCATGCCTGCCGAAGAAATATGGATATGACCTATATTGTTATGGACAATGAAGTCTATGGAATGACCAAAGGTCAAGCATCACCCACCACCAGACCGAATTGGGAAAAGAGCAAAATGACGCCCCACGGAACGGGTATACCCAGTTTTAATCCTGCAGCTATTGCATTGGCAGCTGGTGCGGGCTTTATTGCACGGGCATTCGCTGGTCATCCTTCTGATTTAACCCGCACCCTGGTGGAATCGATTGAGTATCCGGGATTCGCCTTTGTCCAGGTTCTTAGCGGTTGTGTCACCTTTCGTCCTGAACAGAAGGAGTGGAAGGAGCAGGTACACCCATTTATAAACGACATACCAACTGATGATCGTATCAAGGCGGCACAGATCATCCAGGCAGATAATGGTCTTGCAACTGGTGTGATCTACGCCAGTCCATTTTCGGTTTGGCAGCCGGAGAATGTCAAAGAGTGCGAGGTCGCAGAGTTGGAGAAGGAGTTTTGTCTATGAATGATGAATCAGTAGAACCTATTACCAATATCGAGGAGTTTCTGGTACATGCCCTGGAGTTGGAGGAGGCCTCCTATGACCACTACGATGAATTGGCCGATAGTATGGAGATCCATAACAATCTGCAGGTGGCAGAACTGTTTCGTAAGCTGGCTGGCTATAGTCGTCAGCATGCGAAAGAGGTTTTTGAGCGAACCCAGGGGATGGAACTGCCCAAGCTAAAACCTTGGGATTTTAAATGGCGCTGCCCCTCTTCACCTGAATCTTTCTGTATGGAAGAAGCTAACTATATGATGACTGTTACCCAGGCTATGGAGATTGCACTCTATAACGAAATCAGGGGCCGGGAATTCTATCAGCAGATTGCCGAGCACTCCCCCAGTGATGCAGTACGCAAGTTGGCTGAGGAGATGGCGGAAGAGGAGGGTTGGCATGTGGCCATGCTGAAGGAGTGGCAGAACAATCTACAGGATGAGCAACCGATAGAGGATCTTGATCCGCCCAATATGCCCGAGTAGAGGCCTATAGGGCGGATTCATTTGTATTAACCCGGCAATAAAACTAAAAATATCATCTTCAGCCTAAGCGTACCTGCTTGCAGCAAGGGCATGCTTGAAACCCTGAAGACGACATATTTAGTCGCCTGGTTAATGATTTACATGTGATCCTGTTTCAATGTGGGAAACCGGACCTCTATTTTCGATCTCTTTCTCTTCCAATTCCATCTTCTTGAGCAGTTGACCAAAATAGAAGGCGAGGTATGTCGAGGTGTTGAGGGTGAACCAAAAAAAGACAAAGACCCCCAGATAGATCTTTAAACTACTGGTTTGCCCATCGCTCGTCAGGTTCATAACTGCAGAGATCGCTGACGGGTCGATGAATGAGAAGAAGATAAAAGTTAATAGACCTGCTGCGATTGCACTGGTCCATAAAAAGCCAAGCAGGCACTTACATTTAAGTAGATTCAGCACTGATTTCCTCCAGTTTTGTGGTTATGCCGGAGATTATCTCCGGTGGCAGAACCTCAACTTTTTTAACTTGCTGACAATTGTTCCTGTCCGATCCTTAGCAAATGGTAGATACCATGTGCATCGACTAGGCCGGCCTGGGTAGGAAGTTAAGAAGCAGGGTTCTTTATTGTTATGTTCTTTTTTTGCAACGCTAGATTAACAATTTAACTACTCATATAAACCATAATTATTTTCTGGAAATAGACTTATTCGTCAATCTGCAGGTTTTTGTGTAATTGCGTGGGGTTCTATTGAGGGTTTTGCTCGAAAATTAAAAAAATATTTACTAATGAAAAAGCATTCTAACTGTTTGTAATTACAACTATTAATGGGTATCACTTACTATAATTGATGAGTGAAAATTGAAGGTTTAATGATTTTTACACACTTTTTAATGCTGAATTAAGGATTGTTCGCTAGGATTTAAATGACTCTGTGTTAACAGACTCCGCTCACTATTTTTTCGAGTGTGCTGGATGATGGCTGTATCAGGACAATTTAAATCAATTGGTGATCGAACAGTGCCGATGGCGTTGCGATCTGCGTTTAACCTGATCCCAGACATAATACTTTAAGGAAAAGGTTAACGTTATGTTGAAATATTTATTCGAAAAAAACCACGAAAGGAAGCAGTTAAAAATTGCGCTCTCTGAATACCATCTGGGTCTGGATGACCTCGATCCCCATGATCTGAAAAAGGTTCTGGCCTCAATCCATAGGCATGTCACTATCGTTTCAAAAAAGTATGGGCAACCCCCAGCACTTGTTTCACACCATGTCATCACTCCGGTAACTTGGGCGATAGCCTACTGTCTGCTGGGTGCTTCCAAAATTTCTCAGATCAATCCTACCTTCCGCGACGATATTGACGAGGTTGAGACTGAACTCGTACTCCACCTTTCAGGTGAGAGTGACGGCGAACAGAGCATCTATCCTGAGATTTTCTCCATCTTTCTTGCTTCTACTGCCTGTCACCCTGAGGTCTTGGATTTCAGACGCAATCTGGGTTACATCAGTCAACTAGAGAATCCTCGAAGTTCCTATGCGCGGTAAGTGATCATCTGGATATCGACTATCTGATCTCTACTCTCCAGTATCCAAACCTCTTAAAGAGGTTATCCCTCCCATCAGTCAGCGATGATGTTGGTCTGTCATTGTCATGCTGTTGTCATAATTAGGGTCTTCTACCCAGTTTACTGGGTAGGGTATGACTTTATTTCCTAAAGAAGTCCTACTACTTGGGCTTTTTTTCCCTTTTTATTTATTTAAGTTTCCTTAAGATTCTTAATAGATTTCCAAGCGGTGTTTAATTGTTGTGGGGTTGGGAATTTCGGAGGGGAGTGTCGGCTGTCGCTAAAAAAAATTGATGGCTACACGAATAGAGTTTAAATCTAGGGGGAATAGGGGATGAAACCATTTCAAATCAAGCCGTCTGTCGCGGCCATGATGTTGGCCAGCCTTTCAGTGGTGGTCACATCGACTCAAGCAGGACATATCTATCAGGGTACTATTGACGGGGCGAGTGTTCCTAAATATGTAACTCCTTTGGTTGTACCACCAGTAATGCCAAAATCCGGTAAGGTCAAAACCTGGATTCCGAAAGCAAATGGTGGAACTAAAAAGAAAGACATTGTCAGATACAAGATCGCTGTCAGGCAGTTTGATCAGCAGATCCTGCCGCAGACTGATGCCAGTGGCAATCCTTATGGTGCTACAACCGTCTGGAGCTATGGCAATAAACGGGATAAAAATGCAGACGGATCTGCCAAAACTGTTGCCCAAGGTGGTACCTTCTTTTATCCCGCCTTCACCATAGAAACGAAAAAGGACAGACCCATCCGGGTTCGTTGGATCAATGATCTGGTCGATGCCAATGGCAACTATCTACCGCATTTATTGCCAATCGATCAGACACTGCATTGGGCCAATCCCTCACAGAATTGCCGTCCTGATCTGCTAACCCTGGGCAATGGTCCTCTGCGTACCGATTGCCGCGGTCAGAGTGGTGATGATTATGCTGGTCCTGTACCGATGGTTGCTCACCTGCATGGCGCGCATGTGGGCCCTGAGAGTGATGGCTATCCGGAAGCCTGGTGGCTGCCAAATGCCAGCAATATTCCTGCTGGCTATGCCACCAAAGGGCATCTGTTCGGAGATATAACCACCGCAACCGGCTTGGCTGGTCCCAGGGTAACTGCGAATAATGGCGCTAGGGGATTTGCTGATTATCAGTATCCCAACGACCAGGATGCATCTACCCTTTGGTTTCATGATCATACTCTGGGTATGACCCGCGCCAATGTCTATGCTGGTCCTGCGGGTTTCTATCTGTTAAGGGATAATGTTGAGGATGCCCTCGGCCTGCCTGGACCTGCGCCAACCAGCAGCAAGCTCAAGCCGAGCAGAAATTTCAAAGAGATCCCAATTGTGATCCAGGATCGCTCCTTTAATCAGGATGGCTCACTCTTCTATCCTGAGACACGGGCACGATTTGACGGTTACGATGGTCTGGTGATGCCCGATTCCGCAGATGGTGTGAACCTGGACTCAGATATCGCACCAAAGTGGAATCCAGAAGCCTTCTTCGAAACCATGGTAGTGAACGGTCAGACCTGGCCCTATTTAGATGTGGTACCGAAACGTTATCGCTTCCGTCTGCTAAACGGTTGTAACTCCCGTTTCCTCAATTTAGATATGAAGGCCTACAATGCTGCTGGTGATCTCTTGGGCGAGGTACCCTTCTATCAGATTGGTGGTGATGGTGGTTTATTGCCTCAGGTGGTTGAGATCTCTACCGGGTTTAAAACAGCACTGCCAGGCAACGGTACTATTCCTGGAAACAAGTCTCCAGCGGATGCAGCCGATGAAGCTCTGTTGATGGGACCAGCTGAGCGTATGGATGTGATTGTGGACTTTTCACGTATACCTCAGGGTACTGCATATGTACTGATGGGTAACACTGCACCAGATTCACCCTTTGGTGGCTTCCCGATTGAAGCGCCGGATGCGCCGGATGCCAACAGTACTGCTCAGGTTATGAAGTTCAATCTGGTGGCGGGTACAGATGATCTTGATCCAAGTACTCCGGTAGAGAGTCTTGTACTTCCTGCGCGCACTACTCTGGCCTCAGGAACGGTTCGTAAGCTGTCACTGCATGAGGAGGAGTCAAGTCTGGTAGAGACCTTAGGTGACAATGGACAGCTGGAACCTGTAGCACCTATGGCCGCAACACTGGGTGCATTCGATCAGACAACCCAGCAGTTCCAGCCCTTACTGTGGTCTGATCCTATCTGGATCAATCCAGGCTTGAACGCAACTGAGACCTGGGAGATCAACAACTTTACCGAAGATGCCCATCCGATCCATCTCCATCTGGTGCAGTTCCAGATTCTGGAACGGGCCACTATGGATGGTACGCCAATCGACCGTGGTGGTGACGGCAATATCGACTGTGCAGCACCTTGTGTAACAGCCAATGAGAGCGGCTGGAAGGACACGGTAATCGCATATCCAGGTGAAGTGACCAAGGTGATTGCCAAGTTTGATATTCCGGGACTCTATGTCTGGCACTGCCATATTCTTGAGCATGAAGACAACGAAATGATGCTGCCATTCTGTGTTGGTGAAGCGGGCAATGATTGTCCCAGCGAACTGTTTCAGATTGACGGTACAGGAACGCCTGGTCATATGGACTCACCGGTTGTCACGGGTCAACCTTTGTAATCTTTAACTAAAGGCGTGGATATGGGGCCCTTACGGGCCCCTTTTGCTATTTGTGCGAAATGAGCAGTCAGGATATGAAATACTCGATTTTAAAAACAGTGTTTGGATTTGTTTTTACGCTCCTGCTCTTATTTCAGCAGGGGATACTCCATGCAGCACAACCAGACAACAAAGAGAGTCAACAGCTGCGGGAATTGGGTGAACGTATCTACCATCAAGGAGTGCTGACCGATGGTTCATCCCTGGCTGGTGTTGTGCCGAATTCGCCACCGGATGGCAATGTCGCATGCGTTCGTTGCCACAGAAGAAGTGCCCTGGGTGGTATGGAGGGGGGGGAATTGGTGCCGCCCGTCACAGGAGACTACCTTTTCAGGAATCAATTAAAGGTTGTGACTAAGCCAGTAGTGCGACGTATCAAGCGCTGGGCCTACAACCAGGCATCATTGGATAGGGTATTGAGTCGAGGTATCGATGTTATGGGGCAGCCATTGACCCAGAGTATGCCCAGATATCATCTTAATGATAGTGATCTCAAGGCTTTAATGGCCTATTTACAAAGTCTGGACAGTAGTGTTTCACCGGGCGTTGAAGAAAAACAGATCCATTTCGCAACAATCGTGCACAAGGATCTTCCTGAGAAAAAACGAAAAGCCCTGATTGAGACCGCAAAGAGATATGCTGAGAGTGAAAATCGTGCCATCCAAGGCAAAGAGAAGCGTGCGCTATTTTCAGATCGACAGAATAACTGGAACAGTAAGAGCTTCAGGCGATGGAACTGGCATCTGTGGGAGATCAGTGGTGAGCCTCAAAGTTGGCAAGCTCAGTTGGAGGATTATTATCAACAGCAACCTGTATTTCTGATCGTCGGAGGGGCTGTCAAAGGGCCTTGGCAGAGGGTGGAGAAGTTTTGCGAATCAATCCAGATTCCCTGCCTGTTTCCCCATACTGAGCTGCCTCAGCCAGATGTTAAAAATTACTACACTTTTCACTATTCGGAGGGTCTCTATCTTGAGGCCAGAGTGTTGGGTAGTTATTTGAAACATGAATTGCCTGACAGCAAACAATTGGTACAGGTTTATCGTGACGACAGGGATGGAGGTTTTATAGCACAACATGTCCGAAACTTGATGCAATCCATTGGTGTTGACGTAACTGACATTGAGATACCAGCAGAAGATAAGATTACCGAGGTGCAGTTACAAAAACTGCAGGAACGAGTTAAAGATAGTGCTCTGATGCTATGGCTGGATGAAGGTGATCTCAAACAATTCACAGAACATGCCCAGTTCGTTGAGGGAGAAAACAGTTTTCTTTCATCAAGTCTGTTAAGTGAATCCCCGGTTTTAAGCGGGACAGTTTGGGATGATCACTTGCGTGTGATACACCCCTTCACCTTACCATGGGAACCCTCTGGCGGGATCGGAAAAAGCTTTTTAATCAAGGAGAAACTCGGAAATGACCAGTTTCGTCTGAGATCTGAAACCTTCGCTGCCTTTGCCGCTGTTTCGCAAGTACTGAAGCGTGTTAAGCACAATCTGGTCAGAGACTATTTCATGGAACAGCTGGAGCATATGTCAGAAGACTTAAGGGAGACCTCTCTCTACCCAAGATTCAGTCTTGGTCCTTACCAGCGTTACGTTTCAAAAGGGGCGTATGTGTTCCCTCTAAATGCTTTGGACCCGGAAAAACGTGCACGGAACTATCGCTGGGTAATACCGGCAATTTAGTTAGTGATTTATTACAATATGGCTAAAAAAACTTATGATCTTCCTGCTTTTTACCTGGTTTATCAGGATCATCACAGTTGGCGGAATTGCTTGTTCTGCCAGCCATGAAGAGTGCAGCTACGGCGATAATAACCAAAAGCAGCAGGGAAAAGGCGATAAATGGCGAGGCTTCCATGGTATGACTCAATTCATTTGATTGTTCAGGATGCGTACCACGATTATAGGGGGTAAGCTGTGTGAAGTCTTGCTTAACTGATGTTATGTCGGAGTTAATTAAGCTATGGCTGACTTTAGTTTTATTTTTAGGGCGCCTCTATTAATAGCTTTTACCCTCTGCGTGACCTGAAGCGTGAAGCTGCAAGTTGTTAGCTGAAGCAGAATATTGAACTGCTTCAAGCATCATACGATCCATCCCATGATCCATTGATCTAAAGTGCAACAATATAGAAACTTTCTGTATTGAAAATATTGCAAGTTTGAACTTTTGGATGGGCTTGCATTAAATCGGCTACTGATAAATCCATAATAGTAGGATATGCCTATTAAAGATGGTAGCGATTCAAGAACAAAAACAGCCATTGATAATTATCAATCCGAAAGATAATTACTAATGAATTCAGTAGTGTTGTAGCTGACGAATTTGTACGAAAGATGTAAAACACACATATCAAGCTGTAACTTAGCTATTTGAAGGTGTGTGCCAGTTCGTAATTGTAAGATGTCGCCATAGTTATTTCATTTCATTACTAACTACTAATTTTGCAAAGATTATTAAAGACTTACCTCAAATTGTCGCTAAAATTAACACGTATAAAAAGAGCTTTATTAAAAATACTGGTGTTATGTCTATTTTTTAAAAAGGGTGGTAATGATGTACAAATTATCTAGTAGTTTGTTTTTTCTATTGATTGTTATGTTTTGGTCGTTTGCTAGTGCTGAAGAGTTGGTCGATGCAACGCCTGAAAGTGTAACTGGCGCAACAACTGTCGATGCTAAGCAAGCTAAGAAACTGTTCGATCAAGAAGCACTGTTTATCGATCTTCGTAAAGAAAACATGTGGAACTCAGGACGTATTCCTGGTGCGTTATGGCTGGAGATGAAGTCTGCTTTTACGCAACAAGCGCTTGAGGCAGAAGCTGAAAAAAGCGAGGCGTTGGTCTTCTACTGCAGTGGTGTGCGCTGCCCTCGAAGTGCTAAGGCATGTGCCAAGGCACTCAAATGGGGCTATACAAATGTGAACTATTTTCGAGGTGGATTTCCTGCCTGGAAAAATGAAGGTTTTCCTATTGAGTGATGATTGAAGGATCTGGTGGAAGTATATCGAGCTACGATCAACTCGTAGCTTGTTATGCTGTCTGAATATAACATCAAGGATATGTTAAAAAGAATTCTCACTTAGAGATGTTTATTACAAATTATCAGAGATCCATTAGTTCTTAGTAAAATGGATATGTAGTTTGTTGGGGAAAATGATGACAATTCGTTTACGGATAACTGTCGTAACGTTGATAGCCATAATTTTGGTCTCGGCGGTACTCGTCATAGCCAGTAATTATTCACATCAGACAGAGGTTGGCCGATATGTTCAGTTCTCCCTGAATTCAAAGCAAGTGCTTTGGAATCAGATCGTAGCACGTCATACCTCAGAGATGTCTGCATTTACTAAGGCAATAACCAGAGACAGGGTCAGTCAAAAAGCCATAAAGTCTGGAGATTTAACCAAACTTAATGAGCAAATCAACACAACACACAACCTTTTCTCCAGTGATGGAACCCTTGAACGACTACAGGTGTTAGACCTCGAGGGTAACTACCTCGCTTCAGCACCTAATAATTTTCAAGGCAAGACTGGCAAGCAAATTGTTAATCAGGTATCTCAGAACCAGAAAACGCTTACGGGAGTATCACGGGATGATGATGGCCAACTACAGGCTGTGCTTGCGTTTCCGCTCTATATACGGGGTAAGATTAAAGCTGTTGTAGTTTACAGCAGAGACATTCAACGTGTCCTGGATGATTTTCAGATTGGCGACTTGTCTGATGCCTTCATTACTGACCAAGAGAATCAGTTGCAGTACGTAGGCAGTGAAAATGAGCAGAAGACGATTGCGATACCTGAATATGACCTGACTCAGGGAGGTATGGATGTCGTAAAGTCTAATGACCGTGTCTATGAAAATATTCTTGCACCAGTGAGTACATCATCTGGAGATGTTATCGCTGGATTACTGACATCAAGCAATCAAACTAAAATCTACAATGCACAGTCTAAAATCAATTCAATTTCTATTGGATCTGTGATGTTGGTAGTAATTGGCTTGGCTGTAGGGCTGTTTTGGTACTTTAAATATCTATTCCGTCCAATAGATGAAGTTGTGGATTCCATGACGGCCATCGCTGCTGGTAATCTTAAGTGCCATATCCCTGATTCTAAAACCAAAGATGAGACAGCTCAATTAGTTCAAGGTCTATGCAGCATGGTTTCACAACTACAGCAGGTTATGGGATCCATTACTCACTCGACGGATGAAATTAGTAATGCAACTCAGCAGCTAACAAGCGTAGCAGAACTAGGTAGTCAACAAGTTGCCGCTCAAAGACAGGAAACTGATCAAGTGGCAACTGCAGCTTCTGAGATGGCTTCGACCATCCAAGAGGTAGCACATAATGCATCCGAGGCTGCACTGGCAACAAGCGAAGCCAGTTCAGCAACGGAAAATGGTAAGTTAGTCGTCCAGCAGACTATCTCTTCTATAAATACCTTGGCTGAGAATGTTAAAAATGCTGGAGATGTAATCTCAGTTTTACAACAGGAGAGCCATAATATCGGTTCTGTGCTTGGGGTTATTCAGAGTATAGCCGAACAGACAAATCTACTCGCTCTGAATGCGGCAATCGAAGCTGCTAGAGCTGGAGAAAAAGGACGTGGATTTGCAGTTGTTGCCGATGAAGTAAGGACTTTGGCGAGCAGAACACAGAAATCAACAGAAGAGATTCAACAAATGACTGAAAAACTGCAAAGCGGTGCAACTGCAGCAGTTAAGGCAGTAGAAGCTAGTCAGGTAAGTTCAAGATTAACTGTGGAACATGCAAATAGTGCTGAACAGGCATTAGCTACAATTAATGAGTCTGTAGCAACAATTACTGATATGAATGCCCATATTGCAACAGCGGCTGAAGAACAATCAGTTGTCGCAGAAATGATCAGCAGCAATGTAAATAATATTGTTGTTTTATCTGCCGATGCTGAAGAGGTTACGCAAAAAGTGACTGACTCAGTATCTAGACTTACTGACCTTGGTGGAACGCTTAAAGAGTTAACGCATAGATTTCAGCTCTAGGTATGGATCTATATTTTTTACTTTTTAGGAGAATATTTCTATCCATTTCCGGCGAATGATGCCTGTTCTGGTATTGTTGAGCTGTGTGGCTACACATTTTTCTGAAACTCTAAAAGGTTGGAATACGAACCAAAAGCCAGATCACTTTCAGCCCCACCAACCAAAACACAGTCCAGCGATGCCGCCTGGGAACCTGCTAAGTCACGCCTGATGGAGTCTCCGATGACCAAGCACTTTTTTTTAGGTAGCCCCAACTCCCTTACTACCATCTCAAATGGTCGTGGCGACGGTTTAACTATTCCGTGATCTGATGAAAATGAATGTGCCGAAAATAGCTCCCATAAACCAAGGCTTCTAAATGTTTGGACCCACATGGCTTTCGGTGCCCAAATATCTATAACAAGAGCTAGTGTAAATTTCTCCTTCAATGCCCTTAATGCAGTCACATAGTTTTGGGGAATTTCACCGTGTTCATGAAAAGAGAATGTTTTTATTAATATTTCTTTTTCTGAAATTGAAATATCTACACCAGCACTCACTTCAATAGCGAACTCTAGAGATGGGAATCTATCTCTATATTCTACGGATGGATACTTTTCATCCAGATAGGCATAGGTTTTTCGAATAACTCCATTCACAACATCATCAGCTAATTTACCACCGATTGATCTGTAATATTCTGAAAAATCTTCATCCGGTCCAAATCTGTCTTCACCAAACATGAATGTACTATTCATGTCGAGCAATAGAGCTTCTTTCCCTTCAATCATCTATCCAGCCTTACTTTCATATAATCTAGTGTTTCCGGTAAGGGACGACTGGCGATACTTGACGTCCCGCGTAGGGCAGAAAGTCCGGAGTAAATTTGGCAGGTTTGCTCACAATCTATTTTCGCCACAACAGCATGGGTGCGGCAGCAGGAGATTTCTTCGTTAATACCACCCAATCGTTACCATTACCAAAGGTATTCACAATATGCCACTCCAGTGTACAATTTCATGCCCTTCGTAAAACAAGAATGGGTGGTGTATTGAAAAGAGACCAACTGGCCAGCGTGCCAGCAATGCTGATTCCAATGGCGCCACCGATTACTGCAACAAACCAAAGCAGGGGGTTAAAGTGCCAGGGTAGATTGAATACACCGGTGGAGAGGCTGTAACCAATGGCACTGGCGAGTCCGGCAGAGATCAATCCTGCAAGGCCTCCCAATAGGGCGAATTCCAGCGTTATGGATAGGATCAGCTGCTTGCGGCTGAGCCCAAGAGTACGCAGGATGGCGGTCTCCTGTACCCGTTGTTCATGGCTCGCCTGTATACCTGCGTAAAGAACAATCAGACCCGCCGCCAGGGTAAAGAGAAATACTGATTCAACCGCCATTGAGCCCCTATCCATGATAGCCCGCACCTGCTTCATCAATGCGGTGACATCAAGTGCGGTGATACTTGGATAGTTTTGAATCAGCTCATGCAGCAGCTGGCGCTTCTCATCCGGTAGATAGAAACTGGTGATATAGGTCGCCGGCAGGTCCCGCATCAGTCCTGGCGTACCCACCACAAAAAAGTTGACGTTGAAGGAGTCCCATTTCACTGACCTGAGATTGTTAACCTTACCGGTGACCTGTTGGCCGGCGACCTCGAATACCAGGGTTGCGCCGATTGGTATGCCGAGGGTTTTGGCAATGCCTTCCTCGACAGAGAACCAGGATTCACCCCAGTCTGCTTCCGTCCACCAACTGCCTGAAACAATCTTGTTGTCGCTCTGCATACGGGTGGCCTGACTGAGATTGAAATCCCGGGTGGCCAGACGTTGGGCTCTTGGAGTTGGATAGTCATCAGCGGAGACAGGTTTGCCATCGATGCTGATCAGTCGCCCCCTCATCATCGGGTAGAGTCCAGCTGAGGAGATGCCACTGCTATGTAGTTGATCATCGACCCCATCCACCTGATCTGGTTGTATATTGATCAGAAACTGGTTGGGGCTGTTTTCCGGCAGCGCTTCACGCCAGTTGCTCAGTAGGTCGATCCTCACCAGGGCTAGCACCAGCAGTACTGTCATCCCCAGTCCAAAGCCACTGAGCTGGACGCTGGTGGTGGTGGGGTTGCGGGAGAGGCTGGCCAGGCCATAGCGCCAGGATCCTGCGGTTCGGTTTCGTAGCGGGGTGAGCAGGGTGACCAGCGCTCTCGAAATCAGCAGTAACAGCAGCAGCCCTGCCAGCAGCCCGCCTATCAGTTTAAAAGCCAGTTGATCGTCACCGATCTGCCAGACCAACAGGATGGCCAAGGCGACAAATGCAGCAGAAATGAAGAACAGATAACTGATCGGTGGGGCTCCCAGGTGACGTCTGAAGACCCTCAGCGGTGGCACTTCCGCCAATCGGGTCACGGTGGGTAGTGAGAAGCCGATCAATACCAACACGCCCGTGGCAAGCCCGGATAGGAGAGGCCAGGCAGAGGGCGCTGGTATCTGTTGAGTGAACCAGTGTCCGACCAGCGCCACCAGCACACTTTGCGCCGCTAGTCCCAACAGGCTACCGACAAGACTGGCAATCAAACCCAGCCCTAGCAGGCGGATCACAAAGATCAGCAGAACCTGCCGTCGCTTGGCTCCCAGACACCTCAGCAGGGCGCTGGTATCGGCTTGTCGCTCGACGAAGCGTCGACTGGAGAGGGCCACCGCAACCACACAGAGCAGAATCGCGGTGGCTGCAGCCAGCCGCAGGAAGCGGCCACCCTGGTCGAGGGCCGATCTCAGTTCTGGGCGGGCGGCGCGGATATCCTGCAGCTGAATACCGGAGATATTTTGGGCATCCACCCACTCCCGGTATGCACTGAGTTGGCTTGGGGTGCCGGCAACCAACAGGTTGTGTCGGACACGACTGGCTGGTCCCAGCAATCCGGTTTCGGCCACATCCTGCTGATTGATCATTACCCTGGGCGCCAACTGAAAAAGGTTGGCGGATCTGTCGGGCTCATAGGTGATGATGCGGGTCACTGTGAACTCAAGTTTTCCCAGCTTGAAGTGGTCACCAATCTGCAACGCCAACAGGGGGAGCAGACGCTCTTCAAGCCAGGCTTCTCCTGTATTGGGTAGACCATTGGCGTAGCGGGTCTCGCCATTAACCTGATCCCGGACCTGCAGTTTTCCCCGCAGGGGGTAGTTTTCCGAAACCGATTTCACCTGTACCAGCTGGGTATTGCCGTTATTCAGAACCACGCTTGGAAAGGTCAGGGTGGTTGCCAGCTGCAGCTGATGCGTTTCTGCTTCAATCCTGAGCGCATCATCAACGGGTTTGTTGCTCTCTATTCTCAGATCTGCAGCCAGAACCTCTGTCGCCTGTTGTGCCATGGCACGCTCGATGCGATCGGTGAAGAAACCGACTGCTGTAACGGAAGCGACAGCGATCACCAGGGCGGAGGCCAGCAGCCGCAACTCCCCGGCGCGCCAATCTCTGCGCAACAGTTTCAATGCCAGGTGGATGGGATTCATCGCTCGCTCTCCAGACGGCCCTCTCGCAGATAGAGTCGTCGATCACAACGTTGTGCCAGCATCTCATCATGGGTAACCAGGATCAGTACCGTGTCACTCTGATGCTGAAGTTCAAACAGCAGTTCAGCCACCTTCTCCCCGGTATGGGCATCCAGGTTGGCAGTGGGTTCATCGGCAAACAATACTTTTGGGCTTGGGGCAAAAGCCCGGGCCAGGGCTACACGCTGCTGTTCACCACCTGATAGTTGTGAAGGGTAGTGGGTGAGGCGTTCAGCAAGACCGGCTCGTGACAAGGCCTCTTTTGCGGCCTGCTCTGCTGATCCCTGTCCGGCAAGCTCAAGCGGAAGCATGACGTTTTCCAAGGCAGTCATGCCACTGAGAAGCTGAAAAGATTGAAATACAAAGCCAACCTGACCTGCGCGCAGGGCGGCGCGTCCATCCTCGTCAAGACCACCCAGGGGGGTGCCAAAGAGTGAGACATCTCCACCTGAAGCTTCATCCAGTCCCGCCAGCAGACCTAGCAGTGTCGATTTGCCTGAGCCTGATGCGCCAAGGATGGCCACTGCTTCACCGGAAGCGACTTCCAGGTCGATCTGTTGCAGAATATCTAGCCTGCCTTGGGAAGTTTCGACGAACTTCATCAGTCCCTTGGCGGTCACAGGATGAGGGTTGGGAGATGTTTGCAACATGAAAAAAGTCCTACGGATATGGTTACACTTATTACTGACTGGTCTGCCGCTTTTATGTTCGGCAGAGACTACCCTGATGGTTGTCGGTGATAGTCTCAGTGCCGGTTATGGGGTGACTACAGAGTCCCGTTGGGTGAACCTTCTGACGCAACAGCTGAATGTCCATTGTGGCCCTTTTCAAGTGATCAATGCCAGTGTCAGTGGTGACACCAGCCAGGGTGGTCGCAGTCGTCTGCCCGCATTGTTAAAAAAACATCAGCCGATCATTGTGATTATTGAGCTCGGGGGTAACGATGGTCTGCGGGGCATCGCGAGTCGGGAGATGCACGACAATCTGCAGCAGATGGTCAGACTATCCAAGCAGGCCGGGGCAGCGGTGCTGTTGTTGGGCGTGCGTCTGCCTGCCAATTATGGCCCTGAATTCACCAAAGCTTTCCATCAAGTCTACTATGACGTCTCCAAAGCGGAATCGGTTCCCCTGGTGCCGTTCTTTCTGCAAGGGGTGGCACTGGATCTCTCTTTGATGCAAAACGATGGCATTCATCCCAATGACCAGGCTCAATCGATTCTGTTGAAAAATGTTTTTGCAGGATTAAGCCCTCTGCTCAAAGATGCCGGGTTTACCGATTCTGCCTGTCTGAAAGCGCAGTAGCTCATATTAACCCTTTTATGGTTATCAATTATCGGTATAATCCCCCGTCTCACCTTTTATGGCGGTTGGTATCGGTCCCCCCGCAACGAGAAGCTGTGAACCCCGTCAGGCCCGGAAGGGAGCAGCGGCAGCAGTGGAATCGTGTGCCGGGGTGTGGCTGATACCCGCTGCCACCCAATTCCCATACCCAGTGAAGCTATCATGAGTTTCAGGCACTATAGACCTCTGTAGGCTATGGTTATCTGTTGTGGAAATTCCGTTCAAACCCTTTACAAGATGGAATCGTATGCCGAGCAGAAAGTGGATCACCATTCTGCTGGTAGCGATAATCTACCTGATTTTGCTTTGGCAGGTCAGCAATTTCGTGCGGGCTCGCGCGCAACATGAGACCTCGCTCTCTGGGGAGCGTCAGCTCAATATCTATGTCAACTATCTGCAGGCTCAGCTGGAAAAGTATGAATTCCTGCCAGAGTTGCTCTCCACCAATGCGCGTTTGGTGGAGTTGCTCAAACGTCCAGGGGATAGGGAGCGAATTAATGCTCTGAATCGCTACCTGGAGACGATAAATAATATAACAAGTGCCTCTGACACCTACTTGATGGATCAGGAAGGGTTAACGATTGCTGCCAGCAATTGGCAGTCTGAGAAACCCTTCGTAGGTCGCAACTTCAGCTATCGGCCCTATTTTAAACAGGCGATGCAGGGACAGCTCGGACGATACTATGCCCTGGGAACCACATCTGGCAGGCGGGGCTACTATTTTGCCTATCCAGTACGTCATGACGGCGGCATTCTGGGTACTGTAGTGATCAAAATTGATCTGAGTAATATAGAGAAGCAGTGGCAGGGGCGTGAAACGGAAGTGATTGTCACCGATCCAGTGGGTGTTATTTTTATCACAACCCGTCCCAGATGGCGTTTTCGAAGCCTCTTACCCCTTTCAGATAGTGAAAGAGAACGCATCCATGAGAGTCGACGCTATTCAGGTGCTGAGGTGAAACCAATGGAGGTAATTCGCCAGGAGCAGTTGGAAAATGCCACACAGAGAATTGATATAAAAGGAGAGGGCAAACGGGCTACATCTTATCTGATGTTGAAGCAATCGATGGCGGATGCGGGTTGGCAGGTGCACTTGCTGATCCCACTGAAAAAGGTCAACCAGGCGGTCTTGCATGCTATTGGTGCCACCAGTTTTGCCTTCACTGTGCTATTGCTTATCGGGGTTTTGATGCAGCTGCGATACAGAAGAAACAGGGAACGTGCAGCCTATGAGGCGGAGGCCAACCACTCTTTGCGGGAGGCCCGTGATCGACTGGAACAGAGAGTTCAGGAACGAACTGTTGATCTGCACCAGGAGATCGAGGAACGAAGGCGTACTGAAGAGGCATTAAGAGAGACCCGTGATGAGTTGATTCAAGCGGCCAAGCTTGCGATGCTCGGCCAGATGTCTGCCAGTATCAGCCATGAAGTGAATCAGCCTTTGGCGGCAATCCGCACCTATACAGATAATGCCCGCAAGCTACTTGAACAGGAGCGCTGTGCCGATGTGAGCTGGAATCTTGAGCAGATTTCAGAACTGATCGAAACCATGACTCAAATCAGTTCTCAGCTGAAGCTGTTTGCCCGCAAAACAGATGGATCGAGGCGGCCGGTTTCACTGCATAATGTGATAGAGGCAAGTAAGCGTATTCTGCAGCCTCAGCTGCGCAAAAGTGGCACGGAGATACAGATTAAACTCACCGGACAGGACCCTATGGTAATGGCTGATCCAGTACGTTTGGAGCAGGTACTGGTGAATCTGATCGGTAATGCGACCAATGCAATGGAAAACCAGGATAACCGCTGGGTATCGATTGAGATGGTGAGGCAGGATGGCAGTTTGCAGATCGAAATATTGGATAATGGCCCAGGGATAGCAGCAGATCATCTGGCAAGAATTTTCGACCCCTTCTTCACAACCAAGGAGAGTGGATTGGGTTTGGGACTCTCTATCTCTCATCACATTATCGAAAGTATGGGTGGTACACTCTCAGCCCGGAACAGTCATCGGGCTGGCGCTCTGTTTACTTTACAGCTACCCCTGGCAGAAAAAAGAGCAGATGGTTTTACCGAACCAGAGGATTAAACCGAAACATGTCGAGCAAGCCCCCTGTCATTTTTATTGATGATGAGAAACACATACGCATTGCCAACACGCAGACACTTCAGTTGGCTGGCTATGATGTTAATGCTTTGGAGCGTGCCGACAGGGCATTGCCACTACTCTCCTATGACTGGCCCGGGGTAGTGGTGTGCGATATCAAGATGCCGGGAATGGATGGTATTGAGTTTCTGCTCAAGGCTCAGGAGATAGATCGTGACTTGCCGGTGATCTTGATATCCGGTCACGGTGATATTGCGATGGCAGTAAAAGCGATTCGTGATGGGGCATATGACTTTATCGAAAAACCCTTTGCTGCAGAGTTGCTAATCGAAACGGTTAAACGGGCACTGGAGAAGCGGGCACTGACCTTGGAGAATCGATCCCTGCGTCATGAACTGGATACTCAAAACAATGTCCCAGGCCCACGCATCATAGGGCGATCACCGGCCATGCAGCGCTTGCGCTCAACCATTGCCCAGATTGCTGATACTGATGCGGATGTTCTGCTCTTGGGAGAGACAGGCACAGGTAAGGAGTTGGTCTCTCGCTCTCTACACGAACAGAGTCGCCGACGGGAGTTCAATTTCGTCGCAGTCAATTGTGGCGCAGTGCCCGACAATCTGATCGAAAGTGAGTTGTTTGGACATGAACCTGGTGCATTTACCGGTGCCAAGGGGCGACGTGTCGGACGTTTTGAACATGCCAATCACGGCACACTTTTTCTCGATGAGATTGAAAGTATGCCAACTCCGGTTCAGGTGCATCTGTTACGGGTATTGCAGGAGCGGGCGATAGAACGGCTGGGTTCAAACACACTGGTTCCTCTTGATCTGCGAGTGGTGGCGGCTACAAAAATTGACCTCAAGGCCGCCGGGGAACGCAGTGAGTTTCGTGAGGATCTCTACTATCGATTGAATGTGGTGACTCTGGAGATTCCCCCTCTGCGCGATCGTCGCGAAGATATACCCCTACTGTTTCAACACTTTCTGTTGATGGCAGGCGCCAGATATCGGCGTGAAGTACCGCCACCCAACAGTGAGCAGATTCGGGTGTTGTTGACCCACCCCTGGCCGGGCAATGTACGTGAGCTGTGTAATATTGCCGATCGCTATGTATTGCTGGGGGAGAATGTTGGATACGATCTAACGATTCTGATGCAGGAGGTGGGCAATGAGTCCGCTATTACACTGCCTCAACAGGTTGACTGTTTCGAGAAGAGTCTGATCAAACAGCAGCTCGAAATACAGAAGGGCAGTTTGAAAAATACCATGGAAGCGCTTGGTATTCCCCGCAAAACCCTTTACGACAAGATGCAAAAATATGGTCTGGACAAGAGCCATTACAAGTAACAGGCCCTAGGCCCTTCTTGCGGCCTGGTTAATAGAGGTGCCCTTAAGAGTAAGCCTCTTTATAGCTGTTGTAGCTATCCACTACACGCTGCATGCCTTCCTCCTGGTAGGTTTGCAGGCCACGCAGCGCCATGTACTTGGTGCCATGACCCACCTCCTGACCTTGCTCCATGATATGAAAATCGAGTTTAGCAATGGCCTTTTTACCTTGCACTTCCAGGCTGGAGTTGGTGGATTCCAAAAATGGCTCGTGCATCTCATTGAGGTGTTCAAGAGTGAACTCCATGCTCTGGTACATAACCAGGGGTCTGCCAGGATTGATCATGACATTCTGCTGCGCCATCAAAGGAACCAGCAGGTGCGGGAAGGTCTTACCTGAAAAGGCAACATAGCCCTGAGTAAGGTTACTGATCAAGGAAGCATCACGACTGATTTCTCCATCTCTCTGAATGCCTAGGAATTTTTTTCCTTCATCGTCAATGATGTCTATTTTGGAATCACCACTGTCGGAAAAGATCAGCTTTTGATCGGTGACCATGCCGAAAAAGTGGAAGCACATCTTTTGGCTCAAGCCAAAATGGTCAACAGCAACTGCAAACAGCAAGTCTCCGGGGACGCAGAACATTTTTGCGTCGGCGTCATGTATTGGATTGAAATCATTAGCAATATCTTTTGCAAAATGACTCGCTTGATGCCGCGAAAAGGAGACTCGATCGTCTTCTGTTGTATAAAAATTGGCCAGTTTCATGTTAGAAGTGTCCCCCCCAAAAAAAGCAATGCGCGATGATATCAAGAGTGGGCCTCGCTTAATAGCGGCCATAAAGCATCAGAGAATCAGTTTGTGAAGTAATAAGGATCGCTGCAGAGTGACGGAGTTGGCGCATACTTATGGTCTGATTAGTACCACTCGGTCAGTAAAAAGCCAACAATGGCTCAAGCTCACTTTTATAGGTAATATGAGGTGAAACCTCATCAATTGGGAGTCGCTCTTGTCAAACTCTGAAATCCAGACCGGCCATGCAAAGTTTGGAGTGGGTGATCTGGTTCACCATCGTCTTTTTAACTATCGCGGCGTGGTAGTTGATATTGATCCTGTGTTCATGCTTTCCGATGAATGGTATGAGCAAGTGGCCAGGTCAAAACCCCCGAAAGATATGCCCTGGTATCGGGTACTGGTGCATGGCTCAAGCGATGAGACTTATGTGGCCGAGCGCAATCTGACTCACGATCCTGTGATTGAACCGATTGAAAACCCTCTATTGAAGGAGTTCTTTAGTGCCTTTGATGGTGGTCGTTATATCACTGGCCAACGGGTCAATTAATAGACCTTCTGCTGGAGGGTAAACGACCAATGGGTAAATATTCAGCGTGTCTCTATTGAAGAAAATTTTAGCCCTGCTGCTTTTGGTCGCTGCAGGCTATCTGGGGTTATGGTCCCCAGACGATGTAGTCACTCCCCCTGTTTCTGAGTCTGCTAAAGCCGTTACTCAGGAACAGATCGAGTTGGCTTTTAAGACTCGGGCTCAGGATCTGCAGCTTACCCTTGCGGGTAAGGTGAAAAAGCTGTTACCCGATGACCGCAAAGGTAGTCGTCATCAACGTTTTATTGTTCGTGTTGACTCGGGGCGTACACTTTTAGTCGCACACAATATCGATTTGGCGCCTCGTCTGGAAGGTATTAAAGTGGGAGACCGGGTAGAGATCCATGGTGTCTATGAGTGGAATGAGAAGGGTGGGGTAGTCCACTGGACTCACCATGATCCACAGGGTCGGCATGAAGGCGGGTGGATCAGACACAATGGCAAGATTTTCCAGTAAGGATATAGGCGATCACTACTCATTATGAAAATGACTGCCGCGCTGATTGAAGATAATTTATGGCTATCCAGCTGAACTGTTTACCTCTGATGATTGCAACTACTGCATATCGATGATCTGTTTTACTGTGATGATGCCAGGCCGGTTGCAAGATGCAGGTTGAAGCAAAAAACCAAGAGATTCAGATACCGTTAGAGGTTGCCAGGCGCCTGAAGGTACTGTTGGTGTTATCCGGCGGATTATTGATTTTCGGTCTCTGGCTGCCGATGTTGACTCTGACTAAATTTCTGTTTATTGCCAACTCCTTTTCTGTTATTTCCGGTGTTGTGGAACTGTTTAAGCGGGAGCACTGGTTTCTGTTCATCGTAGTGGGCTTGTTCAGTGTTTTATTGCCATTGTTTAAGATAGCGTTTCTATTTCTGTTGTTGCACAGTCGCCAGATTGGATCGCCCCATTTCTCTCGCTGGCTTAAATGGATGCATGATTTCGGTCGCTGGGCGATGTTGGATGTGATGGTGGTGGCAGTTATGATCGTAACTGTAAAACTGGGGGTGGTAGCCCAGATTGAGATACATACCGGTCTCTATCTTTTCGGTGCTGCTGTCCTATTGATTATGTATATCACTCACCAGGTTGTTGCCTATACCACGGGAGATGATTGATGACACCAGCTATTGAGGTGGCTAAGCGGGCTGGCATTTCCTACACCACCCATAGTTATGAACATGACCCGAAGCATGAATCCTTTGGTATGGAGGCGGTGGAAAAACTTGGTCTGCCTGCTGATCTGGTTTTTAAAACACTGGTGGTCTCCCTGGAAGGGAAGGGATTGGCGGTAGCTGTAGTGCCCGTCTCATCGAAACTGGATCTCAAACTTCTGGCAAAAGTTTTGAAGGTCAAAAAGGCGACCATGGCTGATGCGCGAGCAGTGCAGCGAAGCAGTGGTTATGTTCTGGGTGGCGTCAGTCCATTAGGACAAAAACGACAATTACCATCGGTGATAGACGCCTCAGCCGAAGGTTTTTCAACTATCTATGTGAGCGCAGGGAAACGGGGACTTGAGATTGAATTAGACCCTCGTGATCTGGCACAGCTATTGAGTGCAACAGTTGCAGAGATTGCTAAATGAGTTACCAAGGAGACGATATGGAGATGCCTCACTCGATAGTTGGTCAACGGTTGAGGGTGCTGTTCTACCTTTTAGGGATGGTTGGGCTATGGCTGGTTAATGTAACGGTCAGTGCAGCTTTTGATAACCCCGTTGCCGCATTTCCAGGTGCAGAGGGATTTGGTGCTGTCTCAGTGGGTGGACGAGGTGGCCGGGTTATCAGAGTGACTAACCTGAATGCTCAAGGCCCCGGCAGTCTGCAGGCTGCAGCGGCAGCTGAAGGTCCGAGAATTGTGGTATTCGATGTTGCTGGTGTGATTCGTGGAGATTTGCGTATTCAACACTCCAATATCACCATTGCCGGGGAGAGTGCCCCAAGCCCGGGCATCACGCTGGTTGGACGGATCGTTGCAGCCCCGCAAAATGGTGAGCGGCTACATGATCTTATTATCCGCTTCTTACGTATACGCCAAAAGCCGGTAAGAGGACATACTGGAGATGTGATTCAACTTCCAAAGTCTGAGCGGATTATCCTCGACCATCTCTCCCTGGCCTGGGGAAATGATGAACTGCTCGATATCATTCATTCATCAGAAGTCACAGTACAGTGGTGTACACTGGAAGAGTCAGACCCAGCTGGGCACAGTAAAGATGTAGCGCATAATTTCGCCTTGCTCAGCGCCTATCCGAATAGCGGCAATATCTCCATACATCACAATCTGTTTGCTCATAACTCGAGAAGAAATCCTTCACTCTCCCCATATGTAAAAGAGAAACCTGCAGATTTTCGTAACAATGTCATCTACGACTTTAAAGAGGGCCTGGGGCATGACGGCCATAAGCCTGCCGCGGGTATTAATATCGTTGGCAACTATTACAAGCGGGGGCCGAGTGCCGATCGGGTAACGCTCTATCATTTCAGTGATCATGGCAAATACTATCTGCATGGAAACCACTTGGCAGGCTATGGTCGAGTCGATCGTCCAGGAGATGTGGGCTTTTTCTCCTCTTTTAAAATTGGCTTCAGTCGCGAGGGAGAGTTGGCGCAGAGAGAGTTTCCTGTGGCAGAGGTTGAAACTGAAGAGGCAACCAAGGCCTATCTGAAGGTATTGGCGTTGGCGGGTGCTTTTCCTCGGGACAGGGTGACCCGCCGTACGATCAGCGAGGTTATCACCGGAACGGGTGGTTGGAGAAGGGGGGCACCGCAAAATCCCGATGATGAGTGGTTTCTTCAGGGATTGAGAGATAAGAGCATGCAAAAGGACAGGGATATGGACGGTATGGCGGATGACTGGGAAGTAGTTAACGGCATGGATCCTGATCATGATGATGCGGGGCAGTCTTTAGATAACGGTTATACTGCTATTGAGGCCTATCTACACTATCGGGCTGATGGACTTATTAAAGGTGCACAGGATGGCCGCACGATTCAGCTATCTGTGGATTGGTGAGGTATGGCCATATCCTAAACGCTAACAATTTTGTCGGGTGGGGCGATGCCCCACCAATCACGAATGAATAGTGTTGAGCAAATTCACGAGAGAGTTGTTCATTATGAACCAAGACCAACCTGCATTATTAAAAAGAGTTTCGAATTTACGAGTAGCCAGTGCCCAGCCACTGATCCGGCCATCAGAGCTTCTGCAGGCGATGCCGGTCAGTGACGAGATATACGATCATGTCGTCAGGGTGCGGGAGGCTATTCATCATATTCTGGTTGGGGAGGATGATCGCCCCCTGGTGATTGTCGGGCCTTGCTCAATTCATGACCCCGATTCAGCAATGGAGTATGCACAACGCCTGAAACCGCTGGCTGAAAGTCTCAATGACAAGATGCTGGTGTTAATGCGTGTCTATTTTGAAAAGCCTCGAACCACGATCGGATGGAAGGGATTGATCAATGATCCTGAGATGAATGGTTCATTCGATATGAGCCGGGGTTTGAAACTTGCCAGACAGCTGCTGCTGGATATCAATCAGCTTGGGCTAGGAACAGCGAGTGAAATTCTGGAACCTTTCACGCCCCAGTATATTGGTGATCTATTGGGTTGGGTGGCGATTGGTGCAAGAACCACTGAGAGTCAGACCCACCGACAGATGGCTTCAGGTCTTTCAACACCTGTTGGTTTTAAAAATTCAACCGATGGCAATACCAAAGTTGCCATAGATGCGATGCTGTCTGCGGCGAATCCCCATACCTTTCTGGGCATCAATGAGTCGGGAGAGTCATCTATCATCGCTACTACAGGTAATGAGGATACCCACCTGATACTGCGTGGTGGAAGCCGGGGCGAAAACTACGATAGTGCAGATGTACTCTATGTCGCTGATTCTCTTCGTAAGGCTGGTCTGGCACCTAGATTGATGGTTGATTGCTCTCATGCCAACAGCAGAAAAAACTATGAGCGCCAGGTGATCGTATGGCACGATCTGATCAAGCAGATTGCTCACTCAAGATCTACTGGTGAGGGGCATGCAATGATACTCGGGGCGATGCTGGAGAGTCATCTAAATGCCGGACGGCAGGATATCACCGAGCATCCATCTGATTTGAAGTATGGGGTTTCAGTAACAGATGAGTGTATAGACTGGGAAACAACGGAAAAGCTTCTACTGGAGGCTTACAAAATTTTGTAAAGGTGTTTTGTAAAGTTGTGCAATAAATAATGAGAATATTAATCACCCTCTGTATCACAATCAGCCTCTCTCTGTTGGCTGCTTGCCAGACGGATTCAAAGCAATGGGAACCTGGTATGTCACAGCAATTTAAAGCGGATATGGAAACGCTGAAGCGTGCAAGCATATTTTTTGGCCATCAGTCTGTAGGTGAAAATATTATTACCGGCTTAGAGGAACTTGCCCGGCAATCACAACAGGATCTCCCAATTCTCGATCTTGAAAGTTATCTTGCTGAGCGTCAGTCTGGCTGTCTGGTACATACACCGATTGGTCAAAACCAAAAGCCACTGACAAAATGTGAAGACTTTGAGCGGATAATCGATCAGGAACTCTCAAACAAGATCGATTATGCATTGTTAAAGTTCTGTTATATCGACATCAACCGCGAATCTGATGTGTCTGAGCTATTCTCAGCGTATAAAAACACCATGGATGGACTGATTCAGAGACACCCAGAGATCACCTTTATTCACACCACAACACCTCTCAGACATAGTCCTGGCGGGCTTGGTGTCTGGATCAGAGAGATGCTTGGCAGAGCAAACAATAGCAAGCTGGATAATCGTAAGCGCAATCAGTTTAATCGTCTGCTACTCGATAATTACAGTGATACTCATGTAGTCGATATTGCACGAAGTCAATCGACCTATGCCAACGGTCGTCGGGAATCATTCAGCATGGATGGAGAAGAATACTACGCTCTGATCGGTAGCTATACCTCCGATGGTGGCCACCTCAATGAGCTAGGCAGGAGCCAGGTCGCACAGGCATTTGCTCACGATCTGGCACGGATTATTCGTGCAACTAAAAAATGAGCGGCCTGATTTAAAAAGGTCTTTTTCAGAGATCACCGCACTTCTGCTCATGCCACACCTATCTGACATATGGACACAAGCAATTAATAGAGGTGCCCATATAATTCAAGCGAAGTAGGGTGCGGCCCTGCCGCACCATGCCCAACCGAAACCACCTGACGAGCAGGCTAACCGACATCTTTCACAAATTGATGTAGCGTAAATGAGTTCACCAATGGGTGGGCATAAACTTCAGTAACTTTACAGCAGATGTCAGCGGCCAACTGCGGAAACCAGGATAAACTAAACACTTGCTGGTAGCGGGGTTATTGAGAAACCCGCAACCTGATGGTGCGGCAGGGCTACACCCTACACCCTACACCCTACACCACCACACTAGTGCCAGCCGTTAAGTAACAACACCTGCAAAAGCATGACTCATCAACTGTGAAATTAAACACTGAGTACATTTAATAGTGCTCATAAATCAGCTAGCTTGGGAATTAATTTTATTCAAGCAGCGTGCTTTTTTGCCGCTACATTCCTATAGAGAGAGGCCCGCAACAACGCTAAGCCTTGGATTTCAAAATTCGCGTCAAAATTGATGGTTTTCCGAACCAAGCCTAGTACTGTTCTGCAGGTAAAAAACCGTAAGGAGTAGCAATGCCTTTAAACGATCCACTAACTGACAATATGCAGAACGATATCGCCAAGCTGGAAGGTAAGCGCAGAATACTTCAACAGATTGTCGAAATCACTAATGCAATAGAGGGCATGCAGGAGAGTCTCAGTTCTGTATTGGTGCTGGGTGTTCCTTCCAAGGATCTTCCAGAGAGTGCACTGAATCTCTTCAGCTCCTTGAGCGAAAGTCTACGCAATTTGCCTGTCAAACAGATTCAGGTCTATTTCAACAACCTGGAAACCCTTATTAAGAGTCAGCTGGAAAAGATACTCCACTACTCTGGCTTGGATTATTCTCAGGACGAAAATATCGAATTCATCTCTCTCTCAAGTGATGATCAGGAGTCTAGCCCCCTCGATCTTCTCGATGAGTTCAAACGAACTGCCCAGACCGCTGTCTCGATGCGGGTTTTACTTCGTAAAAGAGGTGTGCCAACCCCTGGTTCGCCGGTCCCTGTCTCACCTGAAGTGATAAAAAAACAGCTTGTTGAGCTTGATAATCAGGAGAAGCAGCAACGAGATAAAGCAGCACAGAAGATCGACGAGATGAAGGCAGATGTCGAGGGTATGTTAGCCAATCCAGTCTATCCGGATGGAATGAAAGAGATCCTTAAGGGGGTTATCTCCAATCTTGAAAAGGATCAGAAACTGCTTTCGTCTGGGGCCTCTTTGAATAAACTCAGTTTTGTAGCTGAATCTGAAGAGATTGTTGGTGTTGATGATGTTGCGGCTGAAGAGAGTATCGAGATCACCGCTGTGCCTGAGTCACCAGACACCGGTGGATTTTCCGATCGAGCGAGTCGATGGCTCAATAGCCCCTGGGATGTCTCATGGAAGGACACCGTCGACCGCTAATCCCGTTTATTGAGTAGTGCCAGTTACCTGCCTCTGTGGGTAGGGCATTTCTTACTCTTCTTAATGTGTGAAATCTCCCCACTACAGATAGTAGAAATGGGCGGAAATCCGCCGATTTATGTACGCTCGTTCGATAACGCGCTCTGATTCACCCCTTTATTACCCTGGTATTCTCCACTTTCACCACAGTTGGCCCCTTTATTGCTCTCCTTCACCCCAATCCGTTGCTTTCGGGTTATCCAAAATAATTTAAGATTCCATTCTGGAGGATCATTATGAGAAGAGCCTGTATCCTATTCGCGCTGCTAGCTACACTAGTGGCAGCTCCCCTGTCAGCCGCACCTATTGTGATCAAATTTTCACATGTGGTGGCTGAAAATACACCAAAGGGCCAGATGGCCAATAAATTCAAGGATCTGGTTGCAGAGCGTCTTGCTGGCAAAGTGGTTGTTGAGGTCTATCCCAACTCCCAGTTGTTTGGTGATAACAAGGTTCTGCAAGCCATGCTGCTGGGTGATGTGCAGTTAGCAGCACCTGCTTTGTCGAAATTTGAGAGCTTTACCCGTTCACTTCAGCTTTATGATCTACCTTTTCTGTTTAAAGATATGCAGGCGGTCGAACGCTTTCAAAAAAGTGAAGCTGGCCAAAAATTATTAAGCTCTATTAAGAAAAAGGGTTTAACCGGTTTGGGCTATATCCACAACGGTATGAAACAGCTCTCTTCCAGTAAACCCATTCATGTTCCGGCAGATGCCTCAGGGCAGAAATTCCGTATTATGACTTCTGATGTATTGGCAGCACAATTCAAGGCAGTTAAGGCCACACCGCTTAAAAAACCGTTCTCAGAGGTATTTACCCTGTTACAGACCAGGGCCATCGATGGTCAGGAGAATACCTGGTCCAACATCTATTCCAAAAAATTCTTTGAAGTGCAACCCTATATTACTGAGTCCAACCACGGTCTGCTCGACTATATGGTGGTAACCTCTACCGAATTCTGGATGGATCTGCCGGATGATATTCGTGTTGAAGTCAAAAAAGCGCTGGATGAAGCCATTGTATTTGGTAACTCGGTTGCCGAGCAGAAGGGTGTGGATGACCGTCAGAAGATTATTGACTCTGGACGAAGTACTCTCATTTCACTCAGTGCCGAAGAGCGCGCCCAGTGGGTTGAAGTAATGAAGCCTGTCTGGAAAGAGTTTGAGGATGAGATCGGTAAGGAGCTGATTGACGCAGCTTATAATTCAAACAATATGTAACCCTCGACTACACTTGTGTGATGTCACTTGTTGTTTGTCGGCCAAAAAAGGTATCAGTTTGCCAACCGAGGGGTAAGGGCTCAGTAGTTGAATGACCTTATCTGAGTGCAAAATAATAGGGATGGTTAGGCTGTGTGAATGGGGATCGGTCTTGTAAGCCGACAGATCTACTTGCAATTTGAGACATTACATAAACCTACTGAATTCAATCGGGTTCTAGCCCCGATTGAATTCGGCAACTAATAATCCTAGATTCCGCAGTTGACCGCTGAAATTTGACGTAAGGTAGTGATATGCCACATCAATTAATGGTATTTATACTCACCCATTGGGTGATCCCATTTACACTACAAGAATTCTAGGATAACAATTACAAGTCCGGGCAGGATAGGGATTTCCAAGATTGCCAAAAGATATGGCACTGCGGAGGTCAGAGGAGAATCTTAATGCTTAAGCAAATACTGAATAAAGCGGAAGAGGGGATTATCTCTCTACTGCTGGTTGCAATGACCCTATTGGTTTTTCTTGAAGTGGTGCTACGTTTTGTATTCAATACAGGTCTACTTTGGGCTCAGGAACTCACCCTGCATCTATCTGCCTGGTTTGTACTCTTCGGTATCTCATACGGTCTGAAGGTTGGTGCTCACATTGGTGTGGATGCCTTCGTCAAAACACTACCCGATTCAATCCATCGTTTTCTATCTCTTGTCGCAGTCGTGCTCAGCCTGGTCTACTGTAGCTTGTTTTTATATGGTTCCTGGATCTATCTGTCGAAGATGAAAAAGATCGGCATCGAGCTTGAGGATATCCCGGTAGAAACTTGGGTCGCCCACAGTATTCTTATTATCGGCTTTGTATTTTTCTCTGTGCGGTTACTGCAGTTGTTATGGCGTGTGATCAGAGGTGAGTCAATCGGATTCTCACATACCAATGAAGCGGAAGAGAGCATGCGCTTGGCGGAGGAACTTGCCGCTGAAGGGCAAAATCTGAATGGGGGAGTCAAGTAATGGCGACAGCAACCCTATTTCTTCTGCTATTCATTTGTATGCTGATCGGTATGCCGATCGCGGTGGCTTTGGGTATGTCGAGCATCGCCACAATACTGTTTTTTTCCAGCGACTCGCTGGCTTCAGTTGCCCTGAAACTGATCGAAGCACTATCTGAACACTACACCCTGTTAGCGATTCCATTCTTTATCCTATCATCAGCATTTCTATCAACCGGTGGCGTGGCAAAACGTTTAATCAATTTCGCAGTAGATTGTGTTGGTCATATCCGTGGTGGATTGGCAATGGCATCAGTTATGGCCTGTATGCTGTTTGCTGCGGTATCTGGCTCATCACCAGCGACTGTGGCTGCAATTGGTACTATCGTGATAGCGGGGATGGTGAGATCAGGCTATCCAGAGTCCTTTGCCGCCGGGGTTATCGCAAATGCAGGTACTTTGGGTATTTTGATTCCACCTTCAATTGTTATGCTGGTCTATTCAGCTGCAACTGAGGTCTCTGCAGCAAAGATGTTTATGGCGGGCTTCATCCCAGGGTTGATGATGGGATTGTTGTTGATGGTAGCGATTTACGTGGCTGCACGGATCATGAATCTACCTTCTCAGCCGTGGCCGGGTATAAAGTCGCTGTTGAAATCAGGTTTTATCGCCTCTGGTGGTCTGATGCTGATTGTGATCGTGTTGGGTTCGATTTATGGTGGTATCGCCAGTCCGACTGAGGCGGCAGCGGTATCTGCTGTATATGCTTTCCTTGTCTCAGTATTCGGTTATCGGGACATGGGGCCTTTGAAAGGCAAACCCTGGCGCTATGATGGCGAACATGGTGCAGGCATGGTGATGCGCAATCTGACACAATCAGTGGTAGCGTTGCCAAAAGCTTTTATCGATGAAGAGGTCAGGCATACCGTACTGGATGCTGCAAAAGTCAGTATTATGCTGCTGTTCATTATTGCCAATGCAATGTTGTTTGCCCATGTGTTGACCACAGAGCGTATTCCACATGCAATTGCGGATACTATTGTAGGTTGGGGGTTGGATCCCTGGATGTTTCTGATTGTGATGAATCTGCTATTGCTTGCAGCCGGTAACTTTATGGAACCCTCTGCAGTATTGTTGATCATGGCGCCTATTCTGTTTCCTATCGCCACTCAGCTGGGTATAGATCCTATTCATCTTGGTATCATTATGGTTGTAAATATGGAGATAGGCATGCTGACACCACCTGTGGGGCTGAATCTGTTTGTTACGGCGGGTATTACAGGTAACTCTATTGGTTGGGTCATTCGTGCGGCACTTCCATGGTTGGGTCTGTTGCTGATATTCCTGATGTTGATTACCTATATACCCCAGATTTCCCTGTTCCTTCCTGATTTTATCGATCAGATGAAAGGTTATAAGTGAGGCATAACTAAATGAGTTCAATTCCTGAAATCAAAACCATACTTTATGCCACCGATATGGGGCGACACATGCGTCCGGTTTTCAGGCAGGCTATCAGCCTGGCTCAGAGCTACAATGCAGAGATCATTATGTTGCATGTTCTGGAACCATTGGGAAGCACAGGTGAAGCAGTGCTTTCCACCTATCTACCAGGAAAAAAACTGGAAAAGCTTGAACATGAGGGTATGAAGAAGGTCCTTAAAAAAATGAAAGAGCGGCTGGAAAAGTTTTGTCATGAAGAGATGGCGCTTTGTGAAAAAAAGAACTCTATGGTAAGGGAGATTCTGGTTACATCCGGTCATCCTGCAGATCGCATTCCGCAAGAGGCGGAAAAGCATAATGCCGATATAATTGTGATTGGCAGTTGCAGTAAAGGTTTTATTCGCAGCGGTCTGTTAGGGTCAACAGTTCGCCACGTCACTCAAGTCAGTCACCTTCCTGTAATGGTGGTGCCGAACTGTAATCGATAACCCAGGAAAACTATTTTTATGTCTGAAGAGTTGAGAAAGGCCGCACTTGAATATCATCGGTCTCCCAAACCCGGCAAGCTTGAAATCAAATCGACTAAACCGATGGCCAATCAAAGGGATCTTGCATTGGCTTACTCTCCCGGCGTTGCTGCTGCATGTGAAGAGATAGCGTCTGACCCTAACAAAGCGGCTGACTATACTGCCAGAGGTAACCTGGTGGCAGTGATTACCAACGGAACCGCGGTACTCGGTTTGGGGGCTATCGGTAGCCTGGCCTCCAAGCCTGTTATGGAGGGTAAGGCAGTTCTGTTCAAGGAGTTTGCTGATATCGATGTATTCGATATCGAGATTGACGAAAAAGATCCGCATCAATTCATAGAGACCGTGGCTCGTCTGGAGCCCAGTTTCGGTGGCATCAATCTTGAGGATATCAAAGCACCAGAGTGTTTTATTATCGAGAAAGCACTCAAAGAGCGGATGAATATCCCGGTCTTTCATGACGATCAACACGGTACGGCTATTGTTGTTTGTGCGGCAATACTCAACGGTCTGAAAGTGGTTGGTAAGGAGATTGGTGAGGTAAAGCTGGTCACCGCCGGTGGCGGTGCTGCAGCTTTAGCCTGCCTCGGTCTGCTGGTTGATCTGGGGTTGAAGCGGGAAAATATTATCGTTACCGACATTGCGGGCGTGGTCTATGAGGGTCGTACTGAAGAGATGGATCCTTATAAGGAGGTCTACGCTGTCGATACATCAATGCGCACATTGGAGGAGGCTTTGGATGGAGCAGATGTTTTTCTCGGCCTCTCGGCAGCTGGGGTATTAAAAGCAGATTGGCTGCCGAAGATGGCTGCGAATCCGCTGATTATGGCCCTGGCCAATCCAAATCCTGAAATTCTACCGGATGAAGCAAAGGCGGTGCGGCCAGATGCCATTCTGGCCACTGGCCGTACTGACTATCCAAATCAGGTTAATAACGTACTCTGTTTTCCCTTTCTGTTCAGAGGTGCTCTTGATGTAGGGGCGACTGAGATCAACAGTGCAATGAAGATGGCCTGTGTAAAGGCGATTGCTGAGATGGCCCAGGTTGAGTCATCTGATGTTGTTCGTTCCGCCTATGGTGGGCAGTCCCTTCAATTTGGTCCTGATTATCTGATACCCAAGCCCTTCGATCCTCGCCTGATGGTCTCTGTGCCCTTCGCGGTTGCTGAGGCAGCTATGGAGTCTGGTGTGGCGTTGAGGCCGATCAGTGACCTGGAATCCTATCGTGCTCGATTGCAGAATCGTGTATTCCGCACCAGCATGACGATGCGTCCTATGTTTGAACGGGCTCGTTCAGATATCAGACGGGTGGTCTATGCAGAGGGAGAGGAGGAGCGGATTCTGGAAGTGGCGCAACAGGCGGTGGATCAAGGCATTGCCAGGCCGGTACTGATTGGACGTCGGAATGTAATTCTTGCTGGGATCAAGGCTTTAGGCTTGCGCTTAGTAGAGAATGATGATTTCGAAGTGGTTGAGCTGCTGGAGAACCCCAATTTCGAGCGTCATGCACAACTATTTTTTAAGCATGTCGAGAGACGAGGCTTTTCACCAAAGGAGGCCCGTAAGTATCTGCAAAGAAATCCCACTGTATTGGCTGCAGTGATGCTCTCATTGGGTGAAGTGGATGCAATGATCTGTGGCATAGTTGGACGTTATCAGAAACATCTCAGGCATATCGAGGAGATCATCGGTAGAGAGAGCGGGGTGAATAAATTGTCTTCCATGAATGCACTGGTGCTGCACACAGGAACACTATTTATGGCAGATACCTATGTGCAGGAGGATCCTACTGCAGAAGAGCTAGCCGAAATCGTCACTCTATGTGCAGAAGAGGTGTTGTGGTTCGGTGTCGAGCCTAAGGTGGCGCTGCTTTCACACTCCAATTTTGGAAGTCATGAGTCGACCTCTGCACGCAAGATGCAGCACACCCTGGAATTGGTTCGGGAACGAATGCCTGACCTTGAAATTGAAGGGGAAATGCATGCTGATCTGGCGCTGTCAGAAGAGATTCGAGCAAGTCGCTTCCCCAATTCGCGCCTCAAAGACAGCGCCAATCTGTTGGTAATGCCCAATCAGGATGCGGCCAATATCTCCTTCAATATGCTCAAGGTTTTAGGCGAAGGGATAGCGATTGGGCCGATATTGATTGGCACCGCTAAATCGGCTCACATTGTGACGCCAAGTATCACTGTGCGCGGCCTTTTGAATATGACTGCGCTGGCTTCGGTGCGTGCCAGCTGCATGATGAAAAGTGGTTGATGAGGTATCGTGAGCTTGGATGAATATTGAATATTGAGGTAACTAATTGTTCTGGGTTGGCATATTTTGTCAATGTATTGTGCGGCGCACAATTTAAAAATCCAACATCCTTTCTTCTATCGGGAGAGGGGCAGGATGAGAGATTCCTTTAATTAAAAAGCATCAGCTTTAGAATCTCCCCATCCTATTTCTCTTCCTGAGGAAGAGAGCGTTAATGGCCAGCAGTGATAAGAGATCGATATATGTCACTCATAAAAATCAGCTGCTTCATTAATATACAGTTAATAACTTGCTACTTTTAGGCTTGTTTGATTCGTTGACGGGTACAGCGTTTTAGTTCCCCATCGTTTATTTTGAATTTAATTTTGGAATACACCACTATGCTAGACACGAAACCAAGACCTGTCTTTCTTAATCTCGTTAAAATACGACTGCCTATGGCAGGCATCATGTCGATTATTCATCGTGCTACAGGTGTGGTAATGGTGCTCTCCATTCCACTGCTTATTTATCTATTTGATCTCTCCCTCTCAAGTGCAGATGGTTTTGCAACCGTAAAAGCTTTTTTCAGTTTGGGCTTGGTTAAGCTTGTTCTGTTTTTAATGTTGTGGGCACTGATGCACCATCTGCTGGCGGGTATACGTTATCTGCTGATTGATATCGATATTGGCGTTGATAAACCATTCTATCGTCAAACGGCCTGGGGAGTGACTCTGGCAGCCCCGGTATTGGCACTGATACTTATGGGGGGTCTGCTATGAGTCGTCGTGCGAGTGGTTTGAGGGCTTGGTTTCTGCAACGTGCCAGCGCCATCTATCTGATGCTGTTTTTCCTCTATTTGCTTCAGCATTTAATCTTTCACGCACCATCAGATCATCTTGCCTGGCAGAGCTGGGTGGCTCAGCCACTGGTAGGTTTTGGGCTGCTGCTCTTTTTTGCCTCGTTATTGATACACGCCTGGGTCGGTATTCGTGATGTGTTGATTGATTATGTGCATCCAACTGCAATTCGCGTCTCCTTGCTGACCCTGATCGGCTTTGTACTTACCGGCTGCGCACTCTGGGTGCTGCAGGTCATTATTCTTGCGCATGTCGCTTGAACAGAAAAGGTTAACCATACATGGCACTTGAAAAACAACGATTCGATACGCTCATTCTGGGAGCCGGCGGAGCCGGTCTGAATGCAGCTTTACAACTCGCGAATGCCAATCTGAAGGTGGCGGTTGTATCCAAAGTCTTTCCAACCCGCTCTCATACAGTGGCTGCCCAGGGTGGTGTTAATGCGGCCTTAGCCAATGTGTTGCCTGATAACTGGCATTGGCATATGTTCGACACAGTGAAAGGATCCGACTATCTGGGTGACCAGGATGCGATTGAGTATATGTGTCGTGAAGCGATTCCGACGGTGTACGAACTTGAGCATAACGGCGTACCCTTCTCAAGACTGCCCAATGGCAAGATCTACCAGAGAGCCTTTGGTGGCCAGAGTCAGAATTTTGGTGGGGATCAGGCAGCTCGAACCTGTGCTGCGGCAGACCGTACCGGTCATGCCATTCTGCATACACTCTATCAGCAGAATATTCGGGCCAAGACCCACTTTTATGATGAATACTTTGCTGTCGACCTGATCAAGGATGAAGAGGGTGTGATTCTTGGTGCTCTGGTGCTCAATATCGCCACCGGTGAACCTCTGCTGATCGAATCCAAAACGACACTGTTAGCCACGGGTGGCTGCGGTCAGGTATTTCGTACCACCAGCAATGCGCATATTAATACTGGCGATGGTATGGCGATGGCGCTGCGTGCCGGATTGCCTCTGATGGATATGGAGTTTTTCCAATTTCACCCAACAGGTATAGCCGGTAAAGGCATGCTGATTACAGAAGGTGTGCGCGGTGAAGGCGGATATCTAATCAACAAGAATGGCGAGCGGTTTATGGAGAAGTATGCCCCTAACGCTAAAGATCTTGCGAGCCGGGATGTGGTAGCCCGCTCTATCGTAACTGAGGTGAGAGATGGGCTAGGATGTGGCCCGGATGGTGATCACGTGATGTTGAAGGTTGATCATCTGGGTGAGGATGTAATTGCAAAACGTCTACCTGGTATCCGAGAGAGCTCTAAAATCTTTGCTGGTGTCGATCCGGTACAGGATGCGATACCGGTGTTTCCCACCGCGCATTACGTCATGGGAGGAATCCCGACAGATCGCTTTGGCCGTGTGATGCCAAGCTCCAGTGATGAGGGTGATCCACTGCCAGGTCTCTATGCTGCAGGTGAATGTGCCTGCGCATCAGTGCATGGCGCCAATCGTTTAGGCGGAAACTCATTGCTAGATATTCTTGTATTTGGCCGATTGGCAGGACACAACATTATTGAGTATGTGAAGGATAACTGCTCTCATCGCCCGTTAGAGAGTGCCAATGTTGATCAGGCTGTTAATCGTCTTGAAAGATGGAACCTTAAAGGAGATGGGATTACTGTCAGCGAGCTACGCAAGGAATTCCGCAAGACCATGGAGGATCATGCCGGGGTATTCAGAGTGGAAGAGATGATGGCTGAAGGGGTTGAAAAAATTAAGGCGATACGTGAAAAACTACAGGACGTTCGTCTTACTGATCACTCCAATACCTTCAATACAAATCGTACAGAAGCCCTGGAACTGGAAAATCTGATTGATGTGGGCTTATCGATTGCAGTCTCTGCCTTACATCGTAAAGAGAGTCGTGGTGCCCATTCGCGCCCGGATTATCCGAATCGGGAAGATGGTGAGTGGATGAAGCACACCTTGTATTGGAAAGAGGCAGACAAGTTGGAATACAAGGGCGTAAGAGTACAGCCCCTGACTGTAGAGAGTTTTCCGCCAAAAGAGCGTGTGTATTGATTGAGTTCCATCTGGTTGATGAGGTTGTGCGTTTCTGCAAATCAACCTGATAAACAAAACTCAAAAATACATATTTAGAGATGAGGTTTTTAATATGAAAGTCAGCGTATATCGCTACAACCCTGAAAAAGACAATGAACCCTATATGCAGGAGTTCGAAATTGAAACTCGTCAAGGCATGATGTTGCGGGACGCTTTGTTGGCGGTTCAGGAGCAGGATGAATCATTCACCTTCAGACACTCTTGCGGTGAGGGGGTATGTGGCTCCGATGGTGTCAACGTCAATGGCAGTAATAAACTTGCCTGTATTACCCCATTGAGTGAATTGAAAGAGCCTGTTGAAGTAAGACCTTTCCCTGGTCGTCCGGTAATCCGTGATCTTGTTGTGGACATGAGCCAGTTCTATGCCCAATACAAACAGGTTGATCCCTGGCTGATTCGTAAAGAGCCTTTACCAGAGCAAGAGATTCTTCAATCCCCCGAAGATCGTGACAAACTGGATGGACTCTATGAGTGTATCATGTGCGGCTGTTGCTCTACCTCCTGCCCCTCTTTCTGGTGGAATCCTGACAAATTTCTTGGACCTCAGGCCCTGTTGAGTGCCTGTCGATTTCTAGCGGACAGTCGTGATCAGGCCAGTGATGAGAGATTGGATAATCTGGAAGGGCCTTACAAACTGTTTCGTTGCCACACCATCATGAATTGTGTTGAGTCCTGCCCCAAAGGGCTTAATCCAACCAAAGCAATCGGTCATATTAAGGCGATCATGCTGAAAGATGCGATTTAGTAGGGTATTGAGAGGTTAGTTTTAGTGGTTATAGAGGATAGTGAGTTAGATAACATAGACCGTTTACGCTGGCAATGTCGACGAGGGATGCTGGAGCTGGATGTGTTGCTGGAGGCGTTTCTCGATCAGCACTATTCAGAATTGCCTCCCCGTATGCAGAGGCACTTCATACAGCTACTCGATTTTCCTGATCCGATTATTCACGCCTGGTGTGTCGGCGGAGAAAAACCAGATGATGATGAGTTTGCTGAATTGGTTGATTCGATTCGGGCTACTTCTGTAGCCTGAATGACAGAAGAGACAAATTGATTCTATTGCCCACTATCTATGGTGGAGCATTGCGCCACTCAACATTTCATTTAGAGATGTGGAAGTCGTATATTTCATCTCACTGCCTAAGAATGCTGTAAGAGGCCAATTTTGTTGATACATTCAGAGTAAATTTAAAACAGAATCCACGCACCGCATGGTGCGGCAGGGCGGCACCCTACTTATCGAACTTCTCTTAACCTTCAGATTTAGAGAGCGCTTCTCATAATTGTGCAAAAGAGCTTGATTAGCGATTCATACTATCCAGTTCAATAAGAATAGTGACCAAGGCATTGGAGAGCTTAAACATCTCTGTCATGGCATATCATTCATCCAAACAAGGATCCAAACTGTAGAGTAGTGCCTCAAGTAGTATCGAGATATCTTTTTTGTCACGGGCATCGATATCAAAAACCGGTATCTTTACGCCAGAGTTTTCAAGCTGGAGGTGGTAGTCTTCTATCATCGGCGTGTTGGCCAGATCCATTTGAGTCACCCCAACAACGACTTTACCCTGGGCAATGAATTCTTTGAAGGCATTCAGAAAGAAGTGGAGATCCCGAAACGGGTCAGGTCTCTGGTTGCTAATCAGTAAAACCAGTCCAATGCCTCCCTGGGTCAAAATCTCCCACATGAAATCGAAGCGTTCTTGGCCTGGCGTACCGTAGAGATGGATTTGTTCATTGCCTTGCAATTTGATCAATCCGTAATCCATCGCCACAGTGGTACCGTTTTTTCGTGAGCGTGTCATGTCAGTAGCCAATTCATCAGTGGAAACCGGTGCGATATCACTGATGGTTGTGATGGCAGTGGTCTTTCCTGCTCCGACGGGGCCGCTAAAAATAATCTTGAAGTCACTCATGATTCGTCCTTGTGTCCTCTTAAGGTGTTCAATAGACGACTGAAAAGTCCTCGATTCGACGATCGCTCTACACCAGGGGGTGCAATAAAAGTATCAACAGCGCGTCTGGTCTCTCCTGCAAGTTGAACTGCGTTGGTAGCACTGTAAAAGGCGAAGACATATCGCTGGGGGATGTTCAGACTGACCGCGGTGTCGATCAGTGAACGAGGATGTTTAGTCCAAAGTGCTGTAATAGCTAATGCGTATGGGGTGACAACCAGGCGACTGAAATTGGGCCAGCGGCGTAAATAGATAGGTTGGGTCAGACTGGTGCCCGCTGGCAGGCGTCCCCTCGATGCCCATAGGGCCAACTGCCAGACGAAAGCGTATAGAGAGTATTCACGTCTGCCGGTAGTCGGTCTGATATGGTCGTTAATCTGCAGGTCCACTTCAAGGGTTGCGTCTGGCATTGTGCAGTAAGGACGTAACTGACGTTCTCCGGCATCAACCAGTACCCGCTGATGTTCAATTATCAGGTCAATTGCAGGCCAAGGCCCCTCTATGGCCACATTTTTGTTATAGCGCTTCGCATGATTCAGGGCCTGCTGCATATGTCCCTGCAGGTAGTGTTCCGGGTTGTAATAGATCTTCGCCAACTGAGCGTTATCATCCGGGTCAATATCTGGTGAAGTTCCGATAAAGGTCTTCTCCTGAGCTTTAGTCATTAAAGTGGCAACCTTGTGGGTATCCAGCTTGGGTGTTGACGCGTGAGTTTTCTGTTGGTTTGCTGGGGGTTGATCATCCGCTTTCAGTTGTAGTTCGCAATCTTCAGGAATTATTGCCCTATCGAGAGCTTGAGCATGCTGGTTAATTGCACTGATTAGTTGAGCTACCGGGATTGGCTTCTGCACAAACAGAGTGTGGCTGTCTGTCAATTTACAAGGTTTGAGTGAGACCAGTATCAGAGGACGTTCAGGATTGCGTTGACGGAACTCTTGCCATAGCCGCTCGCCACCGAAGGCATCCAGGTCAAGTATGCAGATCTCTGAAGACTCCTCTTCCATCAGGACATAACGGTTATGGCATTTGCTATCAAATAACATACGTAGAGCGTTACGCTGTCTCTGATCCATGCCAATCGCAGCCAGTCTTATTGGGGAGTCTTGCTTATTGTCCATGATCTATATCCTCCGTGTGGGGTTCATTGATGAAACTGCGCCATTCGGTTTCTGCAGGGCAGCTTTATTATTAAATTGGCGACTTAGTCTCTTGACCGGCTTGCAGCTACAGGCAATCAGCAGTGCTGATTGTTCAGCATCAGAAATGTTGGTTGTGGCAATCCTCTGCAACGAATTAAGAGAAGATACCCTAGGCATAAGGGTGCGTTCATCGGATGATGATTGGGGGCGGGGTATCAGTGATAGCATTGTCTGCTCAGCTGGTCCATGCCTTTGCTGTTCCATGTTGTATTAATCAGCAGGTAAGGATGTGGCGATCTTGTTTCGCCCATCAACGGCATACCCGGAGCTTAGATAGAGTGCTTTGGAATATCCCAGGCCTGGAAATTCTGATTAGGCGCAGTGGGATTTCACCCCAGCTCTTCATAACATAGCGTTAGGAAGAGCTAACTCTTTAGTCCCTTCTTTCCTGAGCATTCAATTTCACGGGACTCTGATCGGTTGTGAATCCACCCCGGATTCAGGTTAAACTCTCCATCTAATCGGTAGCTTACAGAGCGTTTTTTTATGTCATACCAGGTTCTTGCCCGCAAATGGAGACCACAACTATTTGGCCAGTTGGTCGGACAGCAGCACGTGGTGACGGCATTGAACAATGCCCTGGAGCATGAGCGTTTGCACCATGCCTACCTGTTCACTGGTACCCGGGGTGTGGGTAAGACCACCTTAGCCAGAATCTTTGCCAAATCTCTGAATTGTGAGAAAGGCATCAGCGCCATACCCTGTGGTGTCTGTGATGCCTGCCGTGAGATTGATGAGGGACGCTTTGTTGATCTGTTGGAGGTGGACGCCGCCTCCCGTACCAAGGTCGATCAGACCCGTGAGCTGTTGGAAAATGTCCCTTATGCACCGGTGCGGGGGCGATATAAAGTTTATCTGATAGATGAAGTTCACATGTTTTCTGCTAGTAGTTTCAATGCGTTACTGAAGACTCTTGAGGAGCCTCCTCCGCATGTGAAATTTATTCTGGCGACAACCGATCCACAAAAAGTCCCGGTTACAGTGCTTTCGCGTTGCCTGCAGTTCAATCTGAAGCGCCTCAGCCGGGAGCAGATCGAAGGCCAGCTGAGACATATCCTGGGTGAGGAAAAGATTCCGTTTGATGATGAGTCTCTGGCGCTGCTGGCCAGAGGGGCAGATGGCAGTATGCGCGACGGTCTGAGTCTGTTGGATCAGGCTATCGCATTTGGTGGTGGGGTCGTTCAGGCTGAAGCAGTGAAGTCGATGATAGGTGTAATCGGAACTGATCGCATCGACAGGCTTGTGGAGGCTCTGCAAGAGGGGCAGGGAGCGGCACTGCTGGAACGCATCGCAGAGATGGCAGAGATGGCGGTCGATTTCAGTCAGGCCTTGCAGGAGTTACTTGCCATGCTGCATCAGATTGCCGTACTGCAGCTGGTATCCGGGTATCAGCCTGATGACGGTTATGATCTGGGACGCCTAAACTATTTTGCAGATGCGATCTCCCCTGAAGATGTGCAACTCTACTACCAGGTTGGTTTGATGGGGCAGAGAGAGTTGAATCTGGCCCCTGATCCCCGCAGTGGATTTGAAATGGTATTGTTGAGGATGCTGGCGTTTCGACCTGAGAATGGTGGTTCTGATATCAATCGACCTGCAGGTAGCGCCTCTGCCAGGTCTGCTCAACCCAGGCCCCGCTCTGTTGCACCCTCATCGCAAGAGCCATCTAAGCCTCGGTCTGTTGCCCCGGCATCCCCTGCGTCAGCAAAGCCCAAGCCGGTACAAACTGTAGTTGAGCCTGATAAACCGGTTGCTCAGTTGTCTGATCCAGCTGATTGGGAGGCATTTTCGGCTTCTCTGCAACTTGGGGGGATTACCCGTCAGTTGGTACAAAATTGCGCATTTGGCAGTTGGGATGGCAAGACCCTCAGTCTTACCCTGGATGCCTCAAGAAGACAACTCAGGGTGGGTCAATCGGAAATGCGTTTTCTGGAGAGTATTCGCAAACGCTTGGGTGATTCAGTTCAGCTCTCGATTTCAGAGGCAGTTCCTGAGAATGAGACCCCGGCCATGCGCCATACGCGTCAGCAGGAAGAGCGCCAGCAGCAGGCTGAGTCGAGTATGGAATCCGATCCGATGGTTCGGGAGATGGAGGAGCGTTTTTCTGCAAAATTGATGTCGGATAGTGTACGACCTGTAGATGACGCTGCTGGGTGAATTTACTAATTCAGGTTGTGATAAGTATTCTATAACTCGTTGTAATATATATGTATAGTGCGCGAGCTAAAGTCAATTGTTAAGTTTGTTTTTCGCACTCGTGAGGCGCAATTGCGTCGACGACTGTCTAATTTGAATAAGAGGTGTTCAGCATGAAAGGCGGTATTGGTAATTTAATGAAGCAGGCGCAAAAGATGCAGGCTGAAATGCAGGAGACTCAGGAGCGTCTTGCTCAGGAAGAGGTGACCGGTGAATCTGGTGGCGGCATGGTGAAGGTGACCATGAACGGCAAACACGAGGTGCGCCGTATAGAGATCGATGACAGTCTGATGGGTGACGACAAGGAGATGCTCGAAGATCTGGTTGCAGCAGCCGTCAACGATGCTGCGCAGCGGGTCAGCCATAAGATGCAAGAGAGCATGTCCGGATTGACTGCGGGTCTCGGGCTACCCCCTGGCATGAAACTGCCTTTCTGACTTTATGATACAAGACTACTGTTGCCTGGTTGTGCCCGTGGTTTTAGTCTACAGGTCGGTTAATGCCTAGTCCTTCATTGCTGGATCAGTTGATGATTGCCCTACGTTGCCTGCCCGGTGTGGGGGCAAAAAGTGCCCAACGGATGGCCTATCACCTGCTTGAACGGGATAGGGAAGGGGGGCGAGCACTATCGCGGCTGCTGGCAGATGCCATGGAGCAGATTGGCCACTGCCGCCAATGCAGAACACTGAGTGAAGATGAATATTGTCAGCTCTGTTCCAATCCCCGGCGCGATCAGAGTCTGCTCTGTATCGTGGAGAGCCCGGCTGATCAGATGATGATCGAGCAGGCGGCTGACTACCAGGGGGGCTATTTTGTGTTAGGTGGCCACCTCTCTCCTCTGGATGGCATAGGGCCAAAAGAGATCGGACTTGATCTATTACAAGAGCGATTTGCCTCCGCTGCTGTCAAAGAGATTATTCTGGCAACCAATCCTACAGTTGAGGGAGAGGCTACAGCCCAGTATATCCATGACATGGCTCTGCAGCATGGCATCAAAACAACCCGTATTGCCCAGGGGGTGCCTATGGGGGGTGAACTGGAATATGTGGATGGTGCAACTCTGGCCCATGCTTTTCGCGGACGATCGGAATTTTGAGGAGACAATATGAGTGACTGCCTGTTCTGTAAGTTTGTCAGTGGTGAAATCGAACCCCAGACTGTTTATGAAGACGATGATGTGCTGGCCTTTCGGGATATTAACCCCCAAGCCCCCTGTCATGTTCTGATTGTGCCCAAAAGGCACATTTCAACCCTGAATGATCTCAAGCCTGAAGATGCTGAACTGATGGGTAAACTCTATCTGGCAGCTGCAAAAGTTGCAAAGCAGGAGGGTCTGGACGAAGCGGGTTATCGCACCGTTATAAACTGTAATGAACAGGCGGGACAGACCGTGTTCCACATTCATCTGCATCTGCTTGGTGGTCGGCAGATGAAATGGCCTCCAGGGTAATCCTCAACCATTTCTGATTGCCGCTTCCCATCTCAAATAATCACTACGAGTCTAAGTCGTGAACAATAGCGTTGCTTCAAACTACCGTCTGTTGGTAGATGGCATGTCCTGTATGCACTGTGTCGCCTCAGTTGAAAAAGCTGTGTCTAATCTACCCGGGGTAAGTCAGGTCGAAGTCGACCTTGAATCGGGGATGGTCTCAGTGACCGGGGGCTCTGCCTCGGAGTCAGTTGCAGCCATTGTGGAAGCGGGTTTTGGAGCAACGCCCCTACTCGATGCTGAACTTCCTATTCTGCAAACCGATCCCGACAGTTGTGAAGTTGAATCTCAAAACAACGACCAGCTTTCCGAAGAGGGCTATCAACTGACTGTGGAGGATATGAGCTGCGCCAGTTGTGTTGCGGCTGTAGAGCGAGCCATCTGTTCCGTACCTGGGGTGGAGTCAGCCGCGGTCAATCTGGTGGAAAGACGGGCTCAGGTGGTGGGGGGATCACCTCAAGCGGTGGCACAGGCGGTGGTTGATCAGGGGTATGGTGCCCATTTGATCGAATCACACCCAGACAGTAGTGAGCTCCAGCTTGAATTTGATCAGCAGGGCCTCTCCCAGCATGATCAACAGCAGGCGCTGCAGACTCTGTTTTCCATGTGGGATACCCAAGCAGAGTATCATTTTGATGATCCCCTGTGGCGCCTCAACACCTCATTGCATCCCGCTGATCTGCTGATCGAGTTGCAGCAGACAGGCTATCGGGCCAGATTAGTGGAGCCGTTCGACGATCCCTATGCACAGGAGGCACTGGCTGCGGCCAATGAGATTAGACGTTCCTGGCAGAGGGCGTTGCTGGCTGGTGTTGTGGGTCTTGGTCTGATGGCGATGGAGATGACTGGCCAAACTCCAGCGTTACGGGCGGCTGGCGGTCAAAGCTATTGGTTGGCGGTGGCCATCATCTGTTTGTTGGTGATGCGTTTCAGTGGTGGTCACTACTATCTTGGGGCTTTGAAGCAACTCAAGCACTACTCTGCCAATATGGATAGCCTGATCGCCCTGGGTACGGGTACTGCATGGTTCTCTTCTCTGGTTATCGTAATGCAGCCTGAAGGGGGAGTTATTCAGGGTGAAAAGCTCTATTTTGATGCCTCAGTATTGATTCTGGCTTTCCTTCAATTCGGCCATGTGCTCGAGACCCGCGCAAAACGTACCACCAGTGAAGCGGTAGGCAGTCTGGTGGGTTTGGCTCCGAAGCTGGCCCAGGTAGTACGGGATAAGGCATCGGTTGCCATTCCAGTCTCACTGTTGTCCGTTGGCGATCTCATACAGGTACGTCCCGGTGAAAAGATCCCCATTGATGGTGAGGTGGTGGCGGGGGCTTCAAGTGTTGATGAGGCGATGCTTACCGGCGAGTCCATGCCCCAGCAGAAACAGCCTGGAGATCAGGTGGTTGGTGGCAGCGTCAATCGCTCCGGACAACTGCGTTATCGAGTAACACGTTTGGGTGATGAGACAACCCTGGCACATATTATTGCCATGGTCAGGCAGGCACAAATGAGCAAGCCTGAGATAGGTCGTCTGGTGGATCGTGTCTCCGCAGTATTTGTACCGGTTGTTGTGCTCATAGCCTTGACTACATTTTTTATTTGGCTGATTTTCGGGCCAGCACCATCCTTGCCGTTTGCGTTGACAGCAGGGATAGCTGTGTTGGTGATTGCCTGCCCCTGTGCTCTGGGTCTGGCTACACCGATTGCCATCATGGTGGGTACAAGCAGGGCAGCCCAGTTGAATGTGCTGATCAGAAACAGTGATGGATTACAATCCGCCAGCAGGCTGACTCATCTGGTGGTGGATAAAACCGGTACCCTGACCCAGGGTTCTCCGAAGGTCACCCATGTCTATGTTGATGGACTCACTGAGCGTGAGTTACTGGTATTTGCTGCGAGTGTGGAGGCGGTCTCCTCTCATCCGCTGGCAGAGGCGATCGTCGATCATGCCAAAACTGAAGCTATCGATCTCTCATCTGTAGAGGATTTCCGGAATCTTGAAGGCCTGGGTGTTGAAGGAAAGGTTGCTGAATCTTTAGTGCAGTTGGGTGGTGGGCAATATCTCCAATCACTGGGGATCGCACCCTCACAGTCACTACAGCAATCCGCAGAAGAGCAGGCAATGAAAGCAGGAAGTCTCGTCTGGGTGGTGGTTGATGGGTTGTTAAAAGGGCTGATAATACTCAGAGATCCTTTACGGGAAGATACCCCTCAGGCGATAAAAGCACTTCGTAATCATGGGGTTGAAGTTATTATATGTACTGGAGACAACGCCCGCACCGCCCAGGTTGTAGCCGATCGACTGGGTATAGAGCAGGTATATAGCGAGTTACTGCCGAAACAGAAACTGGATGTAGTGAGGTCTCTGCAACAGCAAGGAAACCGTGTGGGTATGGTCGGAGATGGGGTGAATGATGCACCGGCTTTGGCCCAGGCTGATACTGGATTTGCGATTGGTAGCGGAACAGATGTGGCCATCGAACATGCCGATATTACCCTGGTGGGTGACTCTCTCTTCAACGTCTCAACTGCAATTACTATTTCCAGGGCCACTCTAAGGAATATCAAGCAGAATCTTTTCGGCGCTTTTGTCTATAATATTATTGGCATCCCTATGGCTGCCGGGCTGCTCTATCCTCTCACGGGCTGGCTGCTGCCCCCCATGTTTGCCAGTGCCGCTATGGCTATGTCGTCCGTAACAGTGGTCGCCAATGCCAATCGGCTGAGATTTTTCAGGCCGAGAGCTGATTAGAGTTTTTGTTTCAGACAGGAGATTATATTGACCACAACACTGAAGGTTTCAGGTATGACCTGTCCCCATTGTGTGAGCAATGTCAGTAAAGCCCTGCAGGCTGTGGACGGGGTTGAAGAGGCTCAGGTGATGCTCGAAGAGGGGAGAGCAGTGGTGACTGGTGCTGCGGATCAAGCGGTGCTGATTCAAGCTGTGGTTGATGCCGGTTACTCTGTGGAGGCAGCTTCCTGAGGTTGTTGAACCTGGATTCCTCAGTTGACCGCACTATCCTATAAGCAAGATATTGATATGACACAGATTTTTACTCGTACGCATCTTTACCTGCTGGGTGAATCAAGCTGATGCAAGTTTCCCACGCACTAGTAACAATCCCCAACCTCGCGGCCTCGCTTGAGCAGCAGAGAAATGCTGCCTCACATCTTGTTCAGGCTTTGCCGTTGGCTTCCCAGGTCAGTGGCAGTGAGTCGACACTGCGTAGTGTGGAAAATGTTAAACAGGCTGAGAAATATCTGCAGAGACAACAATCCGAACGGCAATTGACTCAAGTCAGAGACGATCCCCGCAGTCAGCGGGCAGTGACGAGCTATCAATCAGTACAAGCGGCTCATGAGAGAGATTATGTGAGTGAAGTATTGGGGATCGATGTCTACGCCTAGTGGGCCAAAAAGGCACTCTCACTAGATAGTTTTTTGAATGACCTCCCTGTCATTCATTTTATGCAAAAAAAGTTTTCAGGTTGAGGCGGGTTGCATCGCCTCACGGATATTGCTGTGCGCTAAGATTTTATCATCATTGCGCAGGATGAGTTCGATGATATGCTCCCCTTGCATCACGCGAGGATTGATACCTGTCTCTTTCATGACTTCATAGCTCTCGAAAAAACGCTTCCAGGTGATTTTGCGAACTTGAAATTTTGAGCGTATCTCCGGACTGTTGGTCTCGAGGAAAAGACGGTCAATCTGTTTCCACTCCTGGTAGAGTTTTGGGTACTCCATACCAAGTTGATCTAAACGGGATTGGCACTGCATATGGTTTAGATCATTGACTAATTTACCTTCCATGAAGAGAAGAGCTTGACGTACTGTTGTGGTGGGTGGACGATTATTCCACTCCTCTACCTTTAGAGGGTCGCTGAATATTTCACGAATCACATAGTGAGCCATAGTCTGATTCATCTTGAAGGTATAAGGGATATTAAAGTGTTTCAGGATATCCACCTGCCGGCCATCAGGGGGAGAGAATAGACCCAGGATATTCATCGCCTGACCTTTTGTGAGGGGGCGATTCAAACGAACTCCTTTTTCAGCTAGCTCGTTGAGTATTGCTTCAGTTGCAGGCTCATTTTGCCAGGCTTCATCTGATTCGCGAGGCAAGCTTAATGCTGTTTCAATCTGTTCTTCTAATTCATCAAATTTAATATTGCTACTAGAATTGTCAGTGCTATTGAATTGTACTTTTTTAAACATAAACAATAGACCGCAGAACAACAATACGGTAAGAAAACTGGCTATTTCCATGGGGAGCTCCCTTTGTTATCAATTATTAAGGGTTGAGTATAAGCAGATAGCCTGCTACTAATGTGAGAACTGACACACATAATGTAGGGTAATTGTCAATAGGCGAATGAAATGATTAGCTGAAAACTTTAGCTGTTTTTTGACTTGGTTATGAAGGAATGTGACTTGATTCTTATTTTGTGGTGTTTCAGATCACTACGGACCTGATTATCCCAGCCCTTTGCAGAGGAAGTGGATGTTAAGGAATAAAAGTAATATTAGATATTTGGAAATTAGTGTCATGAAGAAAATTCCTGGCGGGATGCATTTTTAGAGATGATGACGAAATCGAATCGACTCTTTCTTTTAATCTCTCTGTTCATACTGGCGACTGATAGTTTCTTCGTATGGTTGAACTATGTATCCGCACGGGATGTTATGTATGAGAGCCTACAGGATGAATTATTAGAAGCTGGTGGCGCATTCAAAATAGCTTTGGACAGCAATATGGATATGTTGCAACAGATAGCTCTTTTTGTTGCCAGTGACAAACGTGTACAAGAGTTGTTTCTGGCCGGCAAACAAGTGGTTGAAATGGAAGGTGGAGGCGCGGGTGGTGTAGGATCAGAGCAAATACGACAACAACTCTATGAATTGCTTGAACCGGGTTGGAGTGAAATGACAAAGCAATTTAATGTTCGTCAGTTACATTTTCATCTTGCTCCGGGAGCAGTCTCTTTTTTGCGTGTTCATCGGCGGCAAAAATATGGAGATCGTTTGGATGGTATTCGCCATACAGTCATTGATGCCAACAAATTTCAGCAATCTACTCGAGGCTTTGAAATAGGTCGCCCTTATGCCGGTATTCGTGGGGTAACTCCTGTATATGGTATTGATCGTGAATCAGGAAAGCGCCTTCACATTGGCGCAGTTGAAGCAGGTATGTCTTTCCCGCAGATGCTGAACTTATTAGAACGTCATACCCAGGTTAAGTATGCCGTATTGATAAAGCAGGAGGATCTGCAACGAAGGGTCTGGACAGAGTCATTGGAGCAGCTTTATAGAAAGAGAGCACCAGCGTTTGGATATTATATTGAGGCTAGCAGTGATGATAAAATGACAAGGAGTCTATTAGCTGATGAAAAATTGCAACAGGTACTATTCGATCAAAATAGAATATTCGTAAAAGATCAAGCGCAACCAATGGCCATGATTGCAGTTCCTTTTCATGACTATCAAGGTTGGCGAGACCCTGAAAAACCGCATGTGGGCTACATTCTGATGTGGAGAGAGGCGGCAGCTATTATTGAAGGTTTTAAGGCGGGTTTGAAGAATAATATACTTTTTGCGCTGGCAGTTTTTATTCTTCTAGAAATAATAATCTATCTGGGTATACGTAGAGTGACTCGCCAACTGGAAGTGGAAGTGAAGGAGCAAACTGGAAAGTTGTCAGAAAGTAATTTACAACTTGCCCACCGCAACACAGCGTTAAATCACTCTTTACACGATCTAAAGGCTACCCAGGCACAGTTGATCGAATCTAAGAAAATGGCGTCGCTTGCCGGATTGGTTGCAGGTGTTGCTCATGAGATAAATACGCCAGTAGGGACAAGTATCACCGCTGCTTCACACTTGGCCGATCGTATTAGAGATATTCAAGGACAATTCAACAAAGGTGAAATGACAAAAAGTGGCCTGGAAAACTTTTTAAATCGTGCGGAAATGGCCTGTCATATTTTACTCTCAAACCTTCAAAGATCAGGCGATCTTGTAAAAAGTTTTAAGCAAGTGGCGGTAGATCAGAGTAGTTTAAAGCGGCGCCATTTTGATCTGTGTGATTATCTGCAAGAGATCAGGCAAAGTCTGCAGCCACGCTTGAAATATGTGCAACATCAGCTTGTCATAGAGTGCCAGTCACCCATTGATCTCAATACCTGCCCTGGGGTGCTATCTCAAATAATTACCAATCTTGTTATGAATAGCTTGATCCACGGGTTCAGTGAACATCAAGGTCGACCAGGCGTAATGCGAATTGAGGTTTCATCAATAGAAAATTCAACGGTCAGGATTAAATATAGTGATGATGGAGCAGGAATTTCAGAAGATCACCTGCCTTATATATTCGAACCATTCTATACCACCAATAGAGAAGGAGGGGGGTCAGGTTTGGGGTTGAACTTAGTGTACAATGCAGTTACAACTCACTTGGGAGGCACTATTCGTGTTGAATCGAAGCCAGGCAAGGGTGTGTGGTTCATAATCGAATTCCCCAAGGTTTTTGATCATCAGGAGGACAAAAGCAAGGATGAGTAGTCAGTCTAAACAGATAGTGTTCGCGCAAGAGAGGGAGGAGCATTCAAAGGAACGAGCTGCTTGGCGGGTTCTGATTGTCGATGATGAACCAGATGTACACGCAGTAACTGAATTGGCATTAGAGGATTTGGTATTTGATGATCGAAGTATAGAATTTGGCCATGCTTATTCAGCTCAGGAGGCTAAGGCTTATTTAAAAAACTATCCGGATACTGCGCTGGTATTACTAGATGTGGTGATGGAAAGTGATCTTGCCGGGTTGGAATTGGTGGATGTTATACGAAACCAGTATAAGAACTCACTGATTCGGATCATTCTACGTACAGGCCAGCCAGGGCAAGCTCCAGAAAGAGAAGTGATTCTGCGCTACGATATCAATGATTACCGTGAGAAGACCGATCTTACATCATTAAAACTGTTTTCATCGGTAGTTTCAGCACTGCGAAATTACCGTGATTTACAGGTTATTGAGAAGAATAAACGAGGATTGGAAAAAATTATCCGTTCTTCTGGATCTTTGTATAACATCGACTCTCTTGAGACATTCGTAAGTGGTGTACTTACCCAATTAGAGGCCTTGCTGAATCTGGGTGACCAGACCTTTTATAGTCGCGCTTTCGGTGTTTTAAAAGAAGACGCTGGTTCTAGCATTGAGCAGCAAAGAATTATTGCAGGGACCGGTGATTATGCTTCAATGGTCAATCAAAGTTTGTGTGATGTTGTTGACGAACAGGTACTTGAGCGTATCAAAATAGCATTTGCGGAAAAAGGGAGTTTCTTTTACTCAGACGCCTGTCTTATAGAGCTTAATAACGCCGAGGGACGAGATGGCTTGTTATATATTGAAGGTTGTCTAGGTGGATTTGATGAAGTTGATCATAACCTAATAGAAGTCTTTGTAAGTAATGCAGCAATTGCCCTAGGTAATCTATTTCTCAATCAGGAGATCGAGCTGACCCAAAGGGAGGTTCTCTATACACTAGGTGAGTTTGCAGAGTGTCGCTCAAAAGAGGTTAGTCGACATGTTGCCCGTGTGAGTAAATTGACTGCTTTAATAGGAGAGAAGCTTGGACTGGATAAAGAGGAATGCGATTTACTTCAACTTGCCGCTGCGATGCATGATATCGGTAAGATAGCGATATCATCTGAGATTTTAGAGAAGCCTGGTCCACTTTCTGATGAAGAGTGGCTGACTGTGCAGGATCATTGTCAATTTGGTTATAAGCTACTCAGCAGGGCAAAACGTCCACTATTAAAACTTGCTGCTATTATTGCTCACCAGCATCATGAAAGATGGGATGGCACAGGGTATCCTCAAGGTTTGAGCGGCGAAAATATCCACCTATATGGTCGGATAGTTGCGATTGCTGATGTTTTTGATGCTTTGGGGAATTCCAGGGTCTATAAAGAGGCCTGGTCGCAGGAAAAGATTATTGAATATTTTCAACAGCAGCGTGGCGGTCACTTTGATCCGAAGCTGACGGATTTATTGCTCAACAATATTACAGAGTTTGCCTCTCTTAGAGAGTTCTACAGTGATGAGCATTATCTACGCCCAACCCTTATACCACCCGGTGATGGATTTGGGACTATGTGAAAAGGGCCTTTGATACAATCCGTATCGCCCAAAGAGTTCCCTGGCAGATTGGATTGAACACCTCTTTCGGCTATGGCTTGAAATATTCAGAATAAATCCAAGTTGTGTAGGGTGTGCAGTCCTACCGCACAAAACTCAACCAAAACAAGACCATCAAATGTAGGGTGCGGCCCTGCCGCACCAAGCTCAATCAAAACAAGACCACCAGATACGAGTTTGTAAGGCGTTTTCCGTATACCACCGTTGATCCGACGGTGATCTACATTGCATCACGAGATGTCTAATAAACCGCGCAGGGAGGGGTTAAACCCCACCTTATATATCCCAGGTGGAGAAACGCAGATTGTAGATATCGGCTTGCCTGCCAGATAAGTAACCTGAGATTCCCTTCTTCATCCCTGCTTTAAGAGCAGCGTGAGGGGGGGTAATTAGGTCAAGTTTTTTCGTGCTCTAAGTTGTTACACCCAAAAAAGCTACAATGAAAGTTGATCAGCACTGAAATCCAAAGTCGCAAATAGATCATCCAAAGTCTCTTCCCGACGAATCAGTTCAACACTGCCATCTTCGCGCAACAGTAACTCTTTGGGCCTCAGTTTTCCGTTGTAGTTGAATCCCATAGCCTGTCCATGAGCGCCAGTATCGTGAATGCAGATAATATCCCCATCCTCGATTTTCGGTAGCGAACGTTGAATCGCAAATTTGTCATTGTTCTCACAAAGAGAGCCGACTACGTCCACAACCTCATCTTCACCCTCTTTGTTAAGTACCGATATATGGTGATAAGCACCATACATCCCCGGGCGCATCAAGGCAGACATGCATGAGTCCACGCCAACGTATGTTCTGTAAATCTCTTTGCGGTTGATGGCAGTGGTTACCAGAATACCGTGGGGGCCAGTGATATAGCGACCGCTCTCCAAATAGAGTTTGGGCACATAACCATGGTTGTTTTTGAATACGCTGAACAGCTCACCAATCTCCTGGCCCATGCTGCGAATATCCAAAGGTTTCTCTTCAGGACGATAAGGAATACCGAGTCCGCCGCCAATGTTAATAAAATCGAATTTGATATCGAGTTCTTTTGAAATCCAATTAATGCGATCCAGAAGCATTCTTGCCGTTTCAACCATATAGGCGTGGTTAAGCTCGTTGGATGCCAGCATGGTGTGCAATCCAAAGCGTTTTACGCCAAGTTCTTTAGCCTTACGGTAAGCATCAATCAGTTGATCGTGGGCTACACCATATTTCGCTTCTATAGGATTACCAATGATGCTGTTTCCGGTTCTCCGCTCTCCCGGGTTGTATCGAAAACAGATTAATTCAGGAACCTGCGGTAACTTATCGAGGAGGGAGATATCATCCAGATTCAGGATGCAGCCCCCGTCGGTATCTGCAACGTTAAACTCATTCTCACTGGTGTTATTTGAGGTGAACATGATCTGTTCACCATGCCCCCCAGCCTGGCGGCTTAATACAAGCTCAGCGATAGAGCTGCAATCAAAACCAAATCCAATATCACCCATGATATTCAGAATGGTTGGATTGGGTAGTGCCTTGACCGCAAAATACTCGCGAAACAGATCAACGCTTTTAAAAGCTTCGATCAGCTCACGGCCTGTCTCACGAATACCTTTTTCATCATAGAGATGAAATGGGGTGCCGTAGTGTTCGACAATCTTTTCTAAATTCTGCGCAAGACGATCAGAAAAATCTTTTGATATTGGCACCCGAGCACCTCTTAATACAAATCGGAACGTTCTTCAGGCTAATAGCGATGGAGTAAAAGATGATCATCGCTATCAGCCTCAGTCAAATCAATCGACCCTAGAGAGATGTTTTAACTCTCTCCATGGCCTGCTGCACATTTTCAAAGCTGTTGAAGGCACTGATACGGATATAGCCTTCACCGCATTTTCCAAATCCGGCGCCAGGAGTGCAAACCACGCCAGCGTTGTTCAGCAGGGTATCGAAAAGGTCCCAGGAGTCGCCTTTGGCATCGATCCAGATGTAGGGGGAGTTTTCACCACCAATGCAGTCATAACCCAAAGCTTCTATCTGTTCACGGATATATTTTGCATTTTTTAAGTAGTAGGTGACCAGTTCCTGCACTTGTGCCTGGCCCTCGGCGCTGTAAACTGCTTCGGCAGCTTTCTGCACAGGGTAGGATACGCTATTAAATTTGGTTGTATGACGACGGTTCCAAAGCTCATGGATTGATACTGGATCACCATCGTTCGTATAGGCAGTGCAATCCTTTGGAACAACGGTGTAAGCGCACCGTGTACCTGTAAAGCCGGCAGTCTTTGAGAAACTACGGAATTCCACAGCGACTTCCCGAGCGCCTTCGATTTCAAAAATAGAGCGTGGCAGGCTGGGATCCTGAACGAAGGCTTCATAGGCTGCATCGAATAGAATCAGGGCTTTATTCTGCTTGGCATAATCAACCCACTGCTTGAGTTGCGCTTTGGTAGCCGTTGCCCCAGTCGGATTGTTGGGGAAGCAGAGATAGATCAGATCGACTGGTTGGCTTGGCAATTCAGGGATAAATCCGTTGCCTTTGTTACCATCAAGATAGGTAAGTCCGCTATAGCGGCCATCTTCAGCTTCACCAGTCCGCCCAGCCATCACATTGGTGTCGACATAGACAGGGTAAACAGGATCAGGAATAGCAACATTGATGTCGTTGGCAAAGATCTCCTGAAAATTGCCTGAGTCACATTTTGCACCATCACTGACGAATACCTCGTCAGCTACAATGTCACACCCACGAGACTGATAGTCCCCTTTGGCAATTGCCTCACGCAAGAAGTCATAACCCTGTTCCGGTCCATAGCCGTGAAAAGTGGCATCGCTTGCCATTTCATCGACGGCTGCATGGAAGGCTTTTACACAAGCATCAGGCAAGGCTCGAGTGACGTCACCAATACCCAGTCGAATGATCTCTTTATCCGGGTTCGCCTCCTGGAAGGCTGAGACCCGTTTTGCAATGTCAGAGAACAGGTAGGAAGCCTGGAGTTTCTTATAGTTCTCATTGATTTTGATCATGCTACACCTCAGGAAACCGAAAAACGGGCCATTATACAGGGATTGCTGCAGAGTAGGAGAGGCCCAGAAAGTGGATATTTAACTAATTGATTTATATGCTATTTATTTAGAGGTCTTCATGCTTGGGTGGTGGCTTTCGAAAGATTAAACAGATGGGAGGCTGGTTGAGTATCCAATCTACAATCAGCGGGTAACTTGTTGCTGTGATGTTTTGACTCCGACAAGTGGACAAACCTGCTAGCTGAATATTTGAGAATAGTGATCTGCTTTAAATCCCAGGTAGAGTTTTTCCCCATCATCCAGCAGCGGACGCTTAATTATCGTGGGGTTCTGCAACATGATCTCCATCGCCTTAGTCTCATCTAGATTGGACTTTATCCCGTCATCCAATTGACGCCAGCTTGTGCTTCGCTTGTTCAGCAGGGCCTCCCAACCGAGTGATTGAATCCATGACTTCAGCATCTTCTCATCAATACCAGCCTTCTTGTAGTCATGAAATTCATAGCCGATTCCGTGGTCACTAAGCCATATGCGAGCTTTTTTGATCGTATCGCAGTTTGGGATCCCGTAAATTTTGACCATCTTTATTTTGCAACCCGTATTGTTAATCTGCATTATGCGGACTGTTTTTAATGTATTTCAAGAGCTTAAGTAAAGCAGTGAGCTGCTTGCTAAGGGCTAACAATTGCCTTAATAAACTATCCAGAATTGTTATCCCAAAAACATCTGTAGATCAAGAGAGCTCTGTAATGCTTGATTATGTCGTTAAATTCATACATAGACACTATAAACCAGACCATAGTGATCTCAACACTCTGCCATTGTGTGGTTGCTCACTGCAAGAAATCATAGCGCCGTCGTAGCACGTCCCCCCTAAAATAAATTTTGATAACGCAGGCTGTGTGCAACCACACGATGCGCTGTCATTAAAAATCAATAGGTTAGGGCTATAAGAACGGCTCAGCACGGTGTTGCGGATGTGGGCGCTTACCTGTCGACCATACCTTGGGCTGAGCCATTATTGTTGCCCTGGGTGTCGGATACTTATGCTCTGGTTAGTATGAATTCCGGTTTCTGATTGGGGGATAACCATACAACCGATATAGCTCGTCCTGGATTTGCTACCGTTTATTCCATTTTCTCAATAAGAGGATTAATCACGGAAATAAATAGTGGTAGTATCCAATTCATCCAACGCTGAAAAGGTTTTCTTAAAAGGACTTTTCTATGAGCAAGTACAACGAAGACACTGGCTGGCAAGTGAATGCCGACCAACAGTTAATCTCCCATCAAAACGGTTTTAAAGCCGAATATAAAGGGGATAATATTTATGGCATCAAGCACTTTCCAGTCGAGGCCACAATTCGGGATATAAGAGACATGGTCACGAAAGCTGAAGAAGTTCTCGCTAGCCGGTAGATCTATCTAATTGAAAAAATAGGATAATTAATCCGCATAAGGGAAGCGGTGTTCTTGGCGGGGCTTCTTTTCAAGAGCTGCTTTTAGTTTTGCTCTTTCCAGCTTGTACGGTCAACTGTGCAGGGTTGTTCGATTCCCCCCACGGGTTACTGAGTTCAATCTGTGGAAACTCGTCACGATTTTCTCCGTTCGCCATCAATCATTCAGATTTTACTTCTCTATTTATAAAGTCAAAACGATAGGGGAGCACTTAAGTATTGTGGCGACGCCTCAGGAAATGGATTCCTCTTCAATAGTTTTATGACATTCAGCGATCCTTGTCTCAATCTTGCCAGAACAGATTGAACCCAAATTTTAGTGCTTCCACTAGGCAAAACCTGTGATTACCGGCCACCTCATATAGAGTGATTCTGCACCCAACACTATTTTTGATCAAAATGCGGAGATATGTCGGCATATTTCCATCTAAACTCAATGGCACTGGAGCTAGCTGAACTGAGGTAGGTGATATGCTTGCGGCCTGGTTAGTATGTAGGTCATCCAGGAACTCTATTTTTTAATAAGAAAGAGAAATTATCTCATGCGAATTGAATTGACCACTCTAGAGGCTCGAATTATTGGCTGCCTTTTGGAAAAAGAGATCACCACCCCTGATCAATATCCTCTGTCACTTAGTGCTCTAACCCATGCCTGTAATCAAAAAAGCAGTCGTGATCCGGTTCTACAGCTCACTGAGACTGAGGTACAGAATTCTCTTGACGATCTTAGAAAAAAGCATCTGGTCAGTGATCGCAGTGGCTTTGGTAGTCGGGTGACCAAATATCAACACCGCTTCTGTAATTTAGGCTTCGGCTCACTGGAATTTTCGCCTCAAGAGTTGGGTATTATTTGCGTGCTACTCTTGAGAGGGGCACAAACACCAGGTGAACTGCGAAGTCGTACCAACCGCTTATGTGAATTTTCAGATGTCCAAGAGACAGAATCGGTGCTGGTAAACTTGATGCGCAGAGAGGATGGCCCTTTTGTGACTCGACTTGTTCGTGAGCCAGGTAAAAGGGAATCCCGCTATGCCCATCTGTTAAGTGGCGAGGTAGTTGAAGAGCAGGAGTTGAGTCACTCTGATACTGTGCAGAATCAACTGCCTCAGGATGACCAGTCAAGAATAGAGCAGCTAGAGCGGCAGGTTGAAATGTTGCGACAGGAGCTTGATGAAATAAAGGATCAACTTGGTTTGAACTGATCAGCGGCCACGCAAAACAGAAAAAATCATAGGCTTCCTGGTTTCTCATGTCGGGTGAGGAATGGGCACGGAAAAGCACTTCACAGTAGAGGATGATGGGCTGGAAAAAATAAACCATCGGATCGTCAAACAGGTGGGGAGAGTATGCAATCAGTACGTCGTTACTCCCCTCTCCCCTCGCGGGAGAGGGGCTGGGGGAGAGGGGGGAATTTTCATCTACAATCCACAATACAAGGATTGATTGGGTAGGACGGTTTACGCATCAATTTCATCAAACGCTTGACGTAAACCCTCTCCCATCATGGGCGAGGGGGTTCTATACCTGCTTCTGCTATAGAGTGGCTTTAATGGGATAGCAGTGAAATCGATTTACCAGGGTATCCTCTCGCCATGGCGAAAAAAGCCACCACTCGGTCCATCTTCAGGTAGTGTTGCAGCCCAGACAATACCTTTTGCTCCCTCTTGGACAGAAAGTGTCGCCTCATCACCCCCCATACGAGTTCTGACCCAGCCTGGACAGACCGAGTTGACTTTAATCCGGGTCTCCTTCAACTCATCAGCAAGAATTCTCGTTACTGCATTTATCGCGGTCTTGGAAAGGCGATAGGCTGGACAGCAGCCATTCATTTCACTGAGTTGACCCATGCCAGATGAGACATTTACCACAGCTCCCTGGCCATTCATAAGAGGAATCAGAGATTGGCATAAGCGAAGTGGCCCGAGGGTGTTGGTTTTAAATCCGTCCATTATTGATTCCAGATTGGCACTGAGAATAGTGCTCTGACTGTCAGAAGGAGGGGGGTCGGGAAAGATACCGGCATTGTTAACAAGTATGCCAATTTCGTTATGATTTTCTTTGAGGTGTTGCACTAGGTTTGCTATTGATGCTGTGCTCGTAACATCGAGTGGAAAAAATTCAACATCAAGTCCTTCAGTAGTTAAGCTCTCTGCCGCCGTCTCTCCTGACTCTACATCACGGGCGGTAAGGACAATATGCCAGCCTAATTCGGCCAACTGTCTACTTGTTTCAAGGCCCAATCCGCGGTTGGCTCCTGTAACTATGGCAACTGATTGATTTGACACGAGTTCTCTCCGTTTTGGTGATAGTTTTAACTTCTCCTAACTGCGGAGGTTGAGTATAAATACCACCATTGATCTGGCATATCATCACCTTACGACAGATATTAGAGGAAAACTACGGAATCTGGGATTAGACGGTTGAATCTGTCGCTGTGTTAGCCAGTCCATTTTGTGGTATAGAAGCGTCTATCTGAAGGATGAAACTCTGGGGCAGAACTTTGGATATTCGAGTAAAGGAAATAGTAAGAAAAATGGCCTATTCTTCATACATTGGTCTCACGGATGAGGTGATTGATCTGCTAAAGATTATTTCAGCAAGGCAAAAGTAATTTTTTTATCGCCCGAAAGTCATAATCTATGTGACAAACCAAGTTAGATAGGGTCAAATTTCACATATAGCCGATGTCAGGTTGTTATGATGCAAACTTTAGAAAACGTTACCAATGGAACCATACGGGAAATCGATGGCAAAACCGCTATTTTCTACGATGGTTATTGGATTAAGCACTACAAGCCCATGGAAGATAGCTTGGAGACCAAGAAATACCTTATTGAGGCACTGACCCGGCGCCTGTTCAATCATGTTGAGCATGGAATCAATATTCCCGGTAATCGTTTGGATGAGGCCAGAGAGGCCTATGAATCCGAACAGGACGAAGACCTGAAGCGGGTTAAAGGGGCGATGCTGGCAGGTTCTCTCTTTAATCGTGGTACTGAAATATTTCGTCAGCTTGTAAAACTTGAGGACGAAAGTATCAAGAGCGGTAGAGGGAGAGAGATGCTCCATGAGTGTGGGCAATACCTGTTGGAGGCATTGGAACTGGGTAAAATGGTTAAACACCGCAGTGGCGATGAGGGTATCGATGAGCTCTGGGGTGAACCTTTTCGTGCCTTCACTGTGCCTATTGAGTCTTTTTATGAGACTCGCTATATCAAAATCGCTCAGACCATGCATGATATTGATCGCATATCGTCAGCGATGATCAAGGCATTTCAAGACAGTCTCTTTTTTAAGAATACCTCGGTTCTGATCAGCCAGCTTGCAGATACTGCAAAGCTGAAATGCGAGACTTTGCGTACCGACCCCGTAATATTTGATGTCTGGTCAAGATTTGCAGTTGCAGGGGAGAAACTACTGGCGATAGGTCCAGCGGAAAAGACATCTAACTCCTGTCTGGCATGTTGGGAGGCTGATGAGGGGCAACGTCTGCTCAAGGATGGTACAGATTTAATCACACATATTGCTCGGGCCAGAGTCTCTATGCCGAAGAGCACCAAAGAGTATATTGATAGATGCCACGCCTATTTAGCTTGTCGTAAACCAATATCCAGTACCATCTCTGCTGAAATCAAGTCACTCTAGTCTACCTCTGGGTGTTACCGAATTTACCTAGCGGCCCACTAGGTATTGCGATACTGGATAATAGTTATTAATGGAAGAATTCAATTTGGTTATGATGTGCCTCAGATAGTTACTCTGTCCGTCTCACTTCCTGATATGAGTAATGAGACACCAATGCAGCCAACTTTCATCTGCTGAGGATATTCCCCTTTTGAGCCAATGGCTTAGAATGACCGTGCAGAGGATTATTTATTTAGAATTGAATTTGATACGTGCTGTAGAAACGCCAGATGGTAGATAATTTCATAGAGACTATATATCTGAAGCTGTCTAATATACGATCATTGTTGGGATCTATGAATTATTTGTCGGAACCATGTTTGAATCCTATTACGAGTTAAACGAAAATCCATTTCGGTTAAGTGCCGATGAGAGCTTTCGCTTTGCTCATAAAAATTATCTAAAGGCCTGGTCATATCTAAGCTACGCTCTGGAGCAGGGTGAAGGTTTTGTCATGATCACAGGCCAACCTGGCTGCGGTAAAACCACCCTGATACGCGATATCCTGTCGCAACTTGACTCATCCAAAACCTTGGCGATTAATCTGGTGACCAATCAGCTTCAGGCTGAGGAGTTGCTTCGCAAGGTGGCGTTGGAGTATGGATTACCTGCTGAGACATATAATAAGGCCACGCTGTTAACCCATATCGAAGAATATGTCGAAAAAGAGTCTCAGAATGGCCGACGGGCAATCATAGTTATTGATGAGGCCCAGAATCTGACACTTAATGGCCTTGAAGAGCTGCGACTGCTCTCAAATCTACAGTCAGGCAGTAACCCGCTGTTTCAGGTGTTTTTGGTGGGGCAGGATGAGTTAAGGGGCGTTATTCTTGATCCAAAAATGGAGCACGTAAGACAACGCCTGATTGCCTCCTGTCAAATAGAGCCTATGTCTGTTTCTCAGACAGAGGGTTATATTGAGCACCGGCTGGGAATCGTGGGTTGGCATGGAGATCCTGAACTTGAGTCCTCCATCTTTCCGCTCATACACTACATAACAAAAGGGATTCCAAGAAAAATAAATCACGTTGCCAGCCGATTGTTGCTCTATGGTGCACTGGAAGAGAAACATAAATTTACTGAGGATGATGTGTGGATCATCGCTGAAGAGCTATTCGGCGAGGAGCGTCTCTCTCTAAAATCCGGTGAGACCTTTGAATCCTTCAAAGAGGGATATTCAATTGAAAATGAGCTAGAAGAGAGTGAGCAGGAGAGTGATCTATTAAGGGAAGAGGATCAATCAGAGGAAGTTGTAGAAGAGAGTGCTGATCAAGAAGATTTGGATAGTATTGTTCCTGAGATTGGAGGTCAAAGCTCAGAGCAATCAGATTTAAATATTGAACTGGCTGATGCTGATAACCTGGATTCAATTCAGCTGATGTCGGAGCATTCTTCAGATAGAGAGCAAACCGATAGTTATGTAGAGGAAGATACATCTCAGCTGTTTCCAGAATCAAAGACCCATTTGAGCTCGGCTGAAGTAGATGATCTTACTTCAAAGATTGTTGATGCAAACCGTTTCGTGGCTGATGAACTTGCAATAGAAGCGCGAGCTGACGTCCAGCTGAACGGTGATGATTCAGACGAGAAAGATGATACGGTAAGGCGATGGTCATCCGATGCTGAGAACAATCAGGATTTCACATTGGAAGCAGATGAGATCCTAAACACTCCTACCATGCGCGCTGAGAGACGCCGGCATGAAATAGAGGCCAGCGGAGGATTGATCGTATCAGATGACCTGGTAGAGAAAGATGAGGTGTTCTCGGGTGGCTTGGCACGCTCTATACGTAACGTTCTACTTATCGTGTTAGTGGGCTTTCCTCTTATTGGATATATTGTATTGCCACCAGAGCAGATAAACCGATTCATTGATGAATTAAATAGCACTATTCCAGCATTGTTTACACCAAAATCAGATTCTTCTCAATCTGAAGTGGCGACCCAATCATCTGAGAAAGAGGTCCTATCAGAGGCACCTGAACAGATAAACAGCGCGCCAATTGTTCAAAATCAATCTGAAGAGAAGCAAAGCGATGAACTCACTTCAACCGTAAAAGACGCCGGAGATGACTACGTTGCCACACAATCCAAATATGAGCAGGTGGTCGTCAAGGAGAAGAGGCCCCCTCCGATAGTGGAGACCGTTAGGGAGCGGAAGTTTCAAGTATTCTTTGAATTAGATAACACAGAGATACCTGAAGAGTTTAAAGAGATGCTGAATGATCTCTATATCGTATTGTCATTGAACGAGCAGGCCAGTTTGAAAATTAGTGGTTATGCAGACGCCGACCCCAATGACGATCCTCTTCAGAATATGCGCCTATCACTTGAAAGGGCGCAGACAGTGTCTAGCTACTTTATCGAACGGGGCATCGATCAGGCGAGAATACAAATAGAAGGGCACAGTCCTATTTTAGTCAGCGAGAATAGCGCTCAAGAGGCACTGGAGAAACATTTGGGTAACAAGAGAGTAGAGCTTGTTTTGCGTGATGGCTTGAATTAAGAAATCAAGTTTCAGAGTTCAAATTTCACCCATTGCTATGCTCACCTTACTCAGGGAATGGCAGAGCTTTTAATCTGTATATCTCAAGGATAATAGAAGTTCGAAACGTAGGGTGCGGCCCTGCCGCACCAAAAGGCTATGGATATCCATTGATATCCCGGCCACTCGCCTCATTTCCATCAGCATCAGTCGAAGCAAGCCTATACAACAATGTTAGGTATGATGCCTTGTTCTTCCAAAGCTGCTAAGAGCGAGTCTACACACTCATCAATTTCCCGATTTTCAGTATCGATAACTATTTCCGGTTTCTCAGGTATCTCATAGGGTGAGTTAATGCCGGTGAAATTTTTAATCTCACCTGCACGTGCCTTTTTATAGAGCCCCTTTACATCCCTCGACTCACAGGTTTCAACCGAAGCTTTTATATAGACTTCGATGAAATCATCTTCCTCAAATAGTCCGCGTACCTTCTCCCTATCCTCGCGTATAGGGGAGATGAAGGCAGTGAGTGCAATAACTCCGGCATCCACAAACAGTTTTGCCATTTCACCGATACGGCGAATATTTTCAGTACGATCTTCAATAGTGAAGCCCAGATCGTTGCATAATCCATGTCTCACGTTATCACCGTCGAAAACGTAAGTTCGACATCCTCTTTGATGCAGACGCTCTTCGAGAGCATGGGCTATTGTCGACTTGCCAGATCCGGATAGACCGGTAAGCCAGAGCAGTTTAGCTCGATGCAGGTTCATCTTTTCCCGTCGATCACGGGTCACAGTGGCTTGATGCCAGATGACATTATCATCCATGTTTTACACCTTTCATCTAATCAGAAAAATCTATTTCTATCCTGTTAATGAGATTAATATGCATTGTCACTTTTAAGTGAGAATGGTGTCCTCACCAAGATTGAGAGATCAAGCCAGAGGGACCAGTTGTTAATATATTCCAAATCGTACTTTACGCGCTTTTCCATCTGCTCAAGCTCCTTAGTCTCACCACGAAACCCTCTTATCTGAGCTAAACCAGTGATACCTGGTTTGATTCTATGACGAGCAAGATAGGCTTCAATCCTTTTTGAATATTCCAAATTGTGCTGCAATGCATGGGGTCTAGGCCCAACAAGTGACATTTGGCCGGTCAGTACATTAAACAGTTGTGGCAGTTCATCAATACTGGTTCGACGAATAAACCGACCAACACGTGTAATACGGGAATCTTGCCGGGTTGCCTGTTTCACAACACCATCCTCTTCCGGATGTACTTTCATACTGCGGAATTTCCAGATCCTGAAGTTTGTGCCATCCCAGCCAGTACGCTCCTGCCTGAAAAAAACCGGACCCGGGGATTCAGTCTTGATGAGTATCGCGGTGATCAACATAATTGGACTGACCATGATTAGAATAATCAGTGACAGTACACGATCCTCAATAGTCTTGATCAGTAGATGTGTACCGATCAAAGGGGTTTCTGAAAGAGTCAGAATGGGAATGCCGGCCAACTCTTTCACGCTATGGTTAATCAAATTTAGGGCGAAAATGTTGGGTGCCCAGTGGATATTTACATTCTCATTCAACAGGTCGAAGTAGATCTTCTGGATCATTGGTGAGCTGTCCAGAGAAACGGCTATATATATAGTCTGGATCTCATGCCGCTTAATCAGGTGCTTGATATCTTCCAAATCCCCGAGTACAGGCAGGTCGGTATCACTTGATGAGTCCTGCATGGGTTTGCAATCAGTGGTCAGTACGGCACCCACAATCTCTTCCGGCATCCAGGGATTTTGGTTGATGCGGTAGTAGATATGCTCGGCCAATGTGCCATTGCCAATGATCAAAGCCTTGGTGTTTGCTTCCTGAGAGGCCATGCGTCGTTGCAACAGGCGGAAACCAAAGTGAAGGAAAACCTGAACAAAGTAACCAGTTACAAACAGAAGCAGTACCAAAGTCCTTGAGTAGGTCTCAGTATGTTTAGTGGCAAATGCTAACAGGAGCAGAAAGGCGAAGGCACTGCTCCAGGCCTTCAGGAGTTTAAAGGCCTTTTTGGTCATGGTGCCGTGATGACGATAGATATTCATCCGGTCATAGATGACAGACATACTGCCCAGCAGAGCCAGGGCTAGAATAATATACTGGTTTGTCAATTCCCCATGCAGGGTGAACAGCAGGGCGAGTATCAGAACCAAAACAGCCAGACCATCGAGAAAGGCCTGTAATGATGTCGTCAGACTATTCCGTCGCTGTAACAGTGACCGTTCTGTTTGTTTGACATCGAGCAAATCCCTTTCCTCCTGAACTGCTGTGTCCGTCATGGTATCTCCAGCTGTGGATTATGATCCAAAGTGATGTGAGATAACAAGAGGGATTTAGTGCATAGGAGAAGAAAGCTAATATGATAAAACTCACTAATCAAACAGCGTCACAGTTCTACTCTATTACTAGTAGAAATATCACACCAAGGTTGATCTGATATCTCAAATATCTAGTAGTGTAATTCGTGGCTGATCCTGAAATTAGATCACCCAATTTAGGTATTACTAAAAATCGTAGGGTGCGGCCCTGCTGCACCAATTTAAGTCTGAAAAGCGTAGGAATTTGCGTTGTTATGTACAAAATTAGTTTTGCGAATATTCGCGATTTGCTTTGACAGCACCTCACTATGCAGAGAGAACCAATTACAAGCTTCTTGATAGTAGTCGCTTATATGAAGGTTAATATCGAAAGTTACAGCTAGTAGAGGTCTACGTTGATAATTAGAGATTTGCACTCAAAGAGTGCGAAACGGCTATATAGACCAAACGCTGTCGATTTATTTAACACCATCAAAGTGTCCCAGTTTCGCCGATATAAGAAGTAAATGACTAGAAAGTGTAATAGATTCTATTTATAACTTTACCATTCTTGATTCAAGATCAAATGTAACCGCTATCTAGGTTATTGAGTGTTTGAATATGGTGATAATTGTACATCGCTCAAATTACAAATAGATATAAAGTATTGATTAAAAATAAGAAAAACACAGTAATATAGAGAAGTTGAGTATAGTATCCAGCTATATTCTCTCCATTGCAGCAATTGTATCAAATTGGTGCGCGATCAAGATGAATCTAATTGATACCCATCTAAGTGTCGGGAATGCTTACAGTGCTTATAAGTAAGACCAATATTAACCTGCGTAACTTTTAATTAGGATTGTAGATTAATAACCATACTTTCAATAAGTTATATAAAGTCATGTCTTGCTGGGCATGATTGTTGCATTATTATTCCGTGATCACGTCAAATTTTATAACAGAGGTATGTGATCGTGACGCACTCTTAGCAGAATCAGTTTGTGTCTACCCATTAGGGATGATTACTAACGGATGCTTCGCGTTGATAAATAGGACATTTTAAAGAGGCAATTAGATGAAGTTGTATAAATGGATTTCTGTTTTAACATTTGGTCTGTTGGGCCTGATATGTTCTGGAAGTGTGTTGGCAATCAATTACAATGCAGCGCTTACACTTGGCCAAACGCATACATTCAATCACTTAGTTACAGATACCGAAGATTATTCAGGTGCTTTTACAGACAGGGGAACCTTTGAGATAGCTGATAAAGGCTCGGTCAGCTTATCGATTAGGGACAATGAGTTGACAACAAGTTTTATCGATTTGTTGAATGTGTCACAGTTTTCGGTATTTGATAATGCATCCATTGCGTTGTTCTCCACAGGCATAGGCGGGGACCTAACCAGCGCTACATTCACATTGGCGGGACTATCTGCTGGTCTTTACACATTGGAATTTTTTGGTGATGCCAATGGTGTATTTGGAGTTGCATATGATGTCACAGCCAGTTCAGTGCCGTTGCCTGCGGCAGCTTGGTTGTTTGGATCAGCTCTCATAGGCTTTGTAGCCTTTAGCGCGAGAAGGTCTGTATAAATCTACAATATCAAGAGCACTCCAAGGATGGAGATTCAAAAACATGCACTCTAAATTAAACCCCGTCGAGTGAGACTTGAGCCCTGAGTCTTTTATTAATAACGTTTCTATTATCGAAATGCGTAGCTTATCTCCTTCTTTAATATATTCCGCTCTACGGGAAAATTAAAGTGTGAAGTCCATCAAGAAAAACTTGTCGTTTTATCCAAAAGTGTTGATATAGAAGGATCTGAATTTATGCTGGTAAATATTAGAAATTTCTTCTAAAGGTGAATTGTTATGATACAATCCGCGTCTTGGTAATGTGATGTGACAGGGACAATGGAAGAAGAAGAGTTACTGGGAATTGGCGACTACCTGGCCATTCTTAAACGAAGGAAAATGCAGCTCATCGTGCCAGCTGCGATCATACTACTGTTGAGTATTGCGCTTGCAGTAGGGCTACCCTCAATCTATCGCGCAGAAGCCACCATCCTGATCGAACAGCAGGAAATCCCAACAGAGCTTGTTCGTTCCACCGTAACCTCCTATGCCGGTGAACGGATTCAGGTGATCAGTCAACGTGTAATGACGACTGAAAACTTAGGTAAGGTTATTAATGACTATGGTCTCTACAAGGACAAGCGGGACAATACAAGCATGACATTGCTGGCTAAAGAGCTCAATGATGACATTGAGCTTGAGATGGTCAGTGCGGATGTAGTAGATCCTCGCAGCGGTCGTCCCACAACAGCCACAATTGCTTTCAAGTTGGCATTTAGCAACAAGGATCCACGCATTGCCCAGAAAGTAACAAATGAGCTGGTCTCACTTTATCTTGATGCAAACATGAAACGACGCACTCAGTCAGCTCTTGAGACATCGACTTTTCTTGGGGCTGAGGCTGATAAGCTCAACAAACAGATAGCTGAGCTGGAATCACAACTGGCGACATTTAAAGAGAAACATGTCAGCAATCTACCAGAGCTTCAACAGCTTAATATTCAGCTCATGGAGAGAAATGAGCGGGAGTTATCTGATACAAACCAGCAGATCCGCAACCTCGAAGAGCGGAGGATCTACCTGCAGTCTGAATTAGCACAGATGAATCCTTCCAGTGATCTGTATAACTCCAGTGGCAATAGGGTGATGGGAACAGAAGATCGACTTAAGGCCTTACAGACGGAGTACATTGGCCTTTCGACACGTTACACAGACAAGCATCCGACACTAGTTAAAATGAAGGGTGAGATCGATGCGTTGAAAAAGGAGCTTGGTGTTACTTCCAGTTCTGAGAGTGAAATTACCCGATCGGATAACCCTGCATATCTACAACTACAGACACAGTTACAGGCTGCTGAGAGTGAACTGGTATCTCTCAAAGAGATGAGGAGTGAGACGAAGTCGAAGATAAAAGATTTTGAAAATCGTTTAATGCAGAGTCCTCAGGTAGAACGTGAATACCGAAACCTAACCCGTGATTATGAAAATGCCTTAACGAAATACCGAGAAATTAAAGCTAAGCAGTTAGAGGCTGAGTTGTCAGAGTCACTTGAGCGTGAGCGTAAAGGTGAGCGTTTCTCTCTCATAGAGCCCCCCCAGACTCCTGAAAAACCAAATAAACCTAATCGAATATTAATTGTTATTATAGGGGTTGTGTTTGGCATTTTTGGTGGTGTGGGAAATGTGGCTATACGAGAAAGTCTAGATGATGCGATACATGGAAAAAGTGGAATTGAGTTAATCACTAAAGTACAACCTTTGGCAGTGATTCCATATATACGTAGTAATAAAGATCTGTCGGTAAATAAATATAAAAAATATTCATTAATTACAATTAGTACAGCTGTGTTTTGCTTGTGTATTATTTCAGTCCACTTTTTCTTTATGCCAATAGATGTGATTTTGGCTGTAGTTTTGAGAAAAATTGGAATAGATGGATAAGTATGGTGTGCAAAGTGTGGTATAAATTTTACATGTAATAGTAAAATTTATGGTTTTGTGTTTACTTTATAATAGAGATTCCTGTTTACTAGTATGGAAAAGATAAAAAAAGCATTAGAAATGGCGAGTGTTACAAGAAGTGAAACACCTGTGTTTTCCAGTACGCGCAATAAAGAAAAAACAAATCATGATGATGTTATTACAGAAATACAATACGAGCATACAAGAAAGATTGATGTACATATAGACTATCTTCGAAATAATCGTATTTTAACAGGAGATGATAATGACCTTGTCTCTGATGCCTATAAAGTACTACGTACACAAGTATTGCAACGCATGCGTAATAATAAATGGAACTCATTAGCTGTTTCTAGTCCAACTGGGGGAGATGGTAAGACAATAACTGCAATTAATCTTGCTATTAGCTTATCTAAAGAGGTTAACCAAACTGTATTATTGGTCGATTTTGATTTAAGGCAACCAAAAATTGCTCGATACTTTTCATCACAAGAATTACCAGGTATTAGCGACTATCTTGATGGTAGTATGGAAATATCAGAGATATTGTTCAATCCAGGTATTGAAAGATTAGTTGTACTACCAGGAAATAAATCATATACCAATTCATCAGAGATGCTTTCATCACCAAGAATGTTAAATCTTGTTAATGAATTAAAGAGTTATTATAAAAGCAGGATAGTTATTTTTGATTTACCACCAGTATTAGCATGTGATGATTTATTGGCATTCTCACCATATATTGACTCAACAATACTAGTCGTTGAAGATGGGAAAACTAAAAAAGAAGAAATGAAGAGAGCTTATCAATTAATGGACAAAGAGAAATTTATAGGTACAGTTTTGAATAAGTCTCATGAGGATGTATCTGTCTATTCATATTGACTTGTAATCTTAGAGTAAACTCTGAAAGACTATTATGTCAGCGTACTCAGTATCAAGAGTTCGTCGTAGTCTTACCTATTTTGTAATTGGTAAAAGCCTAGGAATTGTCTTTGGAATTGGTCTTCTTCTTACTCTTGTCCGTGCTCTTGATGTAGATGCTTATCGATTCTATATAATAAGTCAAGCACTGCTTATTATAATCAATCAAATATCATCATTTGGGTTTGAACCTACTGTACAAAGATTCTTACCAGAATTATTAAGTCGTAATGAAGGGATTACTCTCTATAAGATAACTATTAAACTTTTCTTATGGAGATTTGTTTCATTTATTATTATATCTCTATTGATATATCCTTTTGCTGACTATTTTACCACAGCGGTTAATTTGGCTGGGATGTCACCTCAGTTGAGAATGTTTTTAATTGTTGTTATTTTTGAATTATTTTCTAGATTTCTAGATATTATTTTTGATTCATTTTTAATGCAGGGCGTAACTCAGATATCAATGTTGTTACGTGCTGGTTTAAGACTGATACCTGTTATTTATCTAACATATGGAAGTGGAAATGACTCAATTTCATTGAATACATGGATTATGATCGATATTGTGGCCTCTATAACTGGATCTATATGGGGTGCAACAAAATTATGGGAATTTCTTCGAAAAAACTCAAAATCATATCCAGGAAAGAATGCTGGCATAGAGTATAAACGATACTTTAATTATGCAATGCCTATATATATTGCTGGAAGCATAATGCTGGTGTCAGGTCAGGACGTTATTAAATTGATAGCAGCTCGCCTTCTTCCAGCTATACAATTTGCATCTTTTGGTTTTGCACTAACAATAATTTCAATGTTTAACAGATATTTACCAATGAATCTTCTAGTAGGTATGATTCGGCCGTTATTTGTAGAAGCAAGACAGCGGACAGACTATAAAGAACGACTACCTATGATGGCTACATTAGTCTTTAAACTGAATATTTTTGCACTCCTTCCAATAATCGTATTTATAACTGCATTAAGCAATGAAGTAACAATATTATTGACTGCTGGCCGTTACCCAGAGGCTGGGAATTACATGATTGCATTAATGCCTGTTTTAGTCGTTCAAACAATGAGATCAGTTATAAGTTTAACTGCTTTAGCTTTAGAAAATGCGCGTGCTCCTTTAAAAGCAACTTTGTTAAGTCTTATTGGTCTTATTGTTGGTATAATTTTAAGTTTTACATTTGGTGCATATGGATTTTGTTTTGGTTTGGTCATCAGTGGTGTGATCTATAATTATTGGGTGTTAAATGAACTGAGAGTTTACAATCTTGAATTTAACTTTGATTGGTTTAGTTATATAAAGATGACTATATCGGCCTTATTGACAGGATGTATGTTATTAATAGTAAGAGAAGTGATAGATGTTAGTACTCCTGTTAGTATTATTTTACTCGCAATACTAACTGTCTTACTTTATTTAATACTTACTTATATATATAAGCCGTTTTCAGATAACGAAAGAGACATTTTAAATAAAATACTCAAAAGAAGAATATTTGTATGGTAATGGTTGTTAAGAGACTAATCGAAGAAACAGGTGTTAAATCTGTTATAGAACACGGATATTGTGTTGGTTGTGGTGCTTGTGCAGGTATAAAGAATTCAAAATATAAAATGGAAGTAACATCAATAGGGACTATAGAGGCTAATACTAGGGAATATAATATTAATGAGGAACTTAAAGCTGCTCGTGTCTGTCCTTTTAGCGATTTTTCAATGAATGAAGATCAGGTTTCAGCTGAGTTGTTTAAAGATAATAGAGTTCATAAGCAACTTGGTAGATATCTCGAAACATATGCCGGCCATGTTATAGACAAAGAGTTTCGTAAAAATGGTAGTTCTGGTGGTATGGGTTCGTGGTTATTAGATAAATTATTGACTGACGGCCATGTCGACTATGTTGTTAATGTAGGTAAATTAGATAAAAGCACTAATGGATTGATGTACGGATACAAAGTATGTAGTTCTAGTGATGAATTATCACGTAATTCAAAATCTAAGTATTATCCAATAACTTTAGATAATGTAATTAAGCAAATTCGTGAGACACCTGGGCGTTATGCAATAACTGGGGTACCATGTTTTATTAAAGCAATTCGACAGTTATCTAGGGAAGATTCTGAATTTGGTAAATCTATTATTTACTGTGTTGGGCTTATTTGCGGTCACTTGAAGAGTTGTGGGTTTGCAGAATTTCTTGGCTGGCAAATGGGCATAAATCCTGAAAATCTAACATATTTTGACTTCCGTATTAAGAATAAAAACCACAATGCAAATCAATATAATGTTTTAGCATCAGGTAAAATAAAAGGTGAATTTGTAGAACGTACAGAGTCTATGAATAATTTATTTGGTAAAGACTGGGGGATGGGTTTATTTAAATTAAAAGCATGTGATTACTGTGATGATGTTGTAGCTGAGACAGCAGACGTAACAATCGGAGATGCATGGCTACCGCAGTATATAAAAGATAGTAACGGAACTAATATTGTAATTATTCGTAATAAAAATATCATAAAAATTATTAATCAAGGTATAAATACTGGAACAATAAAATTAGATAAGATTAGTCCTGATGAAGTTGTAAAGTCGCAAGGTTCTGGTTATAAACATCGAAGGCAAGGTTTAGCATATAGGCTATGGTTTGCTGATTCAAAAGAAAAATGGAGACCTATAAAACGAATAGAAGCTCAAAACTATAAGTATAAAATTAGATTTAAAAAAAGACACAGACTGAGAATTAAACTTGCAGAATTAAGCCATAATTTACTATTAGAAGCAAAAAAAGAAAATGATATAAATATTGTTTTTAACAAAATCGTGCCTCTTTCAGAAGAGTATTTAAAGACATCAAGGCCACTTTTTATAAGAACATTAAGAAAGTTAAAGAATGCTATTGTCAAATAAGATTGTTATTTAATGTATATAGTTACTCGAAAAAAATAAGGAATATTGTGTGAAAATTTATCTTGCAGGACAAACAAATTTTGGCAATCGTGGTTGTGAAGCGCTAGTTAGAAGTAGTGTCTACCTTATCAAGAAAGAGTTTCCAAAAGCTAATATACTATGTCCGTTAGATAATATTATTCATGATAAGAAACAATGGCCAGAAGCAGAGCAGTTTAATGTGGAATTCATTACAAGCCCGAAGTTTTCTATATTGTTTAAATGGTGGTCCCGCATAAACAGGATTATACCTATTGAAAAACTTGGTATTCCAAAATTTTATATGGACGAAAAAACTGTTTCATACCTTAAAGAATCAAATGTTCTAATAATGACTGGTGGAGATAATTTAACATTAGATTACGGTGTAATGGCATTATTCCAGTGGTGTTCAATAGCAGAGCAATCGATTGAACTTGGTAAGCCTGCGATATTATGGGCCGCTTCTGTTGGTCCTTTTAACAAAAATCCAGATATTGAAAAAAGTATGGTTAAACACTTAAACAAGTATTCAGCAATTACTGTGAGAGAGTCGGTATCATATAATTATTTAAAATCAATTGGTGTAGTTAATGTTGACCTAGTAGCGGATCCCGCATTTTGTCTATTCAAAGAAAAATATTCTTTAAAAGAAGAATTTAATGATAAAAATAATGAAAAACTAGGGTTTAATGTTAGTCCATTAATTAGAAAATTTCGTAAAGATAAAAATCATGCTAGTGAATTAGAGGATGAAATTATAAAATTTATAAATGAAATAATTAAAAATACGAAATTAAATATATTACTGATTTCACATGTCGATTATAACGATATTAAACAACATAATTCAGATTGGCAGTACTTAAAGAATATATATAACAATATTCACAATAAACAAGGACGAGTTACTCTCGTGCCACCATCGATAAATGCATCTCAAGTAAAATACATAATTGGTGAATGTAATTATTTTATAGGCGCACGAACTCATTCAACAATTGCCGCTTTATCTCAATCTATTCCTACAATATCTATTGCATATAGTATTAAGGCAATTGGTATTAACAAAGATCTTTTTGGCCATGAAAAATACGTATTAAACACTATAGATGTGAATGCAGAAAGTTTGTATTTATCCTTAGAAAAAATTATAGAAGATGAAATTATTATAAAAAGTACATTAAATAAGAAATTACCACAATGGAAAAGTCTAGCAAGTAACTCAGTTATGACTTTGAAAAAATGCTTAGATGACAAATAATTATTATTATATATTAACTACTTCGAATATTAGAGAAATAGTTGTATTGAATGTGTGTACTAAATATTAATGACAATAAGAATAAATAGATAAGATATTATATTTATGTGATTTATATATTTATTTTATATCAAATACAATTGTAATATTTACATGCTTGTAGAGTTATGATGATAAGCTAAACATATGAAATATTCGATAATTACAATAACATACATAATGCTAATCCCAAGTGTATTACAGGCAGGTTTAAATTTACCTGAATTAACAGATCATCAATGTTTTGATAATATAAAAATTAATAAATCATCACAATATAAGATAATTGTAAAAGATAAGTTTATTAATAACCTTAAGCCATCATTTTTTAGTTTTAATATTGAATGGGTAGGGTTTCAATATAGCCATTGGGACTCGAAAAATAAGATAGTAAACGCTGATGTTATTGATTTTTTAAATAATGATTTTAAAGGTGCTATATACAGATATCCAGGTGGAACGGTATCGAATCATTTTAATTGGAAATTTAGTACAGGTAAGGTAGGTAATAGGACAAAACAAAAAGCAGTAAATTGGAGTGATCCATTGACTACTGAATTTGGTTTTAATGAATATTTAAAATTTCTAGATTCTGTTAATGGTATACCATGGCTAGTAACAAACTTACATGGTGGTTTTTCTACTGAATATGATATAGAACAATTAGCAGATTTAGCATTTGACTGGGTAAAAGAGACAAATAACTTAAACGTAAAAATATTGAGATGGGAGCTCGGTAATGAATTAGATAGAGGAAAGTATAAATGGACATTTTCAAAGTATTCACAACGAGCAAATATAATAAAGAAATCAATTAAACGCTCAAAACCAACAGCAAAATATGTCTTATTTCTAAGAGATTTTGACGTTGAAGGTGAAAAAAGCTCATATTCATATAATCGAAATCTTATTAAAAAAGACAATGATGCATTATCAGAGTTTGCCTTACATCAATACTATGATCAACCTAATGGAGGACCATCAGTTAAAAATAGATTGCAGTATTTATGTTCATGTGTAGAGGAAGTAGAAAAACAAAAGAGAGATTCACCATCTATATGGGTTACTGAGCATGCGAGAGCACCAGTTAAAATTACAAAAAAAGGATGGAAAGACGATTATAAAAAAACATATGATTTACAAAGTGCTTTGAGTGTGGCAGATTATTTGACTGGTCTTTCCAAGATATCAGGAGTAAAAGGTGCATTCATACATAGCTTGTCATCTAGCAACGGGCCATGGTCGTTATTTCACGTTAACAATAAAAAAGTAAAACCAAGTCTTGTATATTGGTCTATTAAACTCCTTCGTAATGATTTCATGCCAAATGTACTAGAGACAGATATAGAGTCTTTAAACAACTCTTCTTATTTAGGTGGTTATGATTTTCGAGCATCTGTATTCACGAACAGAGATTATAAAAAATATAAAATATGGATGGTTAACAGATCGTCATCAAAAATAGAAGTTCGACTAAAAATACCTAAATTAGCTTCAAAAAAAGTAAAAGCTAAAATTACATCTCTTTATAGTGAAAGACTAACTGATAATAATAAGTCCTCTTATAGAGAAATAAAGCCAAAACAAGAATATATAATATTAGAGTTTGATAAGTATGGTGAAACTGTAACATATAATAATAAATACGCTGTAACAACTATTCTTATTGAAGATGAATTCTATTAATACATTTTAGATATATACAATTAACTTAAGTAGATCATATTAATGATAAATTTAGAAAATATTTGTGTTAGTGTTGTTATACCAACACACAATCGACCATCCTTAGCAAGAAGGGCTGTAGCATGTGTATTAGCACAAACACATAAAAACATAGAGATTATAGTAGTTGATGATTGTTCAGAAACGGATTTGAATGTACATAATATTGTCACTTCATTTAATGATAATCGTATACAATATATACGACATAGTACAAGTAGAGGGCCGTCTGCTACAAGAAATACAGGTATAGAATTAGCAAAAGGAGAATATATAGCGTTTTTAGATGATGATGATATATGGATGGAATCTAAACTGGAAAAACAACTACATTATATTAAAAAATATCCAGCTGCATTGTGTGGATTCTTTACACAATATAATTCATTTAAAAAAAGAAATTGTCCAGAATTACAAATAAATGAAATAAAAAAAGATAGAAATATAGCTATAAATAGTGGATTAATTGTGGAGTCAGTATTTGCAAAAAAAGTAAAATATGATGATAACTTACGAGTTGGTGAAGATATTGATTTTTTATTTAGATTAATAAGTTATGGATTAAAAATACAGTATTTTAGTCAAATATTATATTTTGTAAATGTTGGTGATCATGAAAGAATAACAACTGAAAATAGTAATGATCAATCTGCATCAGAAGAGAGATTGAAATTTATTTACAAAAATCAACATATATATGGTAAATTTTGGTTTAATTATAATATTGCATCTATTCTTTTAAGAGACTTTAAGAGAAACAAAAACAAAACAAAAAGTTTAATACAGACAATTAAAAGATGTGGTGTGTCTGCAACAACGTATACGATCTATACAAGAATATTAAAAGGACTAACATAATACAATTTCAATTAGATGGTAATCGTAAATAGATTATTAAAATGTGCGAATTTTTGCATTTGATATTCGTTTAGAAGATAATGTACTTACTGCAAATGCAAATAAAATCATAGTAAATGCATTTAATCCTGGATTTGTAAAAAAATAGCTATCATAAATATTGGTTAGAGCAAGAATTATAATTCCACATTCTACACCCCATAGTATGGATCTATTGTAATCATCATCAGATAATAATCTTCTAGTTTTCCTAACAAGTGTCCACGCTGTAATAAATATAATAAAGAAAATAAAAGTTCCTAAGATACCAATATCCCATAAAAGACTAGACAATCCAGTTCGATCTAACTTTAATCCATAGTAGGGTCCATTTTTACTTGTTAAATTACCTGGAAAGATGCCTCCGTATTTTGATGCACCTAAGCCATACCCAACAAGAAGTTGTAAATAGTTGCCTTTATTTGTCTGTTCTTCAAACCAAAATTTAATGGAACCAAGCCTACTTTTGCTGGCATCTTGACCTTTACCAATATAAAAGCCACTGGTACTACCTGCCATACGATCAGTATATTCACTTATAGATTTTGAATCATTACCTGTATAACTGTGTTGTAAAAATAAAAAATAAATTGTAAAAATAGTAACTACCAATGAAATCCCGATTAGGGTAACTTGTAAAGTACGTGTAGGATGAGATTTAAATCCACTTAATAATATATATATAAGTACTATAGGCATCAAAACAAAAAAAACTTTTGTCTCATTTAAGGATATAGGTATTAATGACATTGCCAATACTATTAACAAATGAAACAACTTTATATGCTTACTGATATATGTGGTAAGTGCAATTGATATAATTACTGTTAAAAATATTGTTTGAGCTCCACTAGATCCTCCGCCATCCGGCGTGCCACCAAAAGTCCCAACAACTGAATCGCCACCTGCAATACGATTTGCCCAGTCAACAATAAAAGCAGCTTGATAAATAGATACAACAGCTTGAATAACTATAAATATTATTATTAGTCTAATAATTTTAGATCTTGAGTTAACAGGCATAAAACCAAGTGCTGCTAATGGAACGAAGCCCCAATATTGTATAATATTTTTACCAAACGCTATAACTTGCAAAGGATTATTCGCATTGGAAATAGTTGGTATAATTAGAAAGAAGATAAATGCGATGAAGGAAATAGAAATACTGTCAAGAGACTTATGGCTTTTACTTAAAAAATGTGTTGCTGCAATCAATAATAGACTTATACCAGAGAAACCAACACCATAACTTATATAATTATACTGTGGCAAAAAATATCCTATTGATCCAACAACAATAACTGCTGCTATAAGAATCCATCTTATACCTATATCAGGTCTGATAATAGAAGTTAAGCTAAGAAGTAATGCTGTGCTGATTGAAATAAATGAATTCATAATAAAGAATTTAATGATCTACTAAGATAAAATAAATATCAGCATAGTAAGCTTAATATTAAATTATTAGATCAATATCATAAATATTGAGAAAGTAGTGATTCATACTTGCTTAGAATGACGTCCCAAGTGAATAATTCTAAATGTTGCTTCTGACTAGATTTACTGAGTAATTCAAGCTTCGCACTATCTCTCAATAACTCAGTTAATAGTGAATCGCACTCTTCAATAGTACTAAAATATTTACTACTTCCACCTGCAACCCAATTGTTAAACTTGTTATCATGAGCAAGAATAGGGTTCATTGCACCTAATGATTCTACTAGAGAAGGATTGGTACCTCCAACTTGATGGCCATGTATATAAACTAAAGAATAGAAGCGAAGGGCTTGTACAATAGATTTATCATATATAGCTCCAGGAAAAATAACTTCATCGCTCGCAGAATCTTTAACTTTACTACAGTATTCTAAATCTCCAGTATTATAGTTCCCCAAAACAACAAGTTTTTTATCGCGTTTCTCACGAGAAAATGCAGTGACTATCTCAAGTATAGAATTTTCAGGTTCAGGTCTTGCAATAACAATTAAATATTCTTTTGGATTTAGACCTAGTGATCTAATCTTTGATACATCTGCAGAATTAATAGAATCAGCGCCATAAGGTATCATAGAAATCTTATTTCGACTGACGCGTGTACTTAAATGATTTAATATTTCAGGATGATCTGCAATTAAGTGGTTACCTAAATAACATCCAAAACGTTCATTTATATATAACCAACTTCGCTCTAAAAGTGACCATTTAGGTCTTTTCCACTCAATGCCATCCATATTAATAATATTTATTTTATTTTTAAAACGATACCATAGAGAAAATATTGCTGTGTTATATCCAAGTGTGAGCAGTAGTGAATTACTATTAGCTGCATGTAGTGTCGATTTTAAATCAAATATAATAGTCCCTAATGCGCCTTTATTCATTACAGGAATATTTACACGCTTTATACCTAACCAATTATCATTAAAAATTTTACCTTTTCCTTGCTTTTGGCAGTATACAGTAACCTCCCATCCTTTATTAACAAGATATTTTGATAGATATTCTGCAAAAGTTTCAAAGCCACCATGACTTGCAGGTATCCCACGAGTTCCAAGTATACTTATTGATTTTTTCATCAGTATTTAATAATTAAGTTTTGACATTGTTTCATTAAATAATTTGTCAATTGGCTCTAGAAGATCAGGATACGGTTTTGATTTGTTAGTATACAATATCTGCTCGCTATATTCGTAGACTGATTCATCATGCTCAAGGTCGCACCACTCAAATAGATCACGTAATACTGTTGATTTAGAAGATAGAAGATCTTCATATTTTATTTTATAAATAAAATTAGAGTGTATGGATTTTTGTTTTAACCCTTCACGCATAGTAATTATCCACTCTAATGCAGCACGATTTGTATGATTCAAATCTTCTGTTACAACACTTCGAATATCTTCATAGTATGAGTCTTTATCAATAATTTGCTCTTTTAGGTAGTTCCATTTAATATCATTTCTTCCCCACCAGTCTTCTGAATCTTGATTTTTTATAATACCCAGTCTTTTTGACCATAAATCAATTGAATGAGTCGCATCAGAGCCATTACGTGTAATAAATATAATTTTCGCATCAGGAAATAATTCCAGAATATACTCCGTGCGAAAAATAAGTTCAGGATATTTGTCGACAAGTCGGCTTGAATTAATGAACTTAAGATATCTAGAAAAAAGTCTATATGATATAGTTCTGGAATTACTAGTAATATCATTTTTAGTTAAATGAAATATTCCACCGGATGGAAAATAATCACCATTTATATCGTGTCGAGAGTCCACAAGACTCCATATAGCTTTCGGTTCATTTAAGAACCCGACATCTTCATGCAAAGAAAATATTACTCCTAGAATGGTTGTACCTGACCTTCCAAGCCCTGTAATAAAAATAGGTTTTATTAACGAAGGCGTACCAGGAATTGATTTAATCAAACGCAAAAATGCAAAAACAACCGGATTGATCCATTGCCACTTAGTCGTATGAGGTCGACCCTCAAATAGGCTATAACTTATAATGCGCCTAAGTATTTTTCGAATACCGTATTTTTTATACGTACTATCTAATTGAGCAACCATAATAGTATTGTTACTGATTAACGCCTAGTGAACTATAAAGTTTTGTCATATCGTTATAATACCTTTCACGTGTGAATGTGTTAGCGACAAAATTCCTAGCATTTTTTCCAATTGTTGAAATGCTTTGATCAGGCATAGATTGCATTTTTAATAAAACATCTTTCAACTCTTCTGTATCATTACTTTTAAAAATATAACCTGTAATATTATCCTGAAGCATTTCAGGTATCCCTCCAATATTAGCTCCTAATACAGGTTTTCCTGCAGCGTATGCTTCAAGAATACTGATAGGTGCGTTTTCATACCATTCTGAAGGTAGGACTATTGCTCTCGAATTATGTATAAGATCCCAAAGTGCATTGCCTGACTTATATCCAACAAACTTTACGTTATCATTTTCCGCAGAAATAGATTTTAATTGTTTTTCATAAGGACCAGTTCCCGCAATGACAAGATTAATCTTGGCACTAATTGCAGCATCAATAAGTGTGTCGACTCCTTTTTCTGGTGCGAGACGACCAAAATATAGGAAGTACTTTCCTGGGTTATAGTTTGGAACTATTTTAGAACTATCAATAAAGTTTGGTATGTAAACTAATTTTTTCTCATTCCAACCCCATTCTATTAACTTTTTACGAAAAAAATGACTTGGAGTTACAATATAATCAAGATTATTTCTGTATAAACCAAAAAGCTTATGAAATGTTGATTCAATAGCAACTAGTGAACTAACTGACAGAGAATTATGAATACAACGATTTTTAACAAGATTAAAAAGGTTTCCTTTTTTGCATTTTTCGCATATACCATTACTATTTAACATTTTATAGGCTGGACATGCTATTTTTAAATCATGTGCGGTCATTACACTTGGTATGCCTTTACTGTTTAATAGACTTAAAATAGAAGGTGACAAATGGTGATATATACAGTGTGAATGAGCAATGTCAGGGTGAAACTTATTTAATAGTTGATTTAGTTTTTTTCTTGCTTCGAAAGAGTAAATAACCTTACTGCTCATTAATAATTTCTGATATGTGCTATATGTACTGCCAAACTCAAGTTCATTAATAAAATAGTCTGACCAAATAGAGTGCGCATTTTTAGGGTGATGCATTGAAAATAGTGCCGTATCCCAACTATTGTCAGAAAACATTCTGTCATGATCTATAAACACAGCGTCAGATCCACCGCGCCTGTAATTGTAATTATTGATAGAAAGTATTTTTGGACGGGTACTATTGGTTATAAGCGGCACGTTGATAAAAGTCCTTTTCTTTGTAGATTTTAATATGCAGTGAGGATTTATTTCAGTGCTAAATTATTATACTATATATGTTCCATAAACTTCGACAAACTGTCAAATAAACTGTGATTTGATGCATGAAAAAAAATATTAAATTCACTAGACTACTATAATAAAAATTGATAAGAACACTAAAAGCTCATCATAAATACTTTAAACATTAGTGATATTATTCGATAATTGTGAATTATGTAATAAATGTTTGTTTAAACTGACGACGAATATTATATAAGGGATTGATAGTTATTTTATAAAGGAAGGATTAAATTCATTACAATGGTACCCTCAGAATCTATCACAGGCTGGCGCAGTCCAAATCTAATATGGATTATCTCGGCAATTTCTGTATTACTCTTGACTTTCGGGTATTGGAATGGCATAAGCGATATGGTAGTACGGTGGTCAGAAAAGGAGGAGTACGGATATGCTTACTTCTTGCCTGTCATTACGGCTTATCTGATATGGCAGCGGCAAAAAGTACTGATTAAGCTTGAATTTAACCCTTCTTATATCGGTGTTACCACTATCATCGGAGCTGGTCTTCTTTTCTTTATAGGAGAAATAGCTACTACATTTACATTAGTGCAGTATGCCCTGATATTGACTATTGTCGGTATGTCATACGCACTACTAGGTTGGCATGCTTTCAAACAAGTCATCGGCCCTCTTTTTCTACTTTTCTTCATTGTTCCTCTACCTCCCTTCATTTACAACAATCTTTCAGGAAACTTACAACTAATCTCATCACAAATAGGTGTAGAGGTTATTCGTTTGTTCGGGATCAGTGTATTTCTTGAAGGAAATGTCATCGATTTAGGTAATTATAAACTTCAGGTTGTAGAAGCTTGCAATGGATTACGATATCTATTTCCACTAGTTAGTCTTGCTTACCTTGCTGCTTATCTATATCGGGTCGAGCTTTGGAAAAGGGTTGTTGTTTTCCTATCTAGTATTCCAATAACAGTATTCATGAACAGTTTTCGAATTGGCGTCATTGGTGTGCTGGTTGATCGTTGGGGGAATGATCAAGCAGATGGTTTTTTACACTATTTTGAAGGCTGGATTGTATTCATGTCCTGTCTGTTAATTTTGTTGCTGGAAATGGCGCTACTGGCAAAAATTGGCAGGTCTAGTCTGAAACTCCGTGACGTCTTTGGCATAGAGGTGCCTAAAGCTCTACCTAAAGATATGACACTTAAACTCCGGTCTGTTACCCCTGTCCATTATGCCATTCTAGGTTCTGTATTCTTAATTGCAACTAGTTCAATCTATGTAAATTACCAGGATGAGGTTCAGCCTAATCGACAGCAATTCACTGATTTTCCTATAAAAATAGGAAACTGGCAGGGTGATGAAGGTATGTTGGAGGAGTTCTATCTGAAATCATTAAAGTTAGATGATTATTTAATTGGTAACTACACTAATTCGGCTAATACGATTGTTAATTTCTATGTCGCCTACTATGCATCTCAACAGGCTGGTTCAGCTGCACACAGCCCGCGTTCTTGTATCCCGGGTGGAGGTTGGAAAATTGATAATGTAACTGAAGTAGAAATACCGGGACTTAAGGTCAATAGTGAACCACTAAGAGCAAATCGACTAATGATCAGGCGAGGTGAAGCAAAAAAGTTGGTCTACTACTGGTTTCAGCAACGAGGTCGTGTGATTACAAACGAATGGCTGGTAAAATGGTATCTGTTTCTGGACAGCCTCACCAAGCATAGAACTGATGGTGCTCTTGTTAGGTTGACGGTTTCTATTGGTGATGGAGAAAGATGGTTAGATGGAGACAAAAAACTTGAGGCATTTGCTACTCAGGTAGCTCCCTTGTTGGATGACTTTATTCCTAAATGATAGTTTTCTTGATGGAAATGCATCTTCACAATTGCACGCATAATATTGAATCAGATGTACTGTCTTCTTGAGTGAATTGTTTGGTAACGGAATCACAACAGTTAGCTTGTAAAGTGATAAATTAATGTTCTACCTCTGATGTATGCAAGGTGGACATTCTCGGATAAGTAGGATATGTCAATGAAGGCGACAATGGATCTTTTTTTCTATTTTAAAAACTCCCTATTCATAATAGTACTATGTTCTGCCCTTACACTGGTTTCGGGATGCTCCAGTAAGGAAGATCGAAAGCAAGCTTACTTCGATCGAGGAATGGAACTTTACAATCAAGGTAATTACACCAAGGCACTTCTCGAATTCAAAAATGTTATACAGATCGACCCTAAAGACGCTGACGCATACTTTATGTTTGGTCTATTGGAAGAAAAGGAAGAGAACTGGCGTAAGGCATTTTCCCTTTTTTTTCGCGCAGTTGAATTGAATCCAAAACATCAGGATGCTCAAGTACATCTAGGAACAATTTATGTTTTGGCTGGAGAGACGGAAAAGGCCCTTGAGGCGGCTGGTACGGTTCTTGCCGTCTCCCCGGATCACGCTGAAGCACTCGTCTTGCGAGGTTTTGCGCAAGCGAAATCTGGCAAGAGTGATGCAGCAATAGATGATGTTTTAAATGCGATATCATCTGACCCGGGTAACGTAGAAGCCGCCTCACTTCTATCGGCACTATATGCGGATAAAGGTGAGATCGATCGGGCAATCAAGATAGCCAAGGATTCATTGGCACAACATAACGATCGTGTTGCGTCATACCTGCTATTAGCCAAGCTCTATGCGAAGGCGAATAGAGATGAAGACGTTGTTAGAGTGCTAACTGATTTAATTCAGTCCAAGCCAACTGAACTACAGCATCGCTTGCACTTGGCTGGTTACTACAAAGAGAAAGGAAAAAATGACTTGGCTGAGAAAGTCCTGAGGGAGGCTGTACTGGATTTGCCTGATAGTGTGGTAGCGAAAATGGGGCTGGTTAACTATCTGAAAAGTATCAATAATTTAGATGGTGCTGAGTCGCTATTGAGTGAGTACACAGCCCGGTATCCTGAGAATCAAGCCTTCAAACTTGAGCTGGCGGGATACTATGTCAGTGTGAACCGAAAGGCCGAGGCGCTCACAGTTCTGTCTGATGTTATTGATCAGACTGGATCTAATTCTGAAGGGCTGAGAGCCAAAACCCTCAAGGCTAGCATTCTTGTAAAGGAGGGTTCGGTTGATCGGGCAGCTCAATTAGTCGATGAGGTACTTGAGGCAGACTCAAAATATAAGGATGCACTTTTAGTGCGTGCGGGTATAGCCCTGGTTGGTGATGATCCAGATCGAGGCATTGCTGATCTACGAACAATACTCCGTGAAGATCCGGGTTATGTAAAAGCACATCGCTTGAAGGCAAGATCTCACTTAAAGAAGGGGGAGATTGAACTGGCGCGGCAGAGTCTGGAGGATGCTATCAAGATTCAGCCTCAGGAATCAGTGACCAATTTTGAGTTAGTCCAACTGCTGATTAAGATGGGAGAACTTGATGATGCAGCAGTTGTATTGCAAAAGATGCGTCGGTTCGCGCCCAAAGATATTACAGTGCTTCGAGGTCTTGGAATCGTCTATCTCAAACAAAAGAACTGGAATGAATTGATGAATGTAGCAAAAATTCTTCAATCAGAACATAAAGATGAAGCTTTGGGTTACTACTATCAGGGGCAGATCCTCCAGAGTAGGGGGCAACTGGAAGAGAGTGTACCTCAATTTACGCACGCATTAGAACTTAAGCCCGGGGCAATAGATGTGCTTGTAACATTGGCGAAAAGCTATATGGGATTGAAGCAGGCTGATATGGCGCTTAAACAGATTGATAAGGCGGTGAAAGCAGATCCAAACCACTTCCTTGCTTATAATTTGTTGGGTGAGCTCCACCTCTCACAGAAGCGGTTTAAGGAAGCTGAACGTGCTTTCGAGCATAGTCTCAGCATCAAAAATGAGTGGCCTGTTCCCTATCGTAACCTGGTTAAAATAAAGCTTTTGGAAGGCAACCACTCTGATGCTGTAGCCGTTTTGAAGAGAGGATTTGGGAATACAAATGACCCGGTTTTGGGTATCGAACTGGCAAATGCACAGGATCAGCTCGGGCAGGTTGAAGAATCGATTGAAATCTACCAGCGCATTATTACTAAGTATCCTGATCATGTGTTGGCAGCCAATAATCTGGCAATGATTCTCCTAAGGGGAGAGCCTAATCAGGATAAACTGGATCAGGCATTGAGATTGGTCCAGGGTTTTGTCACATCCGAGAATCCAATTGTGCTTGATACGCTTGGGTGGACTTACCTTAAACGCGGGGAAACAGATCAGGCCATATCAGTACTCAGGCGGGCTCATAGTAAAAGTTCTGAGATACCTGAAATAGATTACCATCTCGCCTTGGCTTACCATCAGAAAGGGGATAAGGGGGCGGCAAAAGATCATCTTGATGCAGCATTAGCATCAGGCAAGTCATTTGAGGGGGTGATTGAGGCCAGAAAATTGAGTCAGGAATTAATGAATTAATCGTATTGTGACTATTTGATAACAATATATTTGCTTATGCTGTCGACGTGTTTTTAGTTCTATAGCGTATGGAATGGAAGGAGCCGTGGTAATGAAAAAGGTATTTAATCGACGTGATAGTATTTATCAAAGCAAAAATATACATAGTTGGCTTGTGTTTATCTCTGTATAATTCCGCACTGTGTTTTTTGTTGCCTAATCTATAATTTTCAATTATTTAAAGTAGTTACATAATGAAAACAATTCTCGTGACCGGTGGTGCCGGTTTTATCGGTGGTAATTTTGTCCACTTTCTCCTCTCTTTGGAGAATCCGCCTCGTGTTGTGAACCTGGACGCCCTGACCTATGCCGGTAATCTGGATACTCTGCAATCGCTGCAAGATCATCCGAATCACCATTTTGTAGAGGGAAAAATTCAGGATCAGGAGCTGGTTTCGAGCCTTTTTGAGCGCTTTCGACCTGATGCTGTGGTCAATTTTGCTGCTGAGAGCCACGTTGACCGGTCAATCGATGGCCCTGCCGAGTTCATTGATACCAATATAGGTGGTACTTTCAACCTGTTGGAGTGTGCCAGATCTTACTGGCAGACCTTGTCTGCTGATGAAGCTGACTCTTTCCGGTTTCTACATGTCTCCACCGATGAGGTCTATGGCTCATTGGGGGCGGAGGGGATGTTTACCGAGACTACGCCCTATGCCCCGAATTCACCCTACTCAGCATCCAAAGCGGCCTCTGACCATCTGGTACGTGCCTGGCATCACACCTATGGCATGCCGGTATTGACGACAAATTGTTCAAATAACTATGGTCCATATCAGTTTCCCGAAAAGCTTATTCCGCTCTTCATTCAGAAGGCGCTGGCTGGTGAGCCGCTCCCTATCTACGGCGATGGTAGTAATGTACGGGATTGGCTCTATGTTGAAGACCATTGCAGTGCTATCTGGCGGGTACTTGAATCGGGAAGGGCTGGAGAGGTCTATAACGTTGGGGGTAATAATGAGATGTCCAACCTGGAGGTGGTGGATACCCTCTGCGCCTTACTGGATGAATTGGCCCCTGACTCTGAATATATACCCCACAATCAGTTAAAGACTTTTGTAAATGATCGGCCAGGCCATGATCAGCGATATGCGATCGATGCAGGCAAACTTGAGCGTGAGCTGGGTTGGACGCCCAAGGAGACCTTTGAGACAGGATTGAGAAAAACTGTTCAATGGTATCTGGAAAATGTGACCTGGAGCCAAAGGGTTCTGGACGGTAGCTATCGTGGTGAACGGCTGGGGCAGGGCGAGTGATGGAAAAAACTGTAACCAAAGGTATTATTTTGGCTGGTGGCTCAGGCACTCGTCTCCACCCACTCACGCTCACGATTTCAAAGCAGTTACTCCCGGTTTATGACAAGCCGATGATCTACTACCCGCTTTCCACACTGATGTTGGCAGGAATTCGGGAAATCCTGATTATTACTACCCCTCAAGATGCTCACCTTTTCGAGGGCTTGTTAGGTGATGGTAAACAGTGGGGTATTAATATCACATATGCGGTGCAGCCTGAACCAGGTGGGTTGGCCCAGGCTTTTATTATCGGGCAGGAGTTTATAGCTGGGGATCCATGTTGTCTCATACTCGGTGATAATATCTACTACGGCCATGGTTTGGTTGAGTCGCTGAAACGGGCTGCCGTTTCTACGGATGGTGCTACAGTTTTCGGCTATTGGGTTAAGGATCCAGAACGCTATGGTGTTGTTGATTTTGATGATCAGGGACTGGTCAGCGGGATTGAAGAGAAACCAGAGAAACCGAAATCAAACTATGCAGTTACCGGCCTCTATTTTTACGATGAGCAGGTAACAGATCTGGCATTGTCCCTCAAGCCTTCACCACGAGGAGAGCTGGAGATCACAGATCTCAATAAATGTTATCTGGAAATGGGTAAATTGCAGCTGGAAAAGATGGGGCGTGGGATTGCATGGCTCGATACCGGTACTCATGAGAGCCTGATCCAGGCCAGTAATTTTATTGAAACAATAGAGTTACGCCAGGGATTAAAGATCGCCTGTCCAGAGGAGATTGCCTTCACTCAAGACTGGATCGGTGTAGAGGAGCTGAAATCGATGGCAGAGGCCCTGAGCAAAAACGGCTACGGACAATACCTGCTTAGCCTCTGCGAGCGGAGAATGTAGACATGGATGTGCAAGAGACAAAAATTCCGGGGGTGCTGATTCTTAAGCCCAAGGTTTTCGGTGACCAGCGTGGCTGGTTTATGGAAAGCTGGCAAAGTGATCGATATGCATCATTTGGTCTGCCACAGCGATTTGTACAGGATAATCAAGCCTATTCAGAGCGGGGGGTTTTACGTGGCCTGCATATTCAGAATCCTTTTGGTCAGGGAAAACTAGTACAGGTTATTCGTGGTGAAGTTTTTGATGTGGCAGTCGATGTGCGTAGAGGCTCACCCTGGTTTGGGCAGTGGGTCGGTGTACATCTTTCAGAATCCAACCACCATCAGTTTTATGTGCCGGAAGGTTTTGCCCATGGCTATCTTGTGCTCAGTGAAGACGCCATATTTTCATATAAGTGCAGCGATTATTACCATCCAGAAACCCAATTTTCAGTGCTATGGAATGATCCTGAGATTGGGATCGAGTGGCCATCTGATCTAATCCCATTGTTGGCCGAAAAAGACCGGGATGCACCTCTCCTCAGTGAAATAGAGACAGAGTTGCTCCCTATATACCAACCTGAAAGTTCCTCGTAAGGTAGTCATGCTTCGTCCTAAAATTCTTTTGATTGGTTGTGATGGCCAAGTAGGCTGGGAGCTCCAGCGGACAATGGCTACATTTGCCGATGTGGCGGCAACTTCGCTTTGTGGTAGCTATGGTTATGCCTTGGATCTTCTGGATACAGAAGCTGTAAAAACGACAGTTGCAACTCTACAGCCTGATTACATTGTTAATGCAGCTGCACATACAGCGGTTGATAAAGCAGAATCTGAAATCGAGCTATCACATCAACTGAATGCTGAGGCCCCTGAGCTATTGGCGCATATGGCTGCTGAAGTTGGTGCAGTGATGGTCCACTACTCGACAGATTTCGTCTTCTCTGGTGAAAGCAGTACACCCTACACGGAGGATGATGAAACCGCCCCACTTGGTGTCTATGGAGAGACTAAACTGGAAGGTGAGCGCCGTATTCTTGCGGCAGATGTGAATGCTTTGATTATTAGAACAAGCTGGGTATACGGCAATCATGGCCAGAATTTCATGAAAACTATGCTGCGGTTATTCAGGGAACGAGATGAGCTAAGTGTGGTGGACGACCAGAAGGGGGCGCCAACCTGGAGCCGTATGATAGCCGAGGCAACGGCACAAATTATTCTCCAACTCCATCTGGGCTTAAAGCAGATCAATCAAGTGGAAGGGCTCTACCATATGACAGGAGGTGGAGTAACCAGTTGGTATGGCTTCGCCAGTCAGATTCTTGCTCTATCAGGAGAATCTTGTTCTCTGAAACCCATAACTACCTCTGAATATCCAACCCCGGCACAGCGTCCAGCCTACTCAGTACTTGATAATTCAAAGTTAAATCAACAATTTAACTTAGTTTTGCCTGATTGGATTAGCTCCCTGAAAAGATCTATGGAAGATGAGGTCATGCTATAAAAAAACAGCTAACTAACAGTCCTTAATTGACATATCATAGTTAAATCAACAACTTACAGAATTTCAGCTGAAATAGTGAAAATGTCGATCTGATTATTGCTGTAAATCAGCGTTGCGTGAGATAATAACAGAACCATAACCTAATATTTGGAGAAGTGGCTGCTTTCCTGAGCCTGAGCACGGATGTACGAAGATTTCTACGGTTTTACTGAAAAACCATTCACCTTACTTCCAGATCCTTCTTTCCTGTTTTTAGGGAAAAAGCATAGTACTGCCTATGCCATGCTTGAGTATGGGATGGTTAGTCAGGCAGGATTTTCAGTAATAACAGGTGAAGTAGGCAGTGGTAAGACAACACTGATCCGTCATTTGCTCAACCAGTTGGATGAAGATATTACTGTTGGACTGGTGAACACCAGCCATCACGATATGGGAGAACTCCTTCAGTGGGTACTGTTGGCATTCGGGTTGGATTACCGTGAAAAGGAACGGGTTGTTCTACATGATGTTTTCACCCAATTTCTCATTGAGCAATACGCTCAAAACAGACGAACTGTACTGATTGTCGATGAGGCTCAAAATCTGCAAGCCCAGGTTCTGGAAGAATTAAGACTGCTATCGAATATCAATGCAGATAAGCATCAAGTGTTACAAATTGTGCTTGTCGGCCAGCCGCAGTTACGCAGTATGCTAAAACATGATGATTTTCTGCAATTTCAACAGAGAGTCTCAGTTGATTACCATTTATCTGCACTTAGTGAAGATGAAACGCGGGCCTATATCTTTCACCGAACCCGATTGGCAGGAAGGAACAAGCCTCTTTTCACCAAGGGCGCATCTACTCTGATCTACCGTGCCAGTCAGGGGATCCCCCGGGTTATCAATACAGTTTGTGATGCGGCTCTGGTTTATGGATTCGCCGATCAGAAAACACTATTGGATAGCAAACTGGTCATCTCGGTTTTAGAAGATAAAGCCAAGGCTCGAAATGGCCACACTCAGAGTAATCAGGATGCGTCCAACATCGTCAAGCCAGTTGTTTTAGCGGGCGGCCAGGCTGATTCCGTAAGGCCTCAGCGTGAAGATCATGGAGAACTTGGTAAATCAGGTAGGCGCATAACAGATTTCAATCGAGATTCTGCCAAGCTACTCTTCAAGAAATATTATCACGATTCATAAATTGGGATTCCCAATTAAATTACACGGTTTTAAGATATCCCTTCCTTCTCACGAATTTTATTAAACATAGATGGTGGGGCGTCTTACTCATATGTATCCGCGAATTTAGCAGCTGGCCAATTAGGGGGGTGCTAGTGGATCAGGCTCGTAATAGAGATGTTTAAGGAATAAGTAGCTCTGGATCACCTACAAAAACGATCACTTCTCGGATTGATGTTGCTTATACATGGGAGATTCCAACTGTAACAACAATTTTTTTATCTGGCTTGAATACTCCTATTCCTACTCCGTCAGCAGCAAACTTTAGTGTAATTCTAACTGCTGACTTACTTATACCTGCGAATAATCCAACATTTGATATTCAAGCTTGACTTGCAGCCTGGGCATAAAAAAAGCCGGTTGTTGTACGGGCTTTTGGATTAAAAAGTTTTTAATGCTGAAATGGTGGCGGCGTCATCCGCATAGCCGATGTAACCATATGATATTACTCCTAAAGTAGGAATGTGAATTTCAACGATACCGTCAATGGTACCGTCACAGGTGTTTGCTACTACCCTCAATATCTCTCATAGAGCCGCTGAAGGCGAGTGATGACACTCCTGAATCTGATAGCAGCACAGCCTCTGAGACTCGATGAACTCAGATTAAGGCTCAGGCGGTCACAGTCATCACTTGACTGAAGTGGCAACCATCAAAAAGTATAAGATCATCAAATGCTGAGAGTTATATGCGTCTAACGCTGATAATTTAACGAAGTTCAGCAACCATTCTGTCCAAAACTTAATCATTACTCCTTTGAAAATCACCGAGTTTTGCAACAGGAGGTGAACCTCACATTTTCAGGCCTGGTTGTTTATCGTAATTGAGAAAGATATTTTTTTAGATGGGTGTCATGTTTATTTTATTTATTTTTGTTTATTTTCATTGCTCGTTAGGATCAGAGACTGACGAAGTCGGCCTAGATCAGTCAATCGCATTTTTTGTTGGCATCGGCTAGAGTCAGTGAGAGACCTTTGAACGGATGCCCATGTGATAGAGCTTTTTGCTCTGTACCTGAAGGTAGACTTTGATATCGAGCAACTTCTCCCGATAGGTGAGTTGCACAAAGGCTATACTCAGGTCATGATCTTGGCAGATAAAGTGCTCGATGTGGTGATTGCCATTGTAGCACTGAACACACACGTCGAAATGTGTGCAGCGGCATGTGTTCGAACGCCTGCGCGAAAAAGAGTTTGTCTGTGTGCATCGCTTAGTCGCTCCAACTCTGAGTGCCAAGCTAGAGCGTGGCTCCAGTTGGTTCGGCAGTTCAAGTCGGTCACTGTCTGTACTGCATCATTTCACTAGAGAAACATATAGTTGTAGACAATTAAGTAAAAATGTTCCGGGCACTACTGAAATAGGATAATTCTACAGCCTCGTTAGCTTACACACTAAAAGGACTTTATATTATGAATGAATATACGTTCGATCCCATACAATTCTATGCATCATACCCAAATAAGGTGATTGCTCGGCCAGGTTATCCCGCTCGAGCGGCTTATAAAAGTACTCTTATGTTCGGTCTGTATGGTCAGTGTGTTTTGAATGACATTGGTACGATTGCTACCTATGCGGATATTGGTGGTTGTTTTGGCTTCGGTGCTAACTCGATGGCCTTTCAGATATCAAAGCGACAAGGCACCTCACCGAAGACAGTAGTTTTCGAGCTTTCAGAAGAATTCGTGAGGATAGGTAAGTTACTATTACCAAACGTTGTTTTCGTCAAAACGGAGTTTAGACAATGGAATGGCGATGTTAGCCGCTTCGATCTCATTTCCTTGTTTGATGTGGTTGAGCATATTGTTGATCCAGAGACCTTTCTTCGACAGGTTTCTGCTAGAAGCAAATATGTGATGTTAATCACTCCTCTGGAGACGAGTGGGATTTTGCGTGGCAATAAGCCACCGGTTTGTCAGGGCAAGAGCCATCCGGACGGTCACGTTAACTTTTTCACCGCCAGAGGATACGAGAGCCTGCTAGATGCAGCTAATCTCGATATCGTCTCGTCTCGTCTAGTCCTAAGCATAGTCCCACCTGGTGCTGACGCGTTCTTAACACCAGAATCTTTTGATCCTGGTTTTTTGAGTTCTTTCATGCGACCAAAGAAACTTATATTTGATGTGTTACGCAGATTCCCCAGCGTAACATGGCAATTAATGCAGAAGTTTGTCGGGCATGGAAATCATCTTTGCCTTTGTAGGTCACGGTCATTCAATTAAAACTCATTAGTAAATCATCGTGACCATACAATCATGTCGATATTTTGTATCAAAATGTCAGCTTACGCATGTAATCAGCCAACCATAAAAAGCACCGTTTGTTCCTAGAGAAAAAGGGGATATCCAGTGTGCCGAGCGAAATCGGCAAGAGATTAGGGGTGAAAGTCCTCTACCCGGAAAGGTGTAGTGAACCACCTGGCTCCGAGATATGGCCGCTGACCTTGAGACTAAGCGTGTTATTCGAGTGCTATCCTTTGGCAGTAAGTAATGAAGAACGTGCAGCATTGCTGCCCTGGAATATTAATTAAGCACATAGGGGGGTGAGTGAGGGAATCCTATCTTTGGCTGGATGCTTACATCGTATCAGCTTGAGTAACGATGTGTTTCGCGTACATACGGTTCGGACAAACTGGATAAAAGCGATCATTCGAAGGTTATTGCCACAGTTATCAATTCCCCACCATTTGTCCTTGTAAGTATAATCCTAAAAAGATCAGCTGGACGGCGTTAAGTGTGCAATTCTCGCTGTAGTGATTCATCCAACAGGTGACCAGGTGCATCGAAGCTATTTTTAACAGAATCAGGAACCTGATATAAGAATGGAGCGGCCAACTGATTAATAGTCCAATGAAGGGAATGCCTTTCTCATAAGGTCTGTAGCGCGGTTTGTGGGCATAAAAAAGGTGAACTGTGCTGGTCAGTTCACCTTTTTCAATTGGGGGCCACAGCCATTGGTGAGTTTGTAGTTTTTCTCTTTCGGTTTGACATTGAGGATGGCGCTGCCGGTAACTCCAATGGCAGGAATAAGTAGAGTTAACGTCATTTTGGGTGGTTGTAACTATAAAAAATAGACGGTAACGGATGATGAGGCAATAAAAAAGCCAGCAAAAATGCTGGCTTATAGATCTTTTTGGAAGTGGAAATGGTGGGGCGGGCTCACTCGAAAAATAATCACAAGTGTTTGTATAATAAGTAAAAATATAATTAATAAATCACAAGATACCGTCAATGTTACCGTCACTTTGAGTTCTAGCTTGAAAGCATATTCCTGTGAAGCCTGGTATTAAGTGCATTGTAATTAATCACTAAAGTATGTTGATTGTGGTAGAGTCTTTGTGAATGTGGTTTCAATATAACCAACTGAATATATGGGATAAATAGATTTTGCTATGGGTGAAAAAGCCAAACAGGTTGCTGCCTTTATGCGAGCACAAAAACAGAAGAATATGAGAAAGGAAAGTCAGACGCGAACTCTTCGACAAAGCGATTCTACAAAGAGTCCAGATGCTGCAATAGGCAAAGGACGAGAACAAGCTGAAAGTGTTTAATTGTAGAAATCTAGCGCAATAATCTCAGGAGTTTGAGATCCACAATCAATCTTGCAATCCCGCCATTGAATGTCAATACTATTCACCGCTGTTTTTTTGTCTAGTGCACGGGGTGGATTCCCGACTCTCATCATGAATCCATAATCCCGCAAGAAAAGACGAGAGTCGGATTTGTCAGGGTGTGATTGAGCAGCAACAAAAAGTAGCATGTGATTGTTAAATAGCCCAGTGCGTTCGCAGACGTTTGTCCGGTCCAAAACCAAGCGTGCTGGCGAATGGGGTAAATGTGCCGGACATTTATGGTGGGGTTCGCTCCCATCCGAGACCTTAAATATATAACACCAAGTGATGAGAAAAATTTTAATAGTATGAGTTGACGATTTTACCTCCGTTAGACCGCAATTACTGGTTTAGTAACTGGTAACGGCATTTTGTTGCTGAAAAGCAGCAATTAAGAGTGCTGGATTCTGTTGCGGCACGCGAAATATCGCGTATTGATAACGGAGAGATTTGTGAAAACTGCGTACAGAAAGTCACTCAGGGACTATATGACAAAGGCACAGCTTAAATCGATGGAAAACCTGCCTACTTACCATTCCAATTGCTTAAAAAAGACTGGTTTAGCGCGCCCGGGAAAAACTGCTCGGGATAGGGCAAGAAAGGGTACTACAAATACCTAACCAAGGACATCGGGGGGGTAGGCATTGGGCTGAGTATGTCTATCCCCCCTGATGAATACCGATGCCCAACGGTCAGACAAAAATGACTAATGATGGATCTAGGTCAAGCTCTACGGTTAGTAAAAATTAGTAAAAATATCCTAAGCTCACAAGTTTTGTGTACGGACTTTTGTGTACTTGATAATCAAAGGATTACATTTTTCTCTGCTACATCAAATTCAATTCGGAAAATTCCATTTGCACCTAGCGAGTTGCCAATTATCAATGCTGCTAACTCCCTAGGAGAATGGCTGATTGCCCAAAAAGGCCTGAATGAAATACAGTGTTCTATCATAAGGAAACTGCAATATTATCTAGAAAAACAGATATTTGCAGAAAACGCTGAATCGTTAGAGTTTGGATTCAACGCCGAAAGGGATGATTTGAATCGCACTTTGTTTGTTTATCAGACAAGACCCTTGAGATTTTCAGTAACTATAATCCCGTCCCAAACTATATGGAACAAGATGGCGGTAACCCATTTGGGCCAGTTTTTTGGCATATGGTTGAACAAGAAGACTGCTTTCTGTGGGATAAAAATAAACTTCATGAAAAACCGTACAACGTCTCACGATGGATAGAGGAAGTTTCTAATCCTGAAAAGTATCGCCTTGAAGAATTTATACTGATACCGGAAGTCGAAAAGTAGGTAGAGACTTCTAGACTTTGATTGATGATAACCGAGTCATATACCAATGAATCTGCATAACTGGATCAGCAAAGCCAAGGAACACTGGAAGGAGTTTCAGCCGACCAGGTACCAGGAGCTGAAGGAGTCGGGGCAACTGGAGTAGGCACTTCAGCAAGCGGCCGAACAGACACATCTGGAGATGAGCGAACTGGAGGAGGCTGGGTACCAGAACCATGAAGCGTGGGAGATGGTGAGGGAGCGGTATCTGTTTCTTCCGGAGGAACCGGGCCTGGAGGACGAGGAAGAGTACAGCGAGGGAGTAAGACTGTATCAGGAGGGCGTGGCGATCATGAATCAACTGTTAAAGGATCAGGAAGAGTAATCCCAGCACAGGATAGTGTAGAAACTTCATAAGAGTGTAGAGCTGCCCAGTGTGAGCAAGCAGCTATTTTCTGAAGAATTCGACTCGATCTTTAATGGAATCTCCGGCAGTCGGAAAGATAGACCGGAGATTGTTGCTCTTGACGACTAAACTAGACTTCTTGCGCCGAATACAAAGTTGGCGAAAGAACCGGGCGCACGCTTCAAAGATTCGCATGGTGTTTCCTTCTTGGGCTAAGCCTATGTTATACGGTCCATGATGGAGAGCGGGGCAGACGTTGAGCGCTTGCTGTTCCATGAGACCTATGCACATTATGGCTTGGGCAAGCTGTTTGGTGAAGTGCTTGAGATGAAGCTAAATCGTATATGTCGTGAAATGGTGGCGCCAAAGATCTGATCAAGTAGAGTGACCTACCCGACTCTGAAATTATGACCTGCTCAAGCACGCCATGCGGTGCAAAAGGGAGCAATCGATAAAAGTTTGACTAAAAATGTTCGGTTTTATTTGAATTACCCTTCTGACCAGGCGCGTAAGCCACGATAATGGAAGCTGGTCAGGGAAATCTGCGGTTGGTCATCATTCAGTATTGGTGATATCACCTTGATGCTGGTAAAAAGAACCGATCAGGATAAAAGCTCTGAGGGTATTCTTGATGAGATGCTCAATATATTTTGCGATAATGGTTTGATGGGTTGCGCTGCAAGAGTGCTATCTTGTAAGCGTATTAGCATTCCATGATTGCTCATTGTTGAGACTTTGTCAGAAGCAGCGGAATATAGGAAGTATATAGGAACAGGATATGTCAACGTTTATGTACTATCAAATTCAAAGCCAAATGATGAGTAGTAGCCTAACAATCAGCTCCACAGGATTCGCTCGCTCTCCTGTGAGCTGGGGCGTTATGCCTTTAATGTCCCATGAATAATTACTACGTTTACGTATATATTGATCCAAGAAATTATGAGGAGTTTTACTATGGGAAGGGCAAAGGTTCTCGAAAGGATGCTCACCTGACCGAAAATTCAGATAGTGAAAAATCTCGAAGAATCAGAGATATTAAGATAGAAGGACTTGAACCCATAATTCGAGTGATTGCGAGAAACTTATCCGAGCATGATGCGCTATTGGTAGAAAAGACGCTACTATGGAAATTGGGTAAGCAATTAACAAATATTTCTTCAGGCCATTATGCTGACAACTTTAGACCGCATGACTCTTTACATAAGAAGCTTGGAGGTTTTGATTTTCAAAATGGGTTTTATTATTACAATGTCGGAGAGGGAATCCATAGGAATTGGGAAGATTACGTCAAGTATGGATTTATCTCTGCTGGCCAAGCCCCAAGATTTAGAGACGCCATGCTAGGGTTGCAAAAAGGTGATCTTATTGCTGCTTATTTAAAAGGACATGGTTTTGTTGGTATTGGTCAAATTGTTCAATGTGCATTGCCGGTAAGAGATGTCTTGGTTGGCAATGTTCCATTACTTCAAAAAGAGCTCGCATCTCCAAATATCGCAGACAATTCAAACGACCCTGAAAAATCAGAATATGTCGCATTAGTAAACTGGATTAAAGTTGTTTCGCGTAAGGAGGCTAAATGGAAATCAAAGAGCGGGTTGTTCACATCGCAGCTTGTTCGAGCTTCATTGGATGGTCAGCCGACAACAGTAAAATACTTAGAGTCGGAGTTTTCAATCAATGTTACAGATTTCTTGGCATAACAAAGCCAGTCAGAAGGACAGCCAAATCGCTGTGGGAGGTTCCGTGCGCTTTGTCTCCCCCTGCTGGTGGCGTTATGAGCAATAAGTATGAAGCCTGATCAAGGAATATATGTAGTGATGGCCGATAACGGCGTTGGAGAGTTTCTTTGGTACAAAGACAACGACGCTCCTATTCCCTTGTGCGGTGCCAATGTCTATTCACTTATGGATAGATCCGATCCCGATCCAATAATGTCGAGTGCTCTATTCTCTGATTTTTGCAAATGGGCCGAAGAATATTTACGCAACACGCTATTAATCGAAGTACCAATTAATTTTAATTGGGCGGCATTCAATGAACAAGGAATGGCATTAGCCAAGCGGCTGAAATCTGAATGGGGTGATGAAATTATTGTTCGCTATGTTCGTCCCCCTGAAGATCCAGGTCGAAAAAGAATGGAATTCACAGAGTTTAAGTGAGTGTCGCAAATAACAAATGGCGTTGGTTGTCCGATACTTTGCTCCTCACTGCGACGCCAGGCTTCGCAGAATACCCTAAAGCGTGGGCGTTAGGGTCAATAAAGGAAAGAGATGAGAATTGAGTTAGGGAATACAGTATGGATTGGACTCCTCGCAGAGTTTTCTACTTTTGAAATCTGAACTGATATTCGAAATAGCTCGCATTATTCATCTAAATACAGACTACCCTTATGGTAGATCTAAGAAGGTACCCGCTATACGGGTTAATTCAACTGGATTATTGACCCGCTATACGGGTTAATCAGAGAGTTTTCGCTCCTACGACACAGTAAAGAAGATCATTTTGCCCCGTTATACGTGTTAATGATCTTAGAAAACGGGGCAGTAGTTCTAATTTCGCTTTGGGCGTTGCCAGGGCTTCTTATCTATTCTCCATTCATTTGAAGGTGCCCTGGTTTCCGGGATGTCAAGTTTCCCGCCACACTCATCAATTGCCCACCAAGTCACAGCATACAATGAAGGTAGGTGTCGGCCACCTTGTCTTGTCAGTTTGATGAAGCCGTAATAGAGCAATTCTTGCAAAGAGAGATGAAGTGAATCTCTCGACTTCCATCCCCGCTCTTTCAGAATGCTCCAGGTTGCCGTCAGGTCACCGTTGTTTCGTGTTCCTCCTGACCTAAAACGAAGTTGTGAAACCATATCAATGAGCAGTTTTACTGCTTTAGCGGACAATCGTGTGAAGTTCGGATGGTTCAATACGGAGCAGGGTAGTGGCACGAAGATTCCACTCTCGCGCCTTCCTTTGGCTTTTCGCCTATCCATTGCCATTGGCGTGAACGCTATTCAGGAGATTAAGAGCCTCAGCGTGATCTACAGCAACACCCTGTTTTACAATCATATTTGCCACGTGACCGGGATCATGAAACTGCTGAAGCTCATTCCAATGGGAGTTCATGAGCACGTCGAGAGCAATAATGAGGCCATGCTTATCTTTGCTGCCCCGCAATCGATATGCTTGTTCGATGTATGCAATAATATGGAAACTTTTACTCACTAGTCTGCCTCCCCAAGTTCGAGAGATCTGCGGCTTGCCTCGATTTGCTGATTCAGCCACAGATTTACCTCCGCCTCGATCCAACCTACGGCACGGCTCCCTAAGGAGATCGGTTTTGGAAATCGCCCCTCTGAGATGCGCAGATAAATGGTTGAGCGGGAGAGCCCGGTACGGGTTATAACAGTGGGCAGTCGTAAGATTCTCGTAGACATTTTGCACCTCAGAAGTACTTGTTAAACATTCTGAGATTGTCGACTAATCAAACCGCGAAAAAGAAATGACTGAAAAATAGGTGTTTATTTTTTCGAGCGTTTATGTTCTTCCATTGAGCAATATCCCTCGAATATTTTGGCGGCTGGTTTCTAGGCCACAGAGATTGGCTAAATCTGCTATTAATTGGTAACGACCAGGATAACTTTCAGGAATAAAGGATTCGGCTAAAGTGCGGCTGAAGTAGCCGAGCCATTGTCCTTTCAGGTTACTTGCAGCTTTACCACTAGTGCCTATGTTTTGTGGTTTATCAGCAAAGTACCAGGTAACTTTATTCCTGTATTTATTCTGTACCTTTCGTGTGTTTTGAAGTACAACATCTAGACGCTCTTGATCTTCAGCAGAAAGGAGGGGAGGGAGTTCAGACAACTTCTGCTCGAGGTTATTCACGTAATCGAGCTGTATTCTGACAAGATCTATAAATGCTTTTACGCCTCTTTTATTACCAACCTCTACATAAAATCGGATTTCACATAAAAAATCCAGTAAACGGTAAGCCTGAACCTTGCTGAACGTTGAAAAAAGGTTCTTGATTTTTGGCTGTCTATTCAGTGTTCGTAAGAAAACAAGCCTTTCTGGTACATCCGCCCAAAGTGTGTATTCGCCACGTTTGAATAGCTTGTAACGCTCAAGGTTCCTGATTCGATATTCGCGAATAAAATCTGGTACAGGTTCAGTTATGGTGGTCGGCATATGTTCACTACTTTCCTATCGTCGGATTCAGCACAAGCTATTTTCATCCAAAGACGTACTGTGTAGTATATCCGCAGTACAATTGAATGCTACTCCCAAACTGAGGTTTACCGATGGGTGAGACCAAATCCACGACCCTGACCGTTCGCGTACATCCAGCTGTGAAAGAGGGGTTGAGAACCGTCGCTGAAAATGAGAGGCGCAGCCTGGCCAATATGATCGAGGTGATGATCCGGGACTATTGCGAGCGTAATGACGTCCTGATTCCCGAAGAAAAACCAATTAAATAAGAAGGACTTGCACCGAGAATGAACGGCGAAACCCATAGCCAGCTGGCCAACTTTATCTGGGGTATATGCAATTTGCTGCGCGGCCCTTACAAGCGCAACGAATACCGCAAGGTGATCCTCCCGCTCACTGTTTTGCGACGCTTTGAATGTCTGCTGGCGCCTACCAGGCAGGCAGCTTTGGAAGAGTTCAAGTCAGTGAAGACCAAGCCCGAGCGCGTGCAGCAGGCTCGATTGCAGCAGGTTACCGGTCATCGTTTCTACAACCTGTCGCGAATGCAGTTAACACTGCCGGCTGAGGGTATCCACTCCCTGCTGGATGATCCCAACAACCTCGCGCCCAACCTCAATAGCTACATCAACGGCTTCTCCCCCAACGTGCGAGCCATCATGGAGAAGTTTAAGTTCGGCGAGCAGATCGCCCACATGGCGGAGAAAAACATCCTGTTCGAGGTGGTCAAGGCTTTCGTACAGATTGACCTATCGCCCCAGCGTGTAGATCAGATGCAAATGGGCTATGTGTTCGAGGAGCTGATCCGGATCGGCGCGGAGCAGTCGAACGAGGAGGCTGGTGAGCACTTCACCCCACGGGAGGTGATCAAGCTGATGGTCAATCTGTTGCTGGCGCCGGAGCAAGATCTTGCTAAAAGCGATGTAGTGAAGACCATCTATGATCCGGCCTGTGGTACCGGTGGCATGTTGTCAGTGGCCGAGGAATACATCCGCCAGCTTAATAGCGAGGCGCGTCCTCATCTTTATGGCCAGGATTGGAACGATGAGGCTTGGGCGGTTTGTAAGGCGGATATGCTGATCAAGGGTGAGGATGCCGACAACATCATTCAAGGCGATACCTTCACCAAAGACGGCTTTCGGCCAGGTAACGAGCAAGGGCGCCCCGATCGGTTCGACTACATGCTGGCCAATCCCCCCTTTGGCGTAGAGTGGAAACAGCAACAAAAGTACATTAAACAGGAGGCCGATACCCTGGGTTTTGCCGGGCGCTTCGGTGCGGGTACGCCGCGTATCAATGACGGTGCGTTGCTCTTCCTGCAACACATGATTTCCAAGATGCGCCCCCCAGTGAATGCAAATGGGGATAAAGAGGGCAGCCGTATCGGCATTGTCTTCAACGGCTCGCCCCTGTTTACCGGTGACGCAGGCAGTGGCGAGAGTGAGATCCGTCGCTGGATCATCGAAAATGACTGGCTGGAGGCCATCGTCGCCCTGCCGGAACAGCTTTTCTACAACACGGGTATCGCTACCTACATCTGGGTGGTGACCAACCGCAAGGCCAGGCAGCGTAAAGGCAAGGTGCAGCTGATCGATGCCCGCAACTTCTGGGTGCCGATGGAGAAATCCCTCGGCAACAAGCGTCGCCGCATCGGTGATCCGGATGATACGAACCACCCCCGCGACCCCAGCCACATTGCCGACATCACCCGCGTATACGAGAACTTTGCCGATGGTGAAAATCGCTGGGTTGTTTTTACGAAAGACGAAAAGGTAGTAGGTGTCAGCGAGCAAGAACCGGCGGTTGATGAATCGAAGGGGCAAAAGAAAAAACAACTGACCGTCAGCAAACTCTTCGACAACGAAGATTTCGGCTATCACAAGATTACCGTCGAGCGTCCTCTGCGCTTGAACTTTCAGGCAACGGTGGAGCGAATAGCCCGGCTGGAGGAGCAGACCACCTTCAAGAACATCGCCACTAGCAAGAAAAAGAACGAAACCGTCCGCCAGCTGGAGATCGAGGCAGGCAGGGCGCGCCAGCAGACCCTCCGCGACCTGCTGGGGGCGTTTGCTGAACAGCATGGCGAAACCCTGTTCAAGGACCGCAAACAGTTTCTTATCGCCCTGCGCGAGATAGACCGAGCGCGTGGCGTCAAGCTCTCGTCCGCCGAATTGAAGGCCGTACTGGCAGCCCTGGGTGAGCGCGACGAAACTGCCGGAATCTGCCATGACAAAAAGGGCGAGCCGGAGTCGGATAGCGACCTGCGTGACACCGAGACCGTACCCCTCAAGGAGAGCATCGAGGAGTACTTCCAACGAGAGGTACTACCCCACGTGCCCGACGCCTGGATCGACCACAGCAAGACCAAGGTCGGCTACGAAATCCCCCTGAACCGTCACTTTTACCGCTATGAGCCACCGCGTGAACTAAGCGAGATCGAGGCCGAGATTAAGGGGCTGGAAGGCGAGATTCTCGACCTACTGCGGGAGGTTACGGCATGAGCGCACTTGAACGAGGTGAGCTGATCGTCTACCGCACCGTGGACGGAGAGGCGGAAGTCCGGCTGCAAGCCCTCGACGGCCCCGTCTGGCTGAACCAGGGCGAGATAGCCGAGCTGTTCGATAACACCAAGCAGAACATCAGCCAGTATATCAAGAACATCCTGAAAGAAGCGGAGCTGCTCGAAGCTTCAGTTGTCAAGGATTACTTGACAACTGCCGCCAATGGAAAGCGCTACCAAACAAAGCATTACAACCTGCACATGATCCTGGCGGTGGGCTATCGGGTACGTTCTCCGCGGGGCACCCAGTTCCGCCAGTGGGCCACCGCCCATCTGGCCGAGTATCTGGTCAAGGGCTTCGTTATGGACGAAGAACGGCTCAAGAACCCCGGTGGCTGGGACTACTTCGACGAACTGCTGGCCCGCATCCGCGAGATCCGCGCCTCGGAGAAGCGCTTCAACCAGAAGGTGCGCGACCTCTTCGCCCTCAGTGCCGACTACCGCGCCGACGACCGCAACGCGCAACTGTTTTTCGCCGAAACGCAAAACAAGCTGCTGTTTGCCGTCACCGGCCAGACCGCCGCCGAAATCGTCGTCGCCCGCGCCGACCCGAACGCCCCCAACATGGCGCTCACCAATTGGAGCGGTTCGCGAGTGCGCAAGCACGACGTGATCGTGGCCAAGAACTACCTCAGCGCCGACGAGGTGGACACCCTCAACCGGCTGGTGGTCATCTTCCTGGAACAGGCCGAACTGCGGGTGAAAGAGCGCAAGCAGCTCACCCTCGACTACTGGCGGCAGAATGTTGACCGCCTGCTGGACTTCAACGAAAGGGCCGTGCTCACCCACGCCGGCAGCGTCTCGCGTGAAGCCATGGAGCGCATCGAAAAACAACTTGAAGAGAAGAGGGGTGAGAAATGAATTTGGGTCCACGGAAAACAAGGAAAGACACGGACAGGAATTCTTTTTTCAGTGAATTCTATGTCCTCCGTGGACAAAAAAGGGGGCTGGCATGAGGTATCAGGTTTACCCTGAATATAAAGAGAGCGGCGTTCAGTGGCTGGGGCAGGTGCCAGGGCACTGGGAGGTGAATCGGCTGAAAACATCTGCCACTTACAAGGTCAGTAACGTCGATAAAGTTCCGAAAGAAGATGAGTTACCGGTTCGGCTCTGCAATTACACTAATGTTTACTATTACGACCACATCACGCCTGATATGGAACTGATGGAGACCACGGCCACACTAGAGGAAATAAGCAGGTTTCATTTGCAAGTCGACGACATTGTTATCACGAAGGACTCTGAGGATTGGCGAGATATTGCTGTCCCGGCCCGAGTTGCCGAGACAGCGCCTGATTTGGTATGTGGCTATCATTTGGCAATCATTTCACCGGTTATCCATAGGCTTGATGGAAGGTATCTCCTACGAGCATTTCAATCGTGCGCTGTAAATCAGCAGTTTCAAATTGCTGCAAGTGGCGTGACTCGCTACGGACTGCCAAAAGCATCAATCGGAGAAGCGGAATTACCTCTTCCCCCACTCCCCGAACAAACCGCCATCGCCAATTTCCTCGACCGGGAGACGGGGCGGATTGATACGCTGGTGGCGAAGAAGCGGCGGTTGATCGCGCTGCTCAAGGAGAAGCGCACCGCGCTCATCTCCCGCACCGTCACCCGTGGTCTACCCGAAGACGCCGCCCGCGAATTTGGCCTCGAACCCCATACACGCTTCAAGGATTCCGGTATCGAATGGTTGGGGGAAGTGTCCGAAGGGTGGAAGGTAAAAAAGGTGTGGATTGAACGAGTATCGAGAAATATTGAACTGCAAGATGGAAATCACGGTGAACTGCACCCGAAAGCTGAAGACTACGTGAGAGAAGGAATTCCTTTTGTCATGGCAAATCACATAATCAATGGAAAAGTGGATTTTGGAAAATGTAACTACATTGACAAGCAACAGGCAGATGCATTGAGAATTGGCTTTTCACACGAAGGGGATGTGCTTCTTACGCACAAAGGTACTATCGGCCGTGTTGGGATGGTCCAGGAGAGTGAATATCCATATGTAATGTTGACCCCCCAAGTGACGTATTACCGTTGTTTGAGGGAAGTCCATAATAGATTTCTGTTTTGGCTTATGCAAAGCATATTCTGGCAGGATCAACTAAGGCTGCTAGCAGGACTAGGATCAACAAGAGCGTATATAGGGTTACTTGACCAAAAAACGCTTTCATTTCTAATACCAGATGGATTAGAACAATCTGCTATTGCCACATATTTGGATCTTCAGGTTGCTGAGATTGACCAGCTTGTGGAGAAGGTGGAAGTTGCAATCGACCGATTACAGGAATACCGCACAGCCCTGATCACCGCCGCCGTCACCGGTAAAATCGACGTTCGTGAGGTAGCAGCATGAACGAGTTTGCCATTGACAGCTTTGAGGAGTATCTCCGCATCGTGCGCGATGAGATTGGCGTCTCTGAGCAAGATGGCAAACGCAAGCGCCGCTACTTTCGCGGCCAGAGTAAACGCGCCATTCCCGGCAACGGCTACGACCTCAAACCTTCCATCGGCCGGTATGAGCATCTGAAAAACTGTTCTCTAGCTGAGCGCGACACGATTGAAAACGAGGTACTGGAAACATTCAGCAATCACCTGCTGGCCTATGTGACCCATCTGCCGCGCAACGACTGGGAAGCGCTTGCCATCGCTCAGCATCACGGCTTGCCCACACGCTTCATGGACTGGACTACCAATCCACTGGTGGCGCTCTACTTCGCCTGCCGCAATTCAAAGAAGGACAGGAATGGCGATCCGCTCGATAGTGCGGTCTATGTGTTGATCAGCGAGCCTCAGCGGTTGAGTGACCTTAGACGGGAGGCGGAAAAAGAGATCAGGCCGGTGAAGGATAGCGCGTCGCAGACATTATCGGAAGAAGATGATGATCCATACGATGACTTCGGCCTCGCAGACGATTCAGTTTCTGACGATACCTATCTTGAGGATGAAACAGTCATTGAGAAGGCCGAAAAAGACGTTTGGGAAGCTGCGAATGGCTTACCCCGGCCGTTTGATATAGACGAGAACACCATTTACGATCCACCGCATGTGTCGCCACGCATCCGCGCCCAGGACGGTGTGTTGCTGGCCTGCTATCAGCCAATGCAACCGCTGGAGGAGAAGGATGTGCTGGAGCTGGTGATCAGCCACCAGGCCCATGACGATATCCGCCGCCGGCTCGATCAGTACGGCGTCTTTGACAAGCAGTTGTTCCCCGACCTTGACGGTATTGCCAAGTGGCTGAAGTATCGGGTGTTCGAGATTAACGGAATGACCTGAGGGAAGCACCATGCAGCAGACCACTGAAAAGGCCTTCGAGTCCTACGTTGAGCAGATGTTGTGGGCTAAAGGGTGGCAGCAGGGTTCAGCCAGCGAATGGGACAAGGATAGGGCGCTTTTTCCACAGGCCATAACCGACTTCATCGCCGAGACCCAGCCCAAACTATGGGAGACCATGCGCGGGCAGCACGGCGAGCAGTTGGAGGTCATGCTGCTGGCGACCCTGGTCAAGGAGCTGGCCATCAAGGGTAGCCTGCATGTGCTGCGCCACGGCTTTAAGTTTTACGGCAAGACCTTTCACCTGGCCTATTTCAAGCCTGCTCACGGCCTGAACGAAGAGGTGCTGGCGCAATACCGGGCAAATTGTCTGACCGTGACCCGGCAGGTGCTTTGCCACCCCGGCGATCACTCCACGGTGGACCTGGTGTTCGCGGTCAATGGCCTGCCGGTGGCGACCTGTGAGCTGAAGAACCCCTGGACGGGTCAGAGCTGGCGGCATGCGATCAAGCAGTATAAGGAGGACCGCAACCCCCGAGCACCGCTGTTCGAATTCAAGCAGCGGGCACTGGTGCACTTTGCCGCTGATCCTAACGAGGTGCACATGACCACCCGGCTGGCGGGTGGCAAGACCTTTTTCCTGCCCTTCAATCGAGGCAGTCATCCCGGCGAGTTGGAGTGTGGCGCTGGCAATCCACAGCATCCATCGGGCTATCGCACTGGCTATTTCTGGGAAGAGGTGCTGGACCGGGAGAGTTTTCTCGACATTCTGGGTCACTTCATCTTCATCGAGAAGAAGGACGAGAAGATCGATGATGGAGAAGGCGGCAGCCGGTTGAGAACGAAGGAGACGATGATCTTCCCGCGCTATCACCAGCTCGATGCCACACGAAAGGTGATCGCTGCCGCCCGCGACGAGGGGGCGGGGCAGAACTACCTGATTCAACACTCGGCGGGGAGCGGCAAGACCAACTCCATCTCCTGGCTGTCGCACCGGCTGGCCAGCCTGCATGACACGCAGGATCACAAGGTGTTCGATTGTGTGATCGTCATTACCGACCGACAGGTGCTCGATCGCCAGTTGCAGGATGCCATCTACCAGATCGAACACGCGCAGGGGGTAGTGAAGGCCATCGATCAGGACTCAAAGCAGTTGGCCGAGGCGCTGATCGACGGGACGCGGATTGTGGTCACCACCTTACAGAAGTTTCCCTTTGTGCTGCGTGGCCTGCTGCATGCTGCAGGGGCCGAGGATGTCGATGCACCGGATGAGGCGGCTCAGGCTCGGGCCAAGGCCTGGGAGGGGGAGATCGGCAAGCGCCGCTATGCAGTGATTGTGGATGAGGCGCACTCTTCACAGACCGGCGAGACGGCGCGAGAGCTGAAGGCGATTCTGGGTGCGAATACGGGCGGTAATGGCGATGATGAAGAGGCAGACTGGGAAGATCGCCTGAATCAGGTCATGGCTTCCCGCGGACGCCAGCCGAATCTCAGCTTTTTCGCCTATACTGCTACTCCGAAGGGCAAGACGCTGGAACTGTTTGGCCGCGTGGGTGCCAAGGATACACCCGATCCATTTCACCTCTACAGCATGCGTCAGGCCATCGAGGAGCGGTTCATCCTCGATGTGTTGCAGAACTACACCAGCTACCAGACCTATTTCAAGCTGGTCAAGGCGGTGGAGGATGACCCGGACATGCCGAAGAAGAAAGCAGCGCGGGCATTGTCCAAGTTTTTAGTGATGCACCCCACCAATATTGCCCAGAAGATTGAAGTGATCGTCGAGCATTTCCGCGATCATGTGCGCACCCATCTGGGCGGACGAGCCAAAGCGATGGTGGTCACCAGCTCCCGCATGCACGCAGTGAAATACATGGAGGCATTCCAGCGATATATCGATGAAAAGGGCTATGCTGATGTACGCCCTTTGGTTGCATTCAGTGGCACGGTGAGAGACGAGAAAACCGGGCTAGAGTACACCGAGCCGGGTATGAATACCGATGTGGTGAGCGGGAAACCGATCAGTGAAAAACAGTTGCCGGAGCGGTTTTCTTCGTCTGACTACCAGGTATTGCTGGTTGCCAATAAATACCAGACCGGGTTCGATCAACCGCTGTTGATGGCGATGTACGTCGATAAAAGGCTGGATGGGGTACAGGCGGTACAGACCCTTTCTCGCCTCAACCGCATGATTCCGGGCAAGGAGGCGCCGTTTGTGCTCGATTTCGTCAACGAGGCTGAGGACATCTATGCCGCCTTCAAACCTTACTATGACGCGACCAGCTTGCAGGAGAGTTCAGATCCGATCCAGCTTGAGCAGTTGAAACACGAGCTAGATGCGTTTCAGGTCTATCACTGGAATGAGGTGGAGGCTTTCGCGCGTATCTTCTACCGCACGCCGAATAAGCAGAATCCGGCCGATCACGCCCATTTGCAGCGTCATCTGCAACCGGCGGTGGATCGCTTCAAGACAATGCAGGATAACGACCAGCGTGACGAGTTCCGTGACAAGTTGAGCGGCTACGTGAAGCTTTACAGTTTCCTGAGCCAGATCATCCCCTATGGCGATCAGGACCTGGAGATGCTCTATAGTTATGGACGTTTTCTTCTGCCTCATTTGCCGCTGGATAGAGACACCAGCACGGTCAAGCTGGGCGATGAGGTGAGTTTGCAGTATTACCGCTTACAACGGGTCTATTCCGGCGCCATCGACTTGAAAGACGGTGACGGTGCGGAATACGCTGTCAAGAGTCCCACGGATGTGGGCAGCCGCAAAGCCAACGATGAGAAAGCGCCTCTATCCGAAATCATCGAGGTACTCAATGATCGCTTTGGCACCAACTTCACCGAAGAAGACCGGCTGTTTTTCGAACAGATTAAGGAGAAGGCGGCGAATAGCCCCGAAGTGGTAAGGCTGCGCCAGGCAAATCCCTTCGACAAATTTCAGCTTGGATTGCGTCAGATGTTAGAGGACTTGATGATTCAGCGTATGGGTGAGAACGATAAGATTGTGTCTCGCTACATGGATGACAAAGTCTTTGAGGATATCGCGTTTGAAGTGTTATCAAAGGTGATTTATGAAGCTATTCCGCCAAATAATGAGTAAAGAATAGGCTCGTTATGGCCTCTCGCATTAAGAGTTTGTGCACTCGAGGGGTAAGCGGTGGCTTGGAAAAAATTAGTGACTGATCATGCTGGCCGTGGCCATCGATTTGTACCGTAATTATGAGCACTAGACTATGAGCTACCAAGCAGATTTCAAGGGATGGGATGAACTGGAACGATCGGATTTATTGGTGGCCTATCGCAAGGCGAAAGCCGATGTGTTCTTTGAAAACAGTTTTCCTACGGCTATTAAGTTTGCTGATTACGAACAAGGCCTACTCATACATCTAGATGATCTACTGGAGCGGTTAAAAAAACAGCAGGGTTTTGCGAAAGATAAAACTTTGCTTGGTGATTTTCGCCTTGTTCCGAAAAAGCTTGCGCTCGAAGAGAAAGAGGGTGCGCCACAAGGGCATGTCCATTTCTCTGATGCCAGCCGTGCATTCGAGAGTTTTTTAGAACGCCGTAATCTGAAGCCAGGTTTCCGCATTGTCGGAGACTTCCCTGTTGATGCGCATGTAATTTCTGCCCTCTGGATTAACATGGTAGGGCACAAGCTTGATGCTTGCCTGGATGACACTGTATACGGTTCACGCCTTCGCCGTGTTCGCACCGAGAACCTAGTGAACGATAAGGCGCAGCGCCCCTTTCACATCACTGCCGTGGGTTCATTTCAGCCCTATTACCAGCCATATAAGCGCTGGCGATCAGATGGCTTGAAGGCTATTCGTAGTGAATTAGAGAAAGAGCGGGCTGTCGTCGCAGTATCACTGGATCTTCGAAGTTTCTACCATCAGATCGATCCTGCTTTTCTTGGAGAAAAAGGCTTTCTTGAGGCTATTGGGCTTGAGGGCGAACACTCTTTGGAAGAGGAGGAAATTGAGTTTACACGCGAGCTATCCAGGTTTCTAGTTAGTTGGGCGCATGGTGCAGAAAAGTTTGCAAAGAAGGTTAAAAAGGATGGTGATATAGAGCTGACTGGTGGCTTGACGATAGGACTGACTGCAAGCCGGATCGTATCAAATGTGCTGCTTCAGCGATGGGATAGGCTGGTGCAGGAGAAGCTCTCGCCGGTTCATTATGGTCGATACGTCGACGACATGTTCTTAGTGATTCGTGACCCGGGAAATATTTCAGGCATGAAAGACTTGATGATATTTCTACAAAAAAGATTGAGTCGCCGTAGATTCAAGGAAGATAATAATTACGAAAGTGGTATTTGGAAGATTGAGCTCGGTAGTAAATACCAAAAAAATACGGTGATTCACCTTCAAGCGAAAAAGCAAAAAATGTTTGTGCTTAGAGGGCAGTCTGGCATGGATCTATTGGATACCATTGAGAAGGAGATTCACGAACTTTCCAGCGAATACCGACTTATGCCTTCGCCTGATCAGTTGGAACAAACGACAGCCGCGAAGGTGTTGTCTGCCGCCGAGTCTGTTGCTGAAGGTGCTGATAACTTAAGGCGTGCGGATGATTTGACCATTCGCCGGTTAAGCTGGTCGTTGCAACTGCGGCACGTTGAGACGTTGAGTCGTGATCTTCCTGCGAAAGCGTGGAAAAAGCAGCGTGACGATTTCTATCAGTTTGCCAATGATCATGTGTTAAGGCCAGACAAGATTTTTGATCATTTCAGTTATTTGCCACGCCTACTAGGAATTGCTATCGCCCTTGACGAATGGGAACAGGCAGAGACCATTGTGGGTAGATCGTTTGCAGCTCTTGAGCAACTGGAAGTTGCAACGGGCGATGGCAATCGAATCGAAGTAAATGGCAAGCCATTTATTGGTAAGCGTAAGGTATGGGATTACGTCAAAAGTGCCCTTGCTTGGTGCTTCATCGATGCTGCGGCCCGGTTCTACAATCCAGACAACTTGCTTGGAAAGCCACCATCAAAACGGGTGGAACGCTTAGCGAAGATCTTTTTGGAGCAACGATCTACAGAAGTGCGTTCGATAGAAGATTTCTTAAACTTTATTTTTGGTGTGGATGAATTCTATGAGAAAGCGCCGCTTTTGGCTTGCAGTGATTTGGCGCGTGTTCCCTATAAGGAAATTTTAAAGAGAAATTCGTCAAAGGCGCTGTTCGGTGGAAAAAAACGGGATAAGAAAGATCGTGATCTAGAGAGGGCGTTTAAGGAGGCCGGGTTACTGGATACTGATGCCCTGTCAGATTTTCTAAATGACTCACGCTCACTTCGTCTGCATAGCATAGAAAAAGGCAAGCGGTCATGTGAGGCGTTGAGGCCATATATTTTTCCGACCCGGCCGTACTCACCAGCGGAAGTCGCTGAATTAGTACCATGGTGTGTAGGGTTGGGTAAACCTAAAAAGTATGCTTCGACAGTACATTGGGCGAGGTTGGTGCGTGCGTTGCGAGGGGTTTGGGTCAAGCCTACTTTACTCGGAGAGGAGAGAGCAGATAGAGGTGACAAGATTAAAGGAAAACAAATAATCCATATAGGTGATCGTGTAAAGGACAGTGTTATAGTCGCGGTTACAAATTTGCTCACGACTGATGAGATGTGGGCCGCGAGCGCCTGTGGTAAGCCGAAACTCACACTAGATCGGTACAAGAGAATTTCTGATTTAGTGAATCAGGCGATCAACGTCAGACCAAAACCTGACTATTTGCTTTTGCCGGAGTTGAGTTTGCCAAGAGAGTGGGTCTATACCTTGTCAAGTCGATTGACATCAGCGGGCATCAATTTGATAGCGGGTACAGAATATTGGCACCCAGATACCAAATCAATTGTTAGTCATGCCTATCTTCAGTTGATTGATAATCGTATGGGGTTCTCAACACCAGTCCGGATATGGCAGGAGAAGCGGAAACCAGCAGTGAGTGAGGATAAGGAACTAACCTCAAAATTTGGGAAGGCCTGGGCATCCAGTCTGCGCGGTAGACGGCGAGTCTACAGGCATAACGATTTCTATTTCGGGGTAATGGTTTGTTCTGAGCTTCAGAATAGTAAAGCGCGGATGAGCTACCAGGGGAAAGTGGATGCGTTAATGGTACTCTCCTGGAATCAGGATCTCGACACATTTTCCGCTTTAGTAGAAGCAACTGCCCTTGATGTTCACGCCTACACTGTTCTTGTAAACAACCGAAAATATGGCGATAGCCGCGTTCGTTCTCCTGCGAAAGAATCCTTTCTCCGCGATTTGGCGCGCCTAAGAGGCGGCGAAAATGATTATTGTGTGACTGTAAAGTTCAATGTCAAAGATCTTAGGGCGTTTCAGAGCAGGGCTAAGCGTTGGCCAGAGAAGTCAGATCAGTTTAAGCCGGTACCCGAGGGGTTCATGTTGAACAGGCAGAGAAAGGTAAAGCCACCGAAATAAGATCAATTTGGTTATCAGAGGCCTTGTATGGTTGTGGGGTTGCGTGTTATTCGAGTCAGGTTGATCCAATTATTTTTAGGCAATACCGACCAGAGTCTTTGCAGGAAATGCTTGGGAAGCCATAAGCCCTACCAAAAAGTAACAGGAGTAGAAGTGGTAGTGGTGGGGTGCCAAATAAATAGGTCAGGCTTTTAAGTTGAAAGGTAGAATCTCCGCGCCTGATTTAAGATTGTCTAGGTAGTCCGCCCACCATTGCATCATTTTGATTCTCTTTGGCATGTGCTCCGCATAATTATATGCAGCACGGACAGAGTTTCTTTCCGCATGGGCAAGCTGCCGTTCAATCGCATCTCTATGCCAACCCTGCTCATTCAAAATGGTGGATGCCATGGAACGGAAGCCATGTCCTGTCATCTCTTCTTTGGTGTAACCCAGCCGTCGTAATGCCGCGTTCACGGTGTTTTCTGACATCGGTCGCCTGTTTGTGCGGACTCCAGGGAAAACATACTTTACTCGTCCTGTAAGTGGTTTGATTTCATTCAGAACCGCGAGAGATTGTTGAGAGAGCGGGACAATATGCAGCGTTCTCATTTTCATTTTCTCGGGGGGTATGCGCCACTCAGCTTTCTCTAGGTTTATTTCCGACCACTCGGCATGTCTAAGCTCACCAGGGCGGACAAATGTTAGTGATGCAAGTTGAAGGGCGCAGCGTGTGACAAGTGAGCCCTCATAACCATCTATCACTCTGAGTAGTTCACCTATTTTCTTGGGATCAGTGATGCTGGCATGGTGTTTCTGTCGAGTAGGGGGTAGGGCACCTTTTAAGTCTGCAGAAGGATCACGCTCTGCTCTGCCCGTGGCGACTGCGTAACGAAATATCTGACCGCAGCTTTGATGAATGCGGTGTGCAGTCTCCAATGCACCACGGTTTTCGATACGGCGTAAAACAGTGAGTAGTTCAGGCGCGCTTATCTCTCCGATGGGCCGATTGCCAACCCAGGGGAAAACGTCCTTTTCTAGTCTTTGAATGATCCTGGAAGAGTGAGTTTTAGACCAGGTCGGCTCACGTTGTCCCCACCACTCACGAGCAACTGCCTCGAAGCCATCTGCATCCGACTGAGAAGCCTTGGTTGCCTTACGGATCTCACCCGGGTCGATACCGTCAGCAAGCTGGGTTTTCGCTTCAGATCTCCTGTCACGGGCAGATTTCAGTGAGACATCCGGATAGACGCCCATGGAGAGGGTCTTCCGCTTACCGTTAAACCGGTAATCCAATCGCCACCATTTTCCTCCTTTAGTAGTGACCAGCAGGTAGAGGCCACCTCCATCGGCGAGTTTGTAGTTTTTCTCTTTCGATTTGGCGTTGCGGATGGCGCTGTCGGTTAGTGGCATGACGGTAACTCCTGTGACGGTAAGTAGAGTTACCGCCATACTTACCGTCATTTGGGGGTAGCTGTTACCGGAATATACTAGACGGTAACGGACGAGCAGGCAATAAAAAAGCCAGCATTTACGCTGGCTTATGGATCTTGTTGGATTTCTTTGAATCGGGAAATGGTGGAGGCGGGCGGATTCGAACCGCCGTCCGCGAGTCCTCTGCCAAAAGTTCTACATGCTTAGTCCAGCCTATTATATTTAGCCGATTACCACCCGACGGACAGGGCGCGCAATAAGCGATTCCGGTAAGGTTTTAACGAATCCACCCCGGACGAGCTTCAACGCGATCTTGTGAGATATGACGCCTGAAAAGCTGGACGCACAAGCACGGCTCCAGTCAGGCGGCACCCTACCGGGTATTAAGCGGCGAGTGCGTAGTTGTCGTCGTTGGCAACTATAAGTTTGCAGATAGTTTTGCGAGGTATTCTGCACCTCGGCATGCACTTCAGGTTTTGCAACCCCCGTCGAAGCCTACGTCGCCCCCGTAACGGTTAGTGAGTCAGACATTATATGCCAGGCAGTGGTTCCTGACCAATGAAAATATGCTTAGTGTCGCTGAGCTGTGAAAATGGGATCAGCTGTGCTTAAAGAGGCGCTCTTTTTCTCTTTTCCAGTCACGGTCTTTATCGCTCGCTCTTTTGTCATGGAGCTTCTTGCCTTTGGCTATGCCTATTTCCAGTTTCGCCATGCCTTTCTTCCAGTAGAGCGCGGTTGGTACCAGTGTGTAGCCTTTGCGCTCCACAAGCCCGATTAATTTATTCAGCTCACTGCGATGCAACAGGAGTTTACGGGTGCGTGTTGGATCAGGGTGGATGTGGGTGGAGGCGGTGCTCAGAGGAACGATATGGGCACCAAATAGAAAGGCCTCACCATCCTTGATGGTGACGTAACTCTCTTTGATTTGAACCCGTGCTTCCCGTAGGCTTTTGACCTCCCAGCCTTGTAGAGCCAGACCTGCCTCATATCGATCTTCAATGAAAAAATCGTGGGTTGCTTTCTTGTTCAGCGCTATAGTAGGGCGCCCCTGACCTTTCTTCTTTGCTTTGCTTGCCATCGGGCTATTCTAATGCTGTATTAGACTACTAGCTAGAGCTGGCTTGTGAAATGCCCTCGAAATCAGGAAAATCATCAGCATTTAAATTCCTAACCTCACGTGGCAATATTCAGTTAAGCTTTGGGGGTGCTCATTCAGGGGCTGTTAAAGGGCAAGATTATATGACTGAAAGACAATCCATTCATGGTCAGTGGTCGTCACGGCTGGTATTCATTCTGGCAGCTACCGGATCAGCAGTTGGTTTGGGTAACGTCTGGAAGTTTCCCTATATCACCGGTGAAAATGGCGGTGGTGCATTTGTTATCGTGTATCTGTTATGTATCGCATTGGTAGGTATACCTATCATGATGGCCGAGATCATGCTCGGAAGAAGAGGCAGACAGAGTCCGATCAACACAATGGCAGCTCTGAGTCGGGAGGAGGGTGCCAATAAAGCCTGGGCACTGGTTGGTTGGAGTGGTGTTTTAGCCGGTTTTTTCATCCTCTCCTACTACAGTGTCATTGCGGGATGGGCGTTGGCTTATGTGGTACGTGCCGGTGCTGGGGTTTTCAATGGCATGGATGCGGTTGCTATCGAGGGACTGTTCAATGGATTGGTGGGTAGTCCAGAACGACTCTTGGCCTGGCATACCCTGTTCATGCTGATGAGTATGTTTGTGGTTGCGAAAGGGGTGAAGTCGGGTCTTGAAAGGGCCGTCACCTATCTGATGCCAGCACTATTTGTACTACTCATTGTGTTGGTCGGATATGCAATGAATACTGGCTTTTTTGTTCAGGGTGTTGAGTTTCTTTTTACCCCGGATTTCAATAAGTTAATTTATACTTGTCAGGTTGTTGATGGGCTTGAACAGTGTAAGTTCAGTGGCAGTCCGCTATTGGTTGCGATGGGGCATGCATTCTTTACCTTGAGCTTGGGTATGGGGGCAATCATGGTCTATGGCTCTTATATGCCGAAAAAGTCCTCAATTGCGGGATCGGCAGTATTAATCGCATTATTGGATACAGCGGTTGCTCTATTAGCCGGTATGGCTATCTTCCCCATTGTTTTTGCAAATGGTCTCGAGCCAGGAGCAGGTCCCGGTCTGATTTTTCAGACTCTACCGATCGCCTTTGGGGCTATGCCTGGGGGGCAAATTTTTGGCACGCTGTTTTTTATTCTGCTGGTTTTTGCTGCCTGGAGTTCTTCGATCTCTCTTATCGAACCTGCAGTAGCGTGGTTGGTTGAGAACCGCAGTATGACGCGAGTTCGTGCTTCAATCTGGATTGGTATGACAACTTGGGTTATCGGTCTGGGTACTGTCTTCTCATTTAATATCGGATCGGAGTTGAAACTCTTCGGTATGACCTTTTTTGATCTGCTCGACTATTTGACGGCCAACATTATGTTGCCCCTGGGTGGTTTGCTGATCGCGGTGTTCAGTGGTTGGTTGATGAAAAAATCATCCAGTCAGGATGAATTTCAGATGGACCCTGGACGATACAAACTGTGGTGGACACTGATCCGTTATGTATCGCCATTAGCTGTAGTGGTGGTTTTTTTGAATGCTATTGGAATATTTTAAAAGTGCCGGTTGTTAAAAAGAGTGCGCTGGTTACACACTCAGCCCATGAAATGTTTCAGTTGGTTTGTGATTTCGAGGACTACCCACATTTTTTACCCTGGTGCAGCGCTAGTCGATTGATTTCCCGTACACCTGAAGAGATATGTGGTGAACTCGAAGTGTCACGGGTAGGTATCAAACAGCGGTTTTCAACCTGCAATAAACTGGTTACAGATGAAAGAATGGATATCCATTTGAGGGATGGTCCATTCAAAAAATTACACGGGAGCTGGCATTTTATTGCACTCAAACAAGATGCTTGCAAGGTTGAATTAGTATTGGAATTTGAATTCGCTGGCCGATTGATTGATGCTGCTTTTGGTCGGGTCTTCAGTCAAATCGCCAATACGCTGGTAGATGCCTTTTGCCAACGTGCAGACGAGATTTATAGGAAAGCAGGACAATGAAATATGAAGTTGCCTATGGCAAGTTGGACGAGCAGGTATTACTGGTGGTCGAGTCCAGTGAACCCTTGACAGTTCAACAGGCGATAGAACAGTCAGCCGTTCTTGAGCGGTTCCCGGAGATTGACCTTAAAGTCAACAAAACAGGTGTTTTCGGCAAGGCGGCCAAACTTGAAAGTCTGTTGACCGAAGGAGACAGGGTAGAGATATACCGACCATTAATTGCTGATCCCAAGGAGGCCAGGAAGAAACGGGCTGCAGAGGGTAAGACGATGCGTAAAGGGGGGGCTTGAACGATTGCTGCTCGCTCCAGCATGAATTAAATTCAGAAAACTACAGCTGGATTATTTTCCTGAGCGGGTTAACCGTGGGCTCTGGAAATTAATGAATTTACTACACTGCCCACTAGTCTGGCTCACCGAATCCTAGTGAATACCAAAGTCTCTCCAGAATACCAAAATCCCCGTCATAATCGGGTACGCTGGCTACAAGTTCACGCTTTTCCTGATTTGATTCCACATTTTCAGCGGGTTTGATGTCACCACCAAAGCGAGTCAGGTAATCACCCTCGAAATAGGCGCTAAAACGTTTGATCTCAACTGCTTCGTTGCGGCGTTTTATTGAGAGCATATAGTCCCACCGCTCACCGTGAAAGACATCCCTCAGCATCGGTGTACCTAAAGCGAACCGTACTTGACGTTGAGACATGCCGGGCTCAAGCAGAGCAACCATTTCCGGGGTAACAATGTTGCCCTGTTCAATATCAGGTGAGTGAACCAGGGATATCTCCTCCCAGGAGGTACACCCATTGAGTCCAGGCAAAAGAGTTAAAATGAAGATGAGAATCTTTTTCATTACGAGTACAATCTGTTTCCAGTCGTCATAATAACGCATTCCATATCCAAGAGACACTTGTTGGAGAAAAGAAGGGATGGATAATCAAGATATCCGAAAAGCCGGTCTCAAAGTGACCCTGCCCAGGGTCAAGATACTGGAGTTGCTGGAAAGTAGTGCTCAGCGTCATGTAAGTGCTGAGGATGTCTACAAGTTACTCCTTGAGAAGGGTGAAGAGATTGGTCTGGCCACCGTCTATCGGGTTCTCACCCAGTTTGAAGCAGCTGGTCTGGTTACCCGACATAACTTTGAGGGTGGCCATGCGGTGTTCGAATTGGAACGTGGCAGTCACCATGACCACCTGGTATGTGTGGTGTGTGGCAAGGTGGAAGAGTTTGTCGATACAACCATTGAAAAGCGGCAACGGGAAATTGCCAGTGAGCATGGCTTTGAAATCGTCGATCACTCCCTGATTATTTATGGCCATTGCGGTAACCCAAAGTGCCAGGTGGGTTAATATTAATGGGCTGCGAGTGAGACCATCTCCTGTGCGTGAGCCAGTGTCTGCTCTGTAATCTTTACGCCTCCCAACATGCGGGCAATCTCCTGAATGCGCGCTTCATCATCCAGTCTGGCAATATCGGTACGGGTCATCTTTTTCTGCGTTGTCTTCTGGACTTGGAAATGGTGCATGGCCTGTGCCGCTACTTGTGGCAAGTGGGTAACACATAGAATCTGTCGGTCAGAAGCCAGCTTACGAAGCATTTGCCCAACAATTTCTGCAACACTGCCACCGATGCCTACATCCACTTCATCGAATACCAGGGTGGGTGTGGCGCTGTATTGGATGGTCGCTACCTGAATTGCAAGACTGATGCGGGATAGTTCGCCACCGGAAGCAACTTTACTCAACGAGTCGAGTGGTAACCCTGGATTAGCAGATACTTGAAAGTCGATTTGCTCAAGGCCCTGGGGACCAGCTTGTGTTGAATCCAAAGGGGTTAAGGAGACCGTGAACCGACCACCAGGCATGCCCAGTGTCTGCATCGCTTCGGTAATCTCCTTACTCAGCCGTTTTGCAGATGATTGACGCTTCAAAGAGAGTTTTTCAGCCAATTTGAGGTATGTATCTCTTTGCTCCTCAACTTGATTCGATAGATCAGCGAGGGTTTCGCCCGCTCGCTCAAGTGTTGCTATCTCAGTCTCGATTTGCTGGAGTTTTTCAGGCAGTTGATCTATTTTGACCCGGTATTTTCTTGAAGTATCGTGCAGTGTGCTCAGACGCTCCTCAAGCTGCTGTAGACCGGCTGGATCCAAAGCTATGTCTGTCAGATAGTTACGTAAATAAGCCAGGGCCTCATCGAGCTGTATCAGGGCGCTGTCAAACATCTCTCTGGGGTCTGCCAGTGCTGCATCCAGCTGCGCCATCTGGTTGATATTGTCAAGTGAATGGGAGAGTTTGCTGCGTAGTGAGTGATTTTCGCTATCAAGTGAAGAGATAATCTCACTGCAACTGCTTCTGAGCTGTTCCAGGTGACTCAGTCGTGAATGTTCCTGCTCTATCGTTGTGAGCTCTTCTGCAGTAATACCCAGGCTGGTCAGTTCCTGTGCCTGGTAACGGAGCAGATCAAGGCGAGAGGCCCGCTCTTCGGCAGCAGCGGTTAAAGTGACCAGCTCTTTATGCGCTTTCTGGTAGCGCTTGTGCTGTTGTGCCAGCTTGGTGCTCAGTTCGGTGTGGCCGCCGTAGGCGTCCAGCAGGCTTCTTTGGTGATTCGGTTTGAGCAGGGATTGATGGGCGTGCTGGCCATGAATTTCGACTAATAATCCACCTAAATCCTGAAGTTGCTGTAAAGGTACGCTACGACCATTGATAAAGGAGCGTGATCGCCCCTCTCTGTTGAGGCTGCGTCGTAAAATACACTCATCCTCTTCATCCAGGTCATGCTGCTTCAGCCATTCACTGGCCTGCTGAAGTTTGCTGATATCAAACTGAGCGGTAACCTCTGCTCTGTCGGAACCTGCCCTGATCATACCGTTGTCAGCCCGCTCACCGAGGGCTAGTCCAAGTGCATCGATGAGGATCGATTTGCCAGCGCCGGTCTCCCCGGTCAATGCAGTAAGTGCATCCAGCAGCTCCAGCTCCATGGATGAGACGATGGCCAGATTATGGACCTGTAATTGAATCAGCATCTATTTTTTTTCGGATTTTCAGCCCATCCGAGCTTCGCTCTCAGGATACTGTAGTAGTCGTAGCCTTTGGGATGTATCAGTCTGACCATCTGTTCCGACTTGCGAATCCGGATTACCTCTCCCGGCATGGCCGGTATGGTGGCTTGTCCATCACAGGTGATCTGAACATCCTCCGCGTGGGCCGGATCAAGACGTATCTCTATCAAGCTGTCACCATCCACAACAATGGGCCGGTTACTTAAGGTATGAGGACAGATCGGTACCAGAACGATAGCGTTCAACGAGGGGTGGAGCAGTGGACCGCCACCTGAGAGTGCGTACGCAGTCGACCCGGTCGGGGTTGAGACAATCAAACCATCAGACCTCTGATCATTGACCAGTTGATCGTCAACATAGGTCTGAAATTCAATCATCCTTGCGATATTCCATTTATGTAAAACGACGTCGTTGAATGCCAGAATATTCTGCTTATCTGACGACTCATCTCCCATCCCGACCTCAAGCAGGAAACGACACTCCTGCTCATATTGACCGTTCAGTATCTCAGTCAACTGCTGGGTCATCTCATCTGGTGAAATATCGACCAGGAAACCCAGTCTTCCCAGATTTATCCCCAGAAGTGGGATATTCTGTTTCGATAATACCCGGGCTGCATGCAATAGTGTGCCATCACCTCCGACAACAATGACAAGATCACTGTGCTTTGGGAGATCGATCTCCGGTACACTGGATACCGGTTTATTGTTAAGCATCCGACAGGTAGCCTCCTCAATGACCACCTCATGTTGCTGCTCGATGAGATAGTCGTAGAGTCGCAGTAGGGTCTGCTTGACTAGCGGGTCGCCATGTTTACCAATCAGTCCGATTTGTTGAAACCGTTTATGCATACTCTGGTATATGGCTCGTAGGTTATGTCATTGAAGGAGTGCTTAAAATGCACCATTACTCAACGTTAGCATGCTGTCAAGGTCAATCCAAGTAGGACATTCAATGTAGTAGAAGGCTTGACTATATCGATTTGAATTGCTAATTTTTTGATTAGTTGGCACTCGACCGGAATGAGTGCTAATAATCACCCGGAGACTCCCTTGTCAGAGAAAAAATCGGTCAATGAAACCGCGGTCAGTGAGCGCGCGCAGCATTTTCTCAAAGCGTTGATTGAACGATATATCAAAGAAGGTCAGCCTATAGGTTCCCGCACCTTGGCTAAAGACACTGGTCTGGATCTCAGTCCAGCGACCGTGCGTAATGTCTTGGCTGACCTGGAGGATCTGGGGCTGGTCTCTTCACCCCACACATCTGCTGGTCGTATTCCTACAATTACCGGCTACCGGATGTTCATAGACTCCCTGCTTACCATACAGGATTTGAGAAAGAGTGAGGTGGAGAAGATACGTTCTGAGCTGATTATGGGTGGGGAAGAGAACAAAGCACTACTGGCCTCAGCCTCACGTCTTCTTTCAGGCGTCACTCATATGGCAGGTGTGGTGACCCTGCCAAGACGGGAAAAGACCACTTTCCGTCAAATTGAATTCCTGCCCCTGTCTGATCACCGGGTTTTGGGGATTCTGGTGACAGATGCTGGAGAGGTACACAATCGCATACTTCATACCCACCGGGATTTTGAGCGAGTGGAACTGGAACAGGCAGCCAATTTCCTGACAAATTCTTTTGCCGGGCGTGATATGGACCTGGTGCGCCATACCCTCTTGCAGGATCTGAACGAGGCTCGGGATCATTTTGATCAGATGATGACTCAGGCGCTGAAAATGGCAGGAGAAGTGGTCAATGCCAGTGAGTCTGAAGAGGACTGTATGATTGCCGGACAGACCAATCTGATGGAGTTTGCAGAGCTATCCGGATTGGATCAGCTGCGTAAACTGTTTGATGCATTTACAGAAAAGCATGAGATTCTGCATCTTTTGGATCAATTTCAGAATGCGGATGGGGTGCAGATCTTCATCGGGGAAGAGTCAGGTTATCAGTTGCTCAACGGCTGCTCAGTGGTAACTGCCCCATATCAGGTGAATGAAGAGATGGTTGGAATGTTGGGGGTTATCGGACCAACCCGTATGAACTATGAGCGGGTTATTCCTGTAGTCGATATTACGGCAAAAATTCTTAGTGCAGCCTTGAAAAAAAATTAATCATCCCAATTTGTCAGAGAATAACCCGATATAGCGGGGTGTTATACGTTCTATTTTTATAGTTGAGGTCAAACCAAGTGATAGATAAGGATCAACCGCAAGATTCAGCAGAAAGTGTGGATGAACCCCAGGCTTCTCAGGCTGAGGATGCTGCTGAAAATGAGGTGATTGAAGAGGCTTCTGTGTCCGGTCAGGATCATGGTGAGCTGATGAAGTTGCTGGAAGATGCTAGGGCAAAAGCTGATGACCACTGGGATCAGTTGATGCGCACCCGTGCTGAAGTCGACAATATACGCAAAAGAACTCAGCGGGATCTCGAAAATGCCCACAAATACGCCTTGGACAAGATCTCGCAGGACATGCTGCAGGTCTGGGATAGCCTGGAATTAGGCAATCAGGCAGCTCTGGATGAGAGCGCCGATGTGAATACAATTCGTGAAGGTACTGAGCTGACCCTGAAGTTACTGGTGGATGTGATGAACCGTCACGGGATCGAACAGGTCAACCCTGAGGGAGCGGTCTTTAATCCTGAGTTCCACCAGGCGATGTCGATGCAGGAACGTGATGATGTGGAGCCCAATACTGTGGTTGCCGTAGTGCAGAAGGGTTATCTGCTGAATGGACGATTGTTGAGACCTGCAATGGTGATGGTTTCCAAGGCCTCATCCAGCACATCAATAGACGAACAGGCTTGAAAGCCGGCGACATGACCCCACATTAGGGACAGTCAGTAAGAAATTTTATTATTTAGTAAAGAATTCGGAGAGTTAATCATCATGGGCAAGATCATCGGTATCGACCTGGGAACCACCAACTCCTGTGTGGCGGTTATGGAGGGTAGTTCCACCAAAGTGATTGAAAACAGTGAAGGTGATCGTACTACACCATCAATTATCGCCTACGCTAATGATGGCGAGATCCTGGTTGGCCAATCCGCCAAACGCCAGGCTGTCACCAATCCCCAAAATACTCTATTTGCTATCAAGCGTCTGATTGGCCGCATGTTTAAAGATGATGTGGTGCAGCGGGATGCTGACATGGTGCCTTACAAAATCGTTGGCGCAGACAATGGCGATGCCTGGGTCGAGGTCAATGGTAAGAAGATGGCGCCACCGGAGATTGCTGCAAAGATTCTGCAGAAGATGAAGAAAACTGCTGAGGATTATCTTGGTGAGACCGTTTCAGAGGCGGTCATCACAGTTCCTGCATACTTTAACGATTCCCAGCGCCAGGCCACCAAAGATGCGGGACGCATCGCCGGTCTGGACGTAAAGCGTATTATCAATGAGCCTACTGCTGCTGCGTTGGCATACGGTATGGATAAAAAACGTGGTGACCAGACCCTGGCAGTGTACGACCTGGGTGGTGGTACATTTGATATCTCGATTATCGAAATCGCCGAAATTGATGGTGAGCATCAGTTTGAGGTGCTCTCTACCAACGGTGATACTTTCCTGGGTGGTGAGGATTTCGATCTGCGTATCATCGATCACCTGGTTGAGGAGTTCAAAAAAGAGCAGGGTTTTGATCTGCGTAATGACCCCTTGGCTCTGCAGCGTCTGAAAGAGGGTGCTGAGAAGGCTAAGATCGAACTCTCTTCCAGCCAGCAGACCGATATCAATCTGCCTTACATAACAGCAGATGCAAGTGGTCCTAAACATCTCAACCTGAAACTGACCCGCGCCAAGTTGGAGTCGCTGGTTGACGATCTGGTAAGTCGTACCATCGAGCCTTGTAAGCTGGCGATGAAAGATGCGGGTATCTCTGCATCGAAGATCGATGAGATTATTCTGGTCGGTGGGCAGAGCCGTATGCCTAAAGTACAGGATGCGGTGAAAGAGTTCTTTGGTAAGGATCCGCGCAAGGATGTGAATCCTGACGAAGCCGTGGCGATTGGTGCTGCTATTCAGGGCGGTGTTCTGGGTGGTGAAGTCAAGGATGTCCTGTTGCTTGATGTTACCCCGCTCTCCCTGGGTATCGAGACCCTGGGTGGCGTGATGACCAAGCTGATCGAGAAAAACACCACTATTCCAACCAGTGCTTCACAGGTTTTCTCCACAGCTGATGATAGTCAGACTGCGGTGACCGTCCATGTACTGCAGGGTGAACGTGACCAGGCAGCTGCGAATAAATCCCTGGGTCGCTTTGACCTTAGCGATATTCCGCCGGCTCCTCGTGGCGTACCTCAAATTGAGGTCAGTTTCGACATCGATGCCAATGGTATCCTCAACGTTTCTGCCAAAGACAAGGCAACAGGCAAGGAACAGTCGATCGTGATCAAGGCCTCATCCGGGCTGAGTGATGATGAGATTGACCGTATGGTAAATGATGCCGAGGCCCATGCCGACGAAGATCGCAAGTTCCAGGAGTTGGTGGGTGTACGCAATCAGGCGGATTCGATGATCCATGCCACTAAGAAGTCGATGGAAGAGTTGGGCGAGGATAAACTCGAAGCCGGCGAAAAAGAGTCTATCGAAAGTGCTATCAAGGATCTTGAAGCGGTGATGAGTAGCGATGACAAAGAGGTTATCGAAGAAAAAACCAAAGTATTAGCGGAAGCTTCAGGCAAAATGGCCGAGCGTTTGTATGCTCAAAAGGGTGCCGATGCCGGTGAAGGTGTTGCCCCAGAGGCGGAAGCGGAGAACACCGCGAGTGCTACTGATGATGATGTGGTCGATGCCGAGTTCGAAGAGGTTAAAGACAACAAAAACTAGTCTGTCACTGTTGCCAGCAGACCGTACGCCGGCTTGTCCGGTGTGCGGTTTTTGGCGTTATACGGATCAGCATGAAAAAAGGGTGAGATCGCAGTTGAATCAGAATTCATGCGATCACTATTTCATTGAATATAGATGTTATTTAGATAGAACCTACCATGGCGAAAAAAGATTATTACGAAGTTTTAGGCGTTAACAAGAACGCCAGTGAGGCCGATATCAAAAAGGCCTATCGCCGATTGGCTATGAAATATCATCCTGATCGAAATACCGGTGATGCTTCAGAAAAGACTGAAAAGAGCTTCAAAGAGGCCAAGGAGGCCTACGAAATATTGTCAGATGCGCAGAAGCGTGCTGCCTATGATCAGTTTGGACACGCTGGCGTGGATCAGACCATGGGTGGTGGTTTCAGTGGTGGTGATGCCAGTTTCTCGGATATCTTCGGTGATGTATTCGGTGATATTTTTGGTGGTGCACGTGGGGGCGGTGGCTCCCGGGTTCACCGTGGTGCCGATCTACGCTATAACCTGCAGCTCTCCCTGGAGGATGCAGTAGCGGGAACGACGGTCAAAATCCGTGTCCCAACCCTGGTGAAGTGCGATACCTGTGATGGCAGCGGAGCCAAGAAAGGCAGTTCACCCAAGACCTGTGAAACCTGTGCAGGGCATGGTCAGGTCAGAATGCAGCAGGGATTTTTCTCAGTTCAGCAAACTTGTCCCCGCTGTCATGGCAAGGGGACGATGATCGATAATCCCTGCCCTAAATGTCACGGTGAAGGTCGCATTCAAGAACAGAAGACCCTCTCAGTAAAAGTACCACCTGGTGTGGATTCAGGTGATCGCATTCGTCTGGCGGGAGAGGGCGAGGCTGGTGAGAGCGGTGGCCCGCCGGGAGATCTCTACGTGCAGGTGGCAGTCAAGCCGCACACCATCTTCAGTCGGGAAGATAACCATCTGTTCTGCGAAGTTCCAATCAGTTTCGTGATCGCAGCCCTCGGTGGTGAACTGGAAGTGCCGACTTTGGATGGAAAAGTCATTCTGAAAATTCCAGCCGGTACTCAAACAGGACGCCTGTTTCGTATGCGAGGGAAAGGTGTCAAACCAGTACGTGGTGGGCCTGTTGGAGATTTAATGTGTCGTGTGCTGGTTGAAACACCAGTGAAACTTACGACCGAACAGGAAGAGCTGTTGAAGCGATTCGATGAAACTATGAAACATGGTGGGGGGAAACACAGCCCCCATTCCACGAGTTGGGTAGATGGGGTGAAGAAATTCTTCGAGAACATGGGTTTCTAAGGTTTTTTACTCTTCAGAACCCTCTTTCAGTGGGATTTTAATATAAAAAACGGATAACGGCTCCGGACGAGGGGTAAGCAGATGACAAGAATTGCAGTGGTTGGTGCCGGAGGCCGGATGGGGAGAACCCTGGTTCAGGCGGTTCATGAAGCTGAGGGCTTAACTCTGGGGGCTGCCACTGAGCGATCTGAGTCAGGTCTGGTTGGCCGGGATGCTGGAGAACTGGCGGGACTCAGCAGACTCGATTTGGCCATCTCATCTAGCTTGGATGAAGTCTTGGACAATTTTGATGTGGTTATCGACTTTACATCCCCCGCAGCAACGCTGAACCATCTACAGATCTGTCGCCAGGCAGGAAAACGTATGGTTATCGGAACAACCGGTCTAAGTGATGATGATAAAAAGGTGCTGCAAGAGGCATCTGATGAGATTGGCATAGTATTCGCTCCGAATATGAGTGTGGGTGTCAATCTCTGCTTTAAACTGTTGCAGCTGGCTTCTAAGGTTATGGGTGATGAAGCGGATATAGAGATTATCGAAGCTCACCATCGTCATAAAGTCGATGCCCCATCAGGTACAGCTTTGCGCATGGGTGAGGTAATTGCTGAAACCCTTGGGCGGGATCTACAAAGCTGTGCTGTATATGGTCGTGAGGGCAATACAGGAGCACGGGATAGGAAAACGATAGGATTTGAAACCATTCGTGCCGGTGATGTTGTTGGTGAGCATAGCGTCTGGTTTGCAATGGAAGGAGAACGGGTGGAGATCGCCCACAAGGCCTCGAGTCGAATGAATTTTGCCGGCGGGGCCGTCCGTGCTTGCAAATGGATCAGCAGCAAGCCAAATGGGCTTTTTGATATGCAGGATGTATTAAGTTTGCGGTAAACCAAATCCTTGAATTTTTACCCCACAGCTCAATATGGCGATAACAGATTTCATGAGTGCTACATACAGATACTCTGCCATTGCTTTGATTGCCCTGGTTATCTTGGGTTGCAGCGATAGTGCAGTCTCTCCCGAAGCACAACTCCGCCAGACAATCAGCGAAGCTGAGACATCTATCAAAGCTCGGGATTTATCTGCAACCATGGCATTTATTGATGCAGGCTATCAGGATCAGAATGGATTTGAGCTTCGGCAGTTGAGGGCAATGCTGGCCGGCTATTTTTTACGTCATAAATCGATTTTTATGTTAACCAAAATCGAAAATCTCGAAATAGTAGACGAGGATAAAGCTAAAGTGCTGCTGTTTGCCGGTTTGGCCGGCTCTCCTCAAGAGAACGCCCCCTCCTTGGCCGCGTGGCGGGGTGACCTGATACGCCTCGAGCTCAAATTTATACAACAGGATGACGATTGGCTGTTAACTCAGGCTGATTGGCGCCGCGCAGGCCCGGAGGATTTTATTCACTGATCTTGGCCCGGAATCTGCTTGTTATCTGTCGACAGGAGACCACACTGACAGGTAACGCCATGGCACAAATACCTCTTATGCCCCAAATGACTGGTGGAAATTCATCTACTGCAATAACCAGTGAAAGCGAGTCAGAGCTATTCAGCCTCTCTGCAGAGGGTATGGTTATCGGTATTCCCTTCGATCGAGCATTACAGGAACTGCTCACCCCTCAGGATAGTGAAGGGGGGGTGCAACTGTTTGCTATGCAGATGCCGGTCGATGTGGAAAACCAGCCGCTGCCTATGCCTATGCCTATGCTCACTCAGGATGGCAAGTTGTTGCCGCTGCCACAGCAGGCAGACGGCAAGCCATTGCCGCAAATCAGTGAACAACCTCTATTGACAATACAGGCAACTGAATTACCAGCGCCTGTCTCAGCAACACTTACTCAGAAGGTCCAAACAGAAGTTGCGGCACCAAAATTCGCCAATTTAGTTAATTATATCAACACTGAAAAACCTGTTGATCTGCTCCCCCTGATTTCTGCTGAGAGTAGCGATAGAGCTTCGCCAGAAGTCTCCCGAGGGAGTGATTCAGTATCTCCATTTTCCCTCAATGCATTATCTCAATCAGCCTCTTCTTCAGCTGTCAGTCGACCCGCCATTGCATTACCGCTGAATACCCCTGTGGGGCAACCAGGTTGGGACCAGGCTGTTGGTGAACGTGTCCAGTGGATGGTCAGCCAGAATGTACAGCAGGCTGAGATAAAGCTAACCCCCCCCAATCTTGGCCCGTTGGAGATCAGAATTTCGGTACATAATGATCAAACCAATGTCACATTCATCGCTGCACAGGCACCAACACGTGAAGCTTTGGAGTCTTCAATACCCCGTTTGCGTGAGATGTTCGGTGAGATAAATCTGAACTTGGCAAACGTGGATGTAGGTCAGCATCAGACTGGTGAGCCGGGCCGTGATGGTAGTGCGGAGGCTCAAGCTAGTGGTGTTGGGATTGACAGTGAGAGTTCAATGGAAGGCTGGTCATCTGATTCGAATTCCACACGGATTCAATCAGGCAATGGTTTGTTGGATACTTACGCTTGAATTGATCTTACTAACCAGGCCATAGATATTAATACACTCAGCCGTCGAGTGTTTGCTCACGGCTAGGCATCAAAACGCCGCTGTAGCCCTGAGTCTATTAATATCTATGGCCTGGTTAGTATATCACTACAGTTCAAGGGCCTCATTCTGAGGCCCATATTTAGAAAAACTCCCTGCAGCAGCCCATTTTTACCATTTGTTTATTCATTACGCTTAATGAAAGCTATTCAGAGGGTCATGAAAATGACCTATTTAGGTGCTGGATCAAAGGAATCTTGCCATAATTGCCTGGTTAATATTACTAACCAAGGTACCCTTGGTGCTTCTTAAAACATAAACTGTTGTCAAAATTTAATTTGTTTGGATGAAATATCCTGCACATTAAGCGAAAATGGGTAAAGTGATAGATATGCGGAATGGCAGATGCGATTCATAAAACTATTTATAGTGATTTTTATTATGATGTTCGGTGCTGTATTTGCCGTGCTCAATTCAGATTCTGTGCCTGTGAATTACTATTTTGGCAGCCGGGATCTTCCTCTCTCTCTGGTGTTGACCCTGGTGCTTGGGGCTGGAGTGATATTGGGCCTCATCTCCAGTATGGGGCGGATCGTCGGGCTTAAACGTGAAATACAGAGCCTCAAACGGCGTAGTGAGATGGTAAGCAAAGAGGTGAATAATCTCCGTGCATTGCCATTGAAAGAGTAACCTGTGTAGTGTTCATGGAACTGACTTTACTAATCTCAGCCTCAGGCATCTTCAATCGACACCTGTTTCTGACTGCTGATCGAGCGGGATTTGAACATCAGGGAGCTGTTGATGTATGAGGTGCTGTTACTACTACTGCCGGTTGCGGCCGCCTCTGGGTGGTATGCTGCAAGGCGTGGTATGGCAGTTAAAAGTCAGAAGAAGCCAGCGGAGATATCGCCTGTCTACTTCAAGGGCCTCAACTATCTGTTGAATGAGCAGCCAGACAAGGCTATCGATCTTTTCATAAAGCTGCTTGACGTTGATAGCGACACAGTAGAGACACATTTAGCCCTGGGTAACCTTTTTCGGCGCAGAGGAGAGGTTGAGCGGGCAATACGAATTCACCAGAATCTCATTGCACGACCAAGTCTGAGCAGAGAACAGCGAGCCCAGGCCCTGCTCGAACTGGGACAGGATTATATGCGTGCCGGTCTATTTGATCGGGCGGAAAACCTATTCATCGAATTGACTGAGCTGAAGCTCTACAATGAGCAGGCAAATGTCTTCCTGCTGGAGATCTACCAGCAAGAGAAGGATTGGAAACGTTGCCTTGAAGTAGCTGAAAAAATAACAGTCTCTCACTATCCGGCATTACCAAACTCGATTGCCCATTTCTACTGCGAACTGGCTGAACAACAGTTGCGTCAGCAGAACATGGCTGCGGCAGAGGGCTATCTCAAACGTGCCCAGCAGATGAAGCGCAGCAATGTCAGAGTATTAATGCTTCAGGCTGAGATAGAATATTCCAGGGGTGATTGTCGCTCGGTCATTCGATTGTTGAGACAGGTCGAAGGGAGTGATCCAGCCTATCTTTCCGATACCCTGCCGCGCCTGGTTGAGTGCTATAGGAAACTGAGCCAGCAGCAGGAGATGTATGACTACCTGCAACAGCTTTATCAGCGGCACCACTGTACTGAAGCGATGTTGATTCTTACAGATATGATTGCAGATACGGATGGGGAAGATGCAGCCGTTGAGGCTGTCCTCGACCATTTGGCCGAGACCCCTGATCTGAAGGGTTTGGAGCGTCTGGTCAGACTGAGTCTGCAGCGTAGTGAAGAGAGTCCAAGGGAGACATTGGATGTGTTATTGAGTTCCGTCTCTAAACTGCTTGACCAAGTGCCTGCGTATCAGTGCGAACACTGCGGTTTCACTGCGAAAAAAATTCACTGGCACTGCCCCAGTTGTAAGACCTGGGGCGCGATTAAGCCACTTCAATGTTTGGGTAGAAACATCAAAGGTTGATGCTGCCCGGCTACTCAACAGAATACTAACCCTGGTTAAGGAGTATTAACCATGAATGAAACAGGCTCTAGGGTCATTGTCGCGCTAGATTTTCCGCAACAGCAACAGGCCTTGGATCTGGTTGAACGCCTCGATCCATCACTTTGCAGGCTTAAGGTAGGCAAAGAGATGTTTACCCGATTGGGCCCTCCATTTGTCGAGCAGCTGAGAAAAAAGGGATATGATATTTTCCTGGATCTAAAATTTCATGATATCCCAAATACGGTAGCTGCAGCATGCGATGCCGCTGCTGATTTGGGGATATGGATGATGAATCTGCATGCATCTGGAGGACGAAGAATGATGGTGGCTGCCAGAGAACGCCTGGAGAGCCGTTCCAACAGACCTTTACTGGTTGCAGTAACCATTCTGACCAGCCTTGGCGCAGAGGATATCCACGAAATTGGTTTTACTGGTGAAGCTGATGAGCATGTTGTGCGATTGGCAAAACTGACCGATGAAGCAGGGCTTGACGGCGTTGTCTGTTCGCCAAGAGAAGCGAGTGAGCTACGTCGTCATTTAAACCAGGATTTTCTGCTGGTTACACCAGGGGTTCGCCCCAGCAGTGCGGCTAAAGATGATCAGCGACGTGTGATGACCCCCGCTGAGGCGATTGGTGCAGGTTCAAGCTATCTGGTCGTGGGGCGTCCAATCACAGCGGCAGAAGATCCGATTCAAGCACTGAAATCAATTAATGCAGAGGTTGCGCAGAGCCTATAGAGAGTAGAGCTGATGCAGATAATCGGGTGTCATCTCAGAAACATCCATTGACAGTCTAAATCTGGCCCCATAGTCTTGTGCATCCATATTCTTATGTTCAGTTGAAACAGTTAGAAAATACAGGAGTTGTAATGGTTAAAAAGATTCGTAAAGCGGTATTCCCTGTTGCTGGATTGGGGACACGCTTTCTGCCGGCAACGAAGGCAAATCCAAAAGAGATGCTGCCGATTGTGGACAAACCTTTGATTCAATATGCAGCAGAGGAAGCTGAAGAGGCTGGGGTTACCTCACTGGTTTTTGTGACTGGACGAAACAAGCGCTCAATTCCTGACCACTTCGATAAGGCCTATGAGTTGGAAAGTGAACTCAAAGAGGCGGGTAAAACGGCATTGCTGGAAAAGGTTCAGAATGTCTTACCGCCCGATGTCAGCTGTATCTATTTGCGCCAATCAGAGGCGTTGGGACTGGGGCATGCTGTGCTCTGCGCAGAACAGGTGGTTGCTGACGAACCCTTTGCAGTTATTCTTGCTGACGACCTTATTCAAGGGGATGACGGCATCGGCGCTATCGAGCAGATGGCAGAGATCTACGAACGCTATCAATGCAGTGTCATCCTGGTTGAAGAGGTGCCTTTTGAAGAGACCGGTAAATATGGCATCGTAGAGGTAGAGGATGATGATGGAGAGACCGCTACTATCACCTCTATCGTTGAAAAACCAAAGCCGGAAGATGCGCCATCCAATCTGGGGGTGGTAGGGCGTTATATTCTAACGCCACGAATTTTCTCACTGATCAAAGAGACTGGTCGTGGTGCCGGCGGTGAGATTCAGCTGACTGATGCGATCGCTGAGTTGATTAAATATGAAAAAGTCAGAGCTTATCGGGTGAAAGGGAAGCGCTATGATTGCGGCAGCAAGCTTGGTTATCTCGAAGCGACAGTCGAATTAGGATTGGCCCATGAGGAGTTGGGCGAAGGTTTTAAGAGCTATATCAAGGATCTAGCAGAAAAGCTGTAAAATGGATTAATATCAAAAAGGCCGCACTGTTGCGGCCTTTTTGGATTGGTACTCCCTAGGGGACTCGAACCCCTGTTACCGGCGTGAGAGGCCAGCGTCCTAACCACTAGACGAAGGGAGCAGCTTCTTACGAAAGGCGGTATTATACTGACTTGGTTGCCAGGCTCAATGACCTGGCGAAAATATCTTTGGTGAATCGACCCTTGAAACATGCTGCCAATTGGCTAAAAAAGACCTTTTCCAGATTGGTTAATGGCTCAGCCCAAACCTCTGGGCTGGATAATGGTGATCCTGCGTCAGTGTTATTGATACCCAGAGATGAGCATAATATTTCCCGCGCAAATATCAGTAAAAATGCGGTTAAGGTACTTTATCGTCTGAGTAAATCCGGTTATGAGGCCTATCTTGTCGGTGGTGGCGTTCGGGATCTGCTACTTGGCCGGGAGCCGAAAGATTTCGATGTGGCGACTAATGCTTTGCCGGAAGAGGTTAAGGAGGTCTTCAGTAACTGCCGCTTGATCGGCCGGCGTTTTCGTCTGGCTCATGTCCATTTTGGAAGGGAAATCATAGAAGTCGCCACATTTCGCAGTAACCTCAAAGACTCCGACGATGGTGGAGACCGTCGTATGGAAAATGGCAGGATATTGCGGGATAACGTCTATGGCACACTGGAAGAGGATGCGCAAAGGCGTGATTTGACCATTAATGCGCTTTACTACAGTGTGGATAACTTCTCTGTCGTCGATTTCGCAAACGGCATGTCAGATCTTCAGCAAGGGATTATCAGGCTGTTGGGCGATGTGGAGAGTCGCTATCGGGAGGATCCTGTAAGACTATTGAGAGTGATCAGGTTCGCTGCCAAGCTTGGATTTGTGATTGAACCACAAACCGAAGCGCCGATTATCAAACTCGCACCACTACTCAAGGATGTCCCCTCTTCGAGGCTCTATGAAGAGGTTTTGAAGCTGTTTCTGGGTGGTGCTGCCCTGGAAAGTTTTGAAAAGTTAAGACACTACGAGTTGTTTGGACAGCTTTTCCCAGCTACTGAAGAGGCTCTGTCCCACGAAGACCACGAGTTTCCGATCACCTTCGTCAGTCGAGGTATGGCGAATACCGATGAGCGATTAAGGCAGAACAAATCTGTCACACCGGCATTTCTTTTTGCCGTGTTGTTGTGGGAGCCGGTCAGGCTTAGGGCTGAAAGATTTCAGGCACAAGGGGCACATCCTGTGGAGGCGCTACAGAATGCTGCTTCTGATGTACTTTCTGAACAGTCACAGCATGTCTCGATTCCTAAACGTTTCAGCTATCCAATGCGCGATATCTGGCAACTTCAGGTTCGCTTTACGCAGCGTCAGGGTAATCGTCCTCAACGCTTGATGACCCATCCAAAATTCAGAGCCGCATATGACTTTCTGTTGTTGCGTGCAGAGTCTGGAGAGGTTGAACGAGAGTTGTCTGACTGGTGGACTCTCTATCAGGATGCAAACAGTCAGCAAAAGCTCTCTATGACAGAACAGGGAAACAGAGGCCGAGGTAAGCGGCGAAGAAGACGTCGTAAAAAGCCACAAACTATCGATGAGTAGTTGCTAAATGGTGGTTGCTTATATTGGCTTGGGTAGCAATCTGGATCTCCCAAGAAGACAGGTAGAACATGCGCTTGCAGAACTTGCCAGGCTGGATGGCGCTCATCTGGATGGCCACTCATCCCTCTATCGCAGTCAACCGGTTGGTCCACAGGATCAACCCGACTTCATCAATGCGGTCGCCCGGTTATCAACCACTTTAGAGGCTGAAATCCTATTGGATGCTCTACAGGCATTGGAACAGAGTCATCATAGAATCAGAGGGGAAAGATGGGGCCCTCGCAGTCTCGACCTGGATCTACTTTTATACGGCGACCAGGTTATCAAAACACCCCGCTTGAAAGTGCCTCATCCAGAAATTGCCAGGCGTAGTTTTGTCCTCTTGCCACTTAAGGAGATCGCACCAGAAGATCTCTATATACCCGGTGTGGGCACACTCCAGGACATTAAAACTGAAGAAGGGGAGGGAGAAGTTGAGCGACTCACCTGAGATGCCTCAATTTCTTGTTGTGGAGGGGCCAATTGGCGTGGGTAAGACCAGTCTGGTTCGTCGTCTGGCTGAACATTTCCAGAGTGAAACGCTTTTGGAAGGGGCAGAAGAGAACCCATTTCTACAGCGTTTTTACGAAAATCCTCGTGAAGCAGCACTGCCGGCTCAACTTTTTTTCCTGTTTCAGCGTAGCCGCCAATGGAATGGGCTTGTTCAGAACGATATGTTTCGGCAACGCCTGATTGCAGATTTTATGCTTGAGAAGGATCGTTTGTTTGCACAGATCAATCTGGACAGGGATGAGTTGGCACTCTATGAACAGGTCTATCAGCACCTGACTCTGCAAGCGCCACCACCTGATTTGGTGGTCTATTTGCAGGCACCGGTGGATACCCTGATGAAAAGGATAAAAAAACGCGCCAGACCTCAGGAGAAAACCATAGATGCGGACTACCTGAAGCGACTCTGCGATGCCTATACAGACTTTTTCTACTATTATGACCAATCCCCTTTATTGATAATCAATGCGGCGGAAATCAATCCCTTGGAGAGGCAGAAGGATTTTGATTTACTGGTTCGTCACATCAGTAGCGAGGGCGCTGACAGACGCTACCTGAATCCAACGCTATCTCTCTGAACGAGTAAAACCAAATGAGTAGAAAAAATATCACAATCAGAAGCTTACTGGATATGAAATCAAAGGGTGAGAAGATCTGCACACTCACCAGCTATGATGCCAGTTTTACCCGGCTTATAGAGTCAGCTGGCATTGAGGTAATTCTAGTGGGTGACTCTCTGGGTATGGTGATTCAAGGTCAGGAGAGCACTTTGCCCGTGACCCTCGAAGAGATGATATACCATACACGTAATGTGGCACGCGCCAGGCAAAGTGCTCTGCTGATCGCAGACATGCCGTTCATGAGCTACCGCTCCCCCGAATTGGCGCTGGAGTCAGCAGGTCTGTTGATGAAAGAGGGGGGGGCTCAGATGGTTAAACTGGAGGGGGGCGCTGTCCATTTAGAGACAATCAATCAGCTCTCCAGCCAAGGTATTCCTGTCTGTGGTCATTTGGGACTACTGCCTCAATCTGTACATAAACTTGGTGGTTATCGTGTTCAAGGACGCGGAGAGCAGGAGGCAGAGCGAATTCTGGATGATGCCATGGCTCTGCAGAAGGCCGGTATTGATCTGTTGGTGCTGGAGTGTGTGCCTGACAAGCTGGCAGCTAGGATCAGTCAGACATTGGCTGTGCCGGTTATCGGTATCGGTGCCGGGGTGGATTGCGATGGACAGGTATTGGTGCTGTACGACATGTTGGGAATCAACCCTCAACCTCCAAAGTTCGTTGAGAACTTCCTCCACTCTGGAAGAGATATCGAAGAGGCGATCAGGGCCTATGCAACTGCAGTCAAACAGGGTAGCTTTCCATCCAAAGAGCATAGTTTTACATGAATGACGATGTTTTAACTCTTTCCGAAATTAAAACCCTTCGCGATAGGGTTCGCGTATGGCGAAACAGCGGGGAGAAGATCGGTTTTGTGCCGACTATGGGTAATCTGCATGAAGGCCACCTGGCCCTTGTGAGGGAGGCGAAGAAGTGGTCACAACGCATTGTTGTCAGTATTTTTGTCAACCCTATGCAGTTTGGTGCTGGTGAAGATTTTGAAGACTATCCCCGCACCCTGGAGGCAGACCGACAGAAATTATCAGAAGCGGGTGTCGATCTTCTGTTTGCTCCGACAGCAGAAACAATCTATCCGGCGGGAAAAGAGGAGCAGACTCGGATAGAAGTGCCAGGCATCTCCGATATCCTTTGTGGTGCTAGCCGTCCTGGCCATTTTGTTGGCGTGGCGACAGTGGTATGCAAACTTTTCAATATGGTGCAGCCAGATGTTGCTCTTTTTGGTGAAAAAGATTTCCAACAACTGATGGTAATTCGCCAGATGGTGGCTGATCTCGCTATGCCTGTGGAAATTGTAGGATTGAAAACGGTCAGGGAAGAGGATGGATTGGCGAAAAGTTCGCGTAATGGATACCTGACAGCTCAAGAGCGGGCGTCGGCGCCTAAGTTATTTGAGACGTTACAGCAAACAGCTCATGCGCTTTCGAATGGTGAGCGTGATTTTAAGCAACTCGAAACCGAGGCGCAGGAAATGCTGCTCTCCGCTGGATTCAGACCCGATTATTATGCCATTTGCAGCGCTGACCGGTTGGCACATCCCAGTCAACATGACTCACGACTGGTTGTACTGGCTGCAGCATATCTGGGTAAAACAAGGTTGATAGATAATCTCATCTCTGAGTAAATGCAGGATTGTGATAAAATCGCAAAATAACTAGTAACATTATGTTTTTATAGTAAAAATTAGATCGTTTTGGTTAACTTGTTTAAGCTCGGGTTCTGGGATCTAGCTTGAAAAACGAGTAACTGCAACCATATTGATAAATGGTAAAATTGGAAATAATAAAGAGACGATATTTGACTCGCATCGGCCAATTGCTGCATAGCAGCATTTTTTGATTGATAGCTGAGACGTTTTCACGGATAATTAACTGTAAATTTCAGTCTAAACTAGGGATCTATGGCCCGTTTAGGCAGGCAAGATAGTAATTTTCATCAATTTAAGGTCATGAATCCATGCAGCTGACAGTACTCAAGTGCAAGCTACACAGGGCATGTGTCACCCACTCCGAGGTGGATTATGAAGGCTCCTGTGCCATTGACGCCGAGCTTATGAAGCTGGCCGGTATTCATGAATATGAGCAGATTCAAATCTATAACGTGACCAATGGTGAGCGCTTTACCACTTATGCCATTCTGGCTGAGTCGGGTTCCCGTGTGATTTCGGTAAACGGTGCTGCAGCACATAAGGCTGAGCCAGGTGATCGCATTATTATTTGTGCCTATGCCGGACTGGATGAAGAGCAGATGCAGGGATTCAAGCCTGACCTCGTCTATTTGAACGAGGAGAACAAAGTTATTCGCACAGGTGACTCTATTCCTATCCAGGCTGCGTAATAGCGCTGTAAGTAGGCCTATAGACGAATGGCACTTACTTAAGGGGATTTGTTACGTAGAGCGAGAATTTTCTGAGGTAACCAAGCTATTTTGGTGGGGCAGGGCCCCACCCTACGCCCTGAATTGAACGGTAGGGTGGGGCCCTGCCCC
>NZ_JBSYOQ010000001.1:0-13666 GCF_058244645.1 Candidatus Thiodiazotropha sp. AKAK3
CAGCACCCTACGCTCCGTTCTGGCTTTTGGTGGGGCATGGCCCCACCCTACCTATCCTGAATAGGATGCCTCTTATTCATTCCCACGCTGGAGCATGGAAATGAGCAAAGTGACTTGCACATGAGGGCGAAACTGTATGTAGCCTGATGACAATAAAGAGAGGGGGCAAGCTTTAATGACATGACCTTTGAATGGATAGCATTTGAAATGGTGCGGCAGGGCCGGCACCCTACGCTCCGTTCTGGCTTTTGGTGGGGCATGGCCCCACCCTACCAATCCTTGTACAGTGTGCCTCTTATTCAACGAGGGAATATAAGTCGCCAGGTTAATGGAATTGTGATCTGTAGGGTGCTGGCCCTGCCGCACCACTCTGCCCGTCCACATTCGAAACAGCTTCATCATCACTACAGGATATGGGGCCAGCGACACAGCAATCCCTCTCCAGACTCTTCGAATCGGAGCAGCAGGCTCGAATATCGACTCAGACAGAACCGGATGAACTGGCCAGCTACCTGTTGTCACTACTGTATGATATTGCTGTTCTGGTCAGGCAGGGTAGATCTAAACAGGAGCTGAATGGGACAGTAGAGGTTGTCATCAAGGGCTTGCCTCTGATACAGCCCCCCCCTAGACCAGTGCAATCTCTTTTAAACAATCGAGAGAATCAGAGGTAGTTGAAGAGCGACAGACCCTGCACTTTGTTAAAGGTCTGTTGAGCCGCCTGCAGTGCCAGAAGGTCTTGTTCGAAACGACTGATTGCTTCAGCCAGATCGATATCCTCTATCTCTGATAGAGAGCTCTTCATGGTGAACATAAAATCTTCATTGACTCTTGATTGATCTTCAATACTGTTCAGACGCGCGCCACCGCGTGCACGAACTGAGACAATCTGCTCCTGGGCGGCAGTCAGGTCTTCAACAAATACCCCATTGGGGGCATCCGCTTCCAGACCGGCGATGATGCCATGCACAGTCTCAAACAAGTTCCGTCGAGTACCGGTACTGGTGGTGACATTCATGAAGACATCGTAACCGTTTTCACGATCCTGAATCTGCCGGGTTGCTGAAATCTGTAAGCTACGACTACCCATATCCCCTGAATAGGCAAACACACCATCCGCTGGATTGCTGAACGGAATCGAATCTGCACTATATCCGGCAAATATATATTCACCATCACTGTCCCTGGTATTTGCCAGGGCCATCATCTCATCATTGAGTTGCCTTAACTCCTGTGCAATCGCCTGCCTGGCCGCCAGGTTGTAGGTGTCACTCTGACCTTGTAATGCCAACTCACGTATTCTGGGTAAAATTTCATCCACGCCGCTCAGGGCCGCTTCCTGCAGATCCAGCCTGGCACGAGCCCGGTCAGAATTGGATTGATACTGCTCCACCTGGGTGATGGCGGTGCGGAGATTAAGTGCCTGAGCAGCAGCTGGCGGATCATCACGCGGGGTCAGGATACGTTTGCCAGATGAGATCTGCAGCTGCGCACGACTTAGTGCAGACTGCCGCTCCAGCATACTGGAGATACCCCGATCAAATAGCATTGATGTTGAAACTCTATCCATCCCTTATCTCCTGACTGCGCTAAGCAGCGTATCAAACAGGGTGCTGGCCACTGAAATAACCTGTGCTGATGCCTGATAGGACTGCTGGAACTGAATCAGCTTGGCCGCCTCTTCATCCAGGTTTACCCCGGAGACCTCGGCCATGGCCTCTTTAGTGCGCTCAAGAAGGCTCTCCTGAGCTGATAGGTTCAATTCCGCATGACGGGTTTTCGAGCCCACATTGGAGACCATCTGCACATAGGATTCATCAATAGTCGATGTGCCGCCTAGCAGCACATTCTGGTTTTGTATATTTTCCAGTCTCAGAGCGTTGCGGTTGTCGCTCATACCATTGGTGTTGTTGCCAATAATAAAAGTGTCACCATCATCAGGCACACCGGCAAGAGTGAAACTGATACCACCCAGAGTCGCGAAGGTTGCGCCTGGCACCTGAGTACCAGCTACCGTCGCTGCATTCAGGTTGTCATAGGTAATGAAATCATCAAACGGATCAACACCAGGAACCGAACCAGGATAGTAGACTTCATATCCACTGGTCGCTGCGCCCTGATCATCATAGACCAGCTGGATGGTGCCACCAGCCAGTGGCAATCCGGCCATCGAACTGTTGGTCGGCTGGGTCATACTGGCTGCGCCTGTATTCAGCGGATTACCATTTGCATCAACAGCTGGTGCAACCCGTACAGGTCCAGCTGCCGCAAGACGCTGTACATCATTAAACAGTAGGTTGAAACTCAAAGCGGCGTTGCGGGTTGGCTGAATAATGAAGGTATCACCAGCAAGCGCGCCAGCTGCATTAATGGTGATATCGACACCATCAACGGTATTGAGTCCCGCCGCCAGAACCTGAGTCGCACCACTGTTCATATTAAGCAGCGTGAAGTCTGCGCCATCGTAACTGATTTCATAGGTATCACCGGTGAGATTACCGATGTCGTTGAAACTGGCGGTAATGGAGCTGCCATTTCCCGGTCTGGGATAGACATCAACCGACCCCAGGTTAAACATCGAGCTTCCAACTATGCCTTGCAGGTCTAGACCCAGTTGATTTTGAGCATTGATCTGATCGGCTATGCCTAATGCCACCAGACCTACACGGTCATGGGTGGGATCGAGTATCTCGTCGCGGAATCTGAGCATTCCACCAATTTCACCGCCACTCATCTGGTCAGTCACAACCTGGCTGCCGAAGGTATAGTTGAATGTAATCTCCAGATGGCTTGGATCCATGGTGGAAGGCTGCGTACCTAAGGTGGCTGCATCGGTATCCATGACCAGTGGCTGCCCTTTCCCTATAAAGATGTTGAAGGCGCCGTCGCTCTGCTGCAATACCTGAATATCGACCAACTCAGAAAGCTCGTTGACCAACTGATCGCGCTTATCCATCAGATCGTTGGGAGTACTGCCGTAAGCGATCTTAATATCCTCGTTGATCTCGGCAATACCCTGGGCAATTCGATTGATCTCACCAATATTGAATCCGATCTGGTTATTCATCTGGTTGCGCATACTTTCGAACTGTTGATCGAAATAGTGGAAGCGATCGGCCATTGTCTCCGCCTCGCTCAACACCAGCTGGCGTGCAGAGATAGAGCTAGGATCGTCAGCCATACCCTGCATGGCATCGAAAAAATTCTGGATCACAGGCTGCAGACCTGAATCTGCATTGGCGACGATGTCATCCAGCTGTTTTGCGCCGTTGAAATAGGCCTGCAACTCAGAGGCCACAGAGGCGCTGGCACGCATCTGGCCAGCGATGAAAGAGTCATACTGACGTTGGACTTCAGTGGCCTGGACACCGCTGCCGATATAACCCACAGCGCTCTGAAAAGGTAACCGAGTGGCAAAATCAATCCGCTGACGGCTGTAACCATCAGTATTAACGTTGGCAATATTATGGCCAGTGGTATCCAAGGCAAGCCGAGTGGCGACCAACCCGGAGACACCGATGGATTGTAAGCTCATCTTAGTCGCCTCCTAATTCGCTATATCGGCTGTTGTGCCGAACTCTTGAAATGGTCGAGTGCTGCCTGCATTTCAGGCCCCTGCATCACCCGGAGTATTTTGTTCGCATATTCCGGATCGGTGGCGTAACCGGCATCCTGCAGAGCCCTGAAATAGGATTCGCTATCCTGAGTATTACTCAAGGCCTCTGAGTATCGGGGATTCTGTTTAAGGAAGGCCACATAGTCCTGAAAGCTCTCATCGAAAGAGCTATAACTGCGGAAGTTCTCACGTCTGCGGACTGCTATATCCTCTTGATACTCCAATGTCTCCTTTCGTACCTGATCACCATCCCAGCGTTGATCCGCCTTGATACCAAAAAGGTTATGGCTGTTGTTGCCATTCGCTGACTGCATCACATGACCACCCCACCCTGTCTCCAGGGCAGCCTGGGCCAGCAGTGCCTCAGGGGGCAGACCCAGCTCTTCTGCTGCCTGTTCGGCGCAAGACCAGAGTCTGGTAACAAAATCTTCCGGGGAGTCGATCTTTTGAGTCGTCTGTTCAACGTCTTCAGATGGTTTGACTGGCGCTACATTTGTACCATGACGACGGGCCAGAGTGGCTGGATTTTGCCAGTAGCTTTCCAAGCCTGAGAGTTCCTGCTGTTGCACCTGAGGCGCCGCACCCAGCTGACTCCGCAACATAGGGAGCATCCCCAGACCCCGCTGCTCAGAGAGGTGAACTGCCAGCTGCTGGTCATACATATCCTGGGCAAATTTAGTCTGCTGACTGTCGAGCAGACCACCACCAAAACTGGCCTGGCGCATCTGCTTGACCATCATCTGAACAAATACGGATTCAAACTGACGTGCAACCTTTTCAGCACTTGCACCCTGATCATCCCTGGCCTGGCGTTTCAGATCCGCCAGACCGGAGAAATCGTGATACATGGAGGGTGCAACACTGTTCATCAGATCACCAGCAACTCAGCACGCAGTGCCCCCGCCTCTTTCAGTGCTTCAAGAATTGCCACCAGATCACTCGGTGCAGCTCCGACCTGATTGACAGCCCGAACCACCTCATCCAGAGAAGCACCGGGATTGAAGAGAAACATGTGGTTTGAGCCCTCTTCGGTAATGGTAACCTGACTTTGAGGAACAACTTCGGTATTGCCGCCACGAGAAAATGGCGCAGGTTGAGAAACTGCGGGATCTTCGCTGATGCTGACCACCAGGTTGCCATGGGAGACGGCAGCAGGATAGACCCGAACCTGATTATTGATGACTACCGTACCGGTGCGGGAGTTGATAATCACCTTCGCGGAGGCAACCCCAGGTTTGACTTCCAACTCTTCGAGCATGGAGATAAAGGTTACTTTCTGACCTGGATCGAGCGGCGCATTTACGCGGATAGAAGTTGAATCGACCGCCTTTGCTGTGCCTGGGCCGATGGTCAGATTGATCGACTCAGCAACACGCATTGCTGTAGTGAAATCACCATCATTAAGATTCAGGGTTAACATCGGCGCCTTATTGAAGGCATTTGGCACTTCCCGCTCGACAGTTGCACCATTCGGAATACGACCGGCACTGGGTATGTTTACGGTTAGTTTTGAACCGTCCTGTCCCTCTGCGCTCAATCCACCCACCACCAGGTTACCCTGAGCCAGGGCGTAGTTGTTTCCATCTGCACCTTTCAATGGTGTCATTAACAGAGTGCCACCACGCAGACTCTTCGCATTACCCAGAGAAGAGACGGTAATATCAAGCTTCTGTCCAACCTTACTAAAGGGGGGAAGATCACCATGAACAATTACTGCTGCGACGTTTTTAGGCTTGATATTGACCCCATCAGGTATCTGCACACCCAATTGAGAAAGCAGATTCTTCAGGCTGTTGATGGTATAGGGAGAGTCGGTATCTTTATCACCGGTTCCATTCAGCCCTACTACCAGACCATAACCAATAAGCTGGTTGTTACGCACACCCTGGATAGAGGCCAGATCCTTGATTCGCTCTGCCAACAGCGGCTGAACTGTAATCAGCATGATGGTTATAACCAGCAGGGATTGTTTCAAGAGCGTTTTCATCTCAGATACCTCAGAAGGGAGAGAGCACACTGTTAAAGAAGCGTGATAACCAGCCCATGGAGTTTGCGTCAGCCAGTGCGCCTTCGCCTTTATAGGTGATTGTCGGATCGGCAATACGGGTTGAGTTAACGGTATTGCTTGGGGTTATGTCGCTTGGGCGAACAATGCCGGAGAGCCTGACATACTCTGTACCCTGATTGATACCGATACGCTTTTCACCACGAACATAGAGATTGCGGTTAGGCAACACCTCGATAACCGATACGGTGATACTGCCACTCAAAGCATTACTTTGAGATGCGCTGCCGTCACCAGAGAAATCATTGGCTGCGGAGAGGTCGAATCCCAGATTGACATCCTTATTATTGGCAATAGGCATAAAACCGGGAACATTGAACTGCATCGCCTGACCAAACAGCACAGGATTGGTCATACTGGTGCTGGAACTTTTGGCGGTTGTTGTTGAAGCGGACTTGTTTGCCTGAGTGCTCTCAACCAGTTGTACGGTAAGCAGATCCCCTACCCGGCGAGCACGCCTGTCTTCGAACCAGGCCTGTTCATAGCCTGACTGGTAGATCGCCCCGTTACCGGTGGGTGCCTGTGGCGGTACAACAGGTCGGATCGGTGCATAAGCGGCATCTCTGACCGGGTTGCTGTTCTGGCAACCGACCATAACCAACATCAGTAGAACCAGCCAAGATATTTTATGCAGTCTGCCCATCAGCCTGGTATCCCGTTAAAGTTGCTGATTGACGTAGGAGAGCATTTCGTCAGTGGTGGAGATAGCCTTGGAGTTCATCTCGTAGGCCCGCTGTGTCTCGATCATATTCACCAGCTCTTCCACAACATTCACATTCGAGCTCTCTAACGCCCCCTGAATCAAAGTACCGGTACTGTCACTACCAGGTATCGCAGTGTTGACCCCACCACTGGCATTGGTCTCTCGAAAGAGGTTATCGCCAATAGGCTCAAGTCCCTGGGGATTAACAAAGTAACCCAACTCGATCTGTCCAATCTGGGTCGGTGTGCTGTTACCGGAAACCAGAGCCGAGACCACACCATCTGAACCAACAGTCAAACTGGTGGCATTGCTCGGTACAGTCATTGCGGGCTGAAGCTCATAGCCGTTGGGGGTAACGATATTTCCGTCTGCTGTCAGACTGAATGTACCATCCCGGCTATAGACCACATTCCCGTCCGGATGCAGCACCTGAAAATAGCCTTTACCTTGAATCGCCACATCCAAAGAGTTACCGGTCTGAACGATGTTGCCCTGACTGTGCTCTTTTTGTGATGCGACAACTCGTACCCCGGTACCTACCATAAGACCGGATGGCAACTCAGTATTCTCGGATGATTGAGCACCCACCTGTCTCAGGTTCTGATAAATCAGATCGTTGAAGACAGCCCGGTCACGTTTGAAGCCAGTAGTGTTGACGTTAGCGAGGTTGTTGGAGATAACAGACATATTGGTCTGTTGTGCATCCAATCCGGTTTTAGCGATCCAGAGTGCCGGGTACATAGTCTCTTCCTCGTAGCAATATAATCATCTATTCAATAGTTAAGCTGCAATTTACCTGCCAACATCAACTCATGTTCATCAGACTGGCAGAAGCGTTATCCATCTCTTCCGCCGTCTTCATCATCTTCACCTGCATTTCGAATTTTCGCGAAAGCTCAATCATATTCACCAGGGCATCTGCGACGTTCACATTACTGCTCTCAATGTGCCCAGAGACCAGCTGTGTCGCGGCATCAGCGTCTGCCTCACCACCCTCTTGCAGATGCAGCAGACCATCTTCACCCTTATAAAGCGCATCCCCCGGAGGATTGACCATCTTGATACGATCAACTATGGCCAATGCCTCGGGAGTTGAGCCTTCGGGAAGAATGGTGATAGTACCGTCCGGCGCAATCTCCAGACGCTCAAAAGGCGGCAAGGCAAGCGGTCCACTGTTGCCGATCACCGGCAAACCCTGGCCGTTGGTGACCAGGCCGTTGGCATCCACTTTCAGATCACCCCGGCGGCTATAGGCCTCAGAGCCATCCGCTGCCTGAACTGCGAAATAACCCTTGCCATTAACGGCCACATCCAGCGGATTACCCGTTGAGTGCAGACTGCCCTTGTCAAAATTGATGTCCGGACGCTCGTCCAGGGCATAGACCCGAGTGGGATAACCGGCGCCAAACACAGGCATACTGCGGAATTGGTTGAGATCTTCCATAAATCCTGGCGTGTTCACATTGGCCAGGTTATTGGAATTACTCGCCTGGGCCATCAATGTCTCTTTTGCTCCGCTCATGGCGACGTATAGCATGCGATCCATGGGTTGGCTCCTCTCTTAAAATCGTCACTTACTTGTCTATGACAGTAACAATGCAATAAGCGAACCAATCAGTGATAATGGAGACATTATCGATTAAGCGGCAAAACAATGGCTAAAAGTACAAATAACCAGAAACCCTCTGAAGAGACCAGGAACGAGGCCATGCAGATCGCCCGAGCCACCCAGCGTCCCGGTCAAACCAAGGAGCAGACCAAGCTGATTGCCAGCGGCATACAAAAAGGTATTGATCAGTATAAAAAGCAGCACAAAGCCAAGCTGCGGGAGATGGATAAGCGAAAGAAAAAAGAGCAGAAAAGCAATCAGGCTCCAGAGAATCAATCAGAACAGCCAGTGACACCAATAACAGAGCAGAAACCGGTCAACTGGCTCCCTTGGATATTACTGATACTCTCCTGGATTGGTTTTGGCATCTATCTCACCCTTTTTTCGAAATAACAAAGCTACCCTCATGTTACCAACCAGACCAAAATATCACCCACAGGTAGGGTGGGGCCATGCCCCACCAAAAAAGGTTAATTAATCTGGATCCCGAATGAAACAGAGACAATTTCATACCACTGCCATAAAGATGCAACCTCACCACCGTTAAAAGTATTAACGCCTCCAACTATGGTGAATAGCAGATCAACCTGCGACCGCCCTACAGATTCATTCTGAGTATAGTCAACAGCACTATTGCCTAGCTGCTCATCAACTGGTTTCGATCAAGTTGGGCATGGTGCGGCAGGGCCGCACCCTACATCGCTTGTGTGGTGTAACGTATAAACTGTACCAATCAGAGGATTTCAGCCTGCCGGTTGCTTCAGCTTCCACTCGGCAGACCGTTCCATTTACCCCGTTTGAACCATCGCATTGATCACATCATTCCAGGCCAAAGCAAGATTGGTACGGTTATAGCCACCCCCACCCAATGCAATAAAACGGCCTTCACATAGTTCGTTGGCAACTTCGCATAATCTTTTCGCAGCATAAGCATGAGCCGCTGGTGTAAAAGCCATATGGGTGATGGGATCACCCTCAATACTGTCTGCACCTGCCTGGAGGATGATCAACTCAGGTCTACCCTTACGCACAAAATCCTCAACTGCAGGCCAGACTTTGTAGAACAGGTCGTCATCGGCAAATGGTGGCATCGGGATATTGAGTTTGCTACCTTTTGCCTTGCCCTTCCCCGTCTCTTCAACTGCACCAGTGCCTGGATAAAGAAAGCGACCATCTTCATGGATATCGGCATAGATCAGATCCGGGTCTGATTCAAAGGCATAGAAGACGCCATCACCATGATGGGCGTCGATATCGACATAAGCTATTCGCTTGATTCCCTGGTTCAGTCTAAGATTCTCAATCAATACACCGGCATCATTGAAGACGCAGAATCCGGCAGCTTCGTCCCGTCTGGCATGGTGCAGACCTGCAATGGGGACAAATACCTTGGGATGCTCACCGGATAGCATTCCTTGTATACCTTCCAACACTGAACCAACCACTGTACATGCCGCCTCGTAAACCCCTTCGAAGGCAGGTGTATCGCCCTGGTCCAGATAACCGCTGCCAGTGACTGACTGTTTTTTCACCCGGTCTATATAAGACTCGGTATGAAATGCCAGCAGCGGTCTATCACTGCACTGTTGTGGGGTAGCAATGGTTACCTCTTTATCCAGTCCCCGTTTTACTGTCTCTTTCCAAAACGCATGGATACGATCCGGGCCAAAGGGGTGCCCATCACCAAAACCATATCGACCGAGTGAGTCGCCGAAATAGAGGGTTACCGGTTTTTCGACCATGAGTTCCAATTCACACTCTTATCAGGAAAGTAGTTAATGATAGTGTGGTGTAGAAACTGAGTATCAGCAAGAGTGATCGACACACAAAAAGGATGTTAGGCTTAGCCTATATCTTGCATCCAATATAAGGCCAGATTCTGAACTAATCATATACCAGTTCACTGCTGCTCCATTAACTTTCAATCTTCTCAGAACAACTCTGAAAGCCCCTCTCCCTTTACGGGAGAGGGGTTGGGGAGAGGGTGTACGCGAAGCGTTACATGTGGTTGAAAAAAAACCGCACTGATCGTTCATATTTATCTTGCTGATTGTTGGGGAAAATAGGGTATTCATTCTCCCCCGGCCCCTCTCTCCACCTATTTAAGATACTGATGACTTGTAAGTTTTTTCTAGCCGTCCCCCTCTGCTTTATGATGCTTTTTCATGTCTCTATTCTCAATCAACAATAGAAACCAACAGCAATGAATCAGTTACAACCGTAATAGTTAAAGTAATAGGACAGCTGTGATACGAGTTATGAATAATTTTGTGGTTATAAATCGCTGCTTGAAGCGGATAAAATTGAAAGGGAGATGTTATTGCTGCGTATTCAATAGCCTGATCAAGTCAGTAGAATTTTAATTGGTTCTCTCGAAGGTGCGGCTGGACCGCACCCTGAGAGTTTTAAGGCCTGCTAACACTAATCGAAGACTATCTTATATTGATTACAGTCTGAGTCACAGCATCAGCGGTGGTGATGACCTGGGCATTCGCCTGAAAGTTACGTTGTGCCGTTATCAGATTAACCAATTGCTTGGCCAAATCAACGTTGGAGTTCTCCAGCGCACCTGATTGGATTAACCCGAAACTACCAGTACCAGGCTCACCAATCTGAACATCACCCGAGGCAAAGGATTCAGACCAGCTGGTATCACCAATCTGACGGAGACCCTGGTTATTGGTAAACCGCGCCAAAGCAATCTTTCCCAGTGGCTCCGATTGGCCATTGGTAAAACGCGCAAAAACAACGCCACTATCATCCACCTCCACACCACTCAGACGACCTGAGGTATAACCATCCTGGGATAGTTCATTCACTGAAAACCCCGAACCGAATTGGGATGTAGAGCTGTAGTCAAAGGTCAGGCCACTGATGTCTGCTGCACCGCCACCAGGGTTAAAATCATCGATGGTGATATTACCAGAAGCATCAACATCCCCTGTTGCTGTCGCCAAGGCACCGGTAGTTGTAAACTGAACATCAGCAAACGCATTACCACCAACGGTCACATTGTTACCGTCAACGAATGAGAAGGCGTTCCACTGATTATCTGCCACTTTGACATAAAACATTGTCGCTGTGTGTGCCGTACCAAGTGAATCATAAATTGTGGTAGCAGTAGAGTGGTTGTAACTCAATGGATCTGGTGGAAAAGTAAAACCTGCAGCAGTAGGATCCAAAACCGCAGTAGGCGGTTGTTCTGATGCGCTTAAATTCAGGGTCGTTTCAATATTAGTGGTAGGTTGCGGTGTACCTGAGACCACAGGCAGATTTAAATCAACTGTTGAGCCAGTATTGTACAAGCTACCGGTTGTGCCAATGCGGGGGAAGACCTGCAATCTTGACCCAGTATGATCAACTACATTACCGTCACGATCTACCGTAAATGCACCAGCTCTCGTATAAGCTCGATCACCGGCAGAATCTTCCATTACATAGAAGCCTTCGCCGTTGATCGCCATATCCAGATTATTTGAGGTAAACTCTGTGCTACCCTGAGAAAACTGTTGTGCAACCCGGGTAACCCGAACACCTCGACCAGGTACAGAACTGCTGACATCACTGATTGAGTTAGCATAGATATCTGCAAACTCTGCTCGGGACTGTTTAAAGCCAACAGTACTTGCATTAGCCACATTGTGACCGGTTACTTCCAAGTCGGTGGAAGCTGCATCCAGACCACTTAGTGCAATACGAAATGCCATCTTATTTCTCCTGTCAAATCACTGAATGGCCATAACCCTTCAGTCTGAAACTGATTACCTATTGAATCTGAACAACATCATTCATAGAGACTTGCCCCAACCCATCCAGGTTGAGTTGAATACCGCCCTGTCCACTAAGATTGACACTCTCCACATTCGCTGACACCAATACAGCAGGCGCCATCTCTGCATCATCAACACTGGCTGCTGCACTAACCTGATAGAGTCCATCACCCGCATATTCACCCGAGTCGTCATATCCGTCCCAGCTGAATGCAACCTGTCCCGACTCGTGGGTTCCCAAAGGAAGCTCTCTCACCAACTCACCGGTACTGTTAGTGATCCTTATCCGTACATCACTTGCTGAAGAGGGAAGAACGACACTGCCTTGCAGAGGCTCGCCTTCTGCCAGCACACCAATATCACTTTCAACCAACACATCTCTACCAACCAGTGTGGCTGCTTGCAGTGCCTGATTGGAGGTCAGTGCCCCGCGCAGTTCGTTGAATGAGCTGTTGAGATCACCGATCCCGGATACTGTGGCAAACTGAGAGACCTGGGTTGCCATCTCTGAATTTTCCATCGGCTTGAATGGATCCTGATGAGTCAACTCAGTGACCAGCAGATTCATAAAATCTTCCAGCCCCAGCTCACTCTGATTCTGCTCAGTGGTATCTGTATTGTTAACTAGGCCAATATCTTCATATTGGTTATATGCGGACACGATGCCGGTTGTCATAGTGGTCTCCTTATTGACCCATACGCAGTGTGGCAAGAAGCAACTGCTTCGCTGAATTCGCCACTTCTACATTACTCTGGTATGAACGGGAGGCTGAGAGCATATTGGCCATCTCTTCAACCATGTTGACATTGGAGCGAAAGATATAGCCCTCTTCGTTAGCCATCGGATGGTCTGGTGCATGTTCCTGTATCAGTGGTGCCTGACTCTCAACCACACCTGCCATTCGCACACCATGTGAAACTGCATCGGGATTAGTCTGATCAAGCACGGTTTGAAACACAGGCTGCCTGGCCCGATAGGTCTCTTCGATGCTGCTGCTGATCGCATCGGCATTGGCCATATTGCTGGCTACCAGATTCAGACGCAGCGTCTGAGCGCTCATGCCAGAAGAGGCTGTATCAAAGATTTTAAAAATTGACATCGTTATTCACCCGTCAATGCTTTGCGAAGACCGCTGATCTTACTGTTAACAAAACTCAGACTGGTCTGATATTCGATTGCGTTGGCACCAAAGGCAGCATGCTCACGTTCTGTATCCACGGTATTACCATCCAATGAGGGCTGGGCTGGCACTCGATAGAGGAGTTGAGCCGGCGAAACTGCACCTGTCTCGGTCTGGATATGGCGGGTATTGGTGGTTTTCATTCGATCACCACTATCCATCTCCCGACTAAGCATTACTTTGAAATCAAAATCCCGCGCCTTGTAACCCGGTGTATCAGCATTGGCTATATTGGCCGAGAGTACTTCTGCTCTTTGGGAGCGCAGTACCAGGGCTCTTTCATGTACGCCGAAAAGGTTGTCAAAATTCATCAGATGCTCCAAACCTGAGTTCTCACACTGAGCATGATGCAGGGAGTATGCCAAAAGCCAGAATCCCTCGGTATGACGCACCACACTAGTCGGCCACTTACAACCTCTGACTGCAAACGGCAACCGGGTGCCGGATAGCGGCAAGCTTTGCCGTGGTGATTGAGGTCAGGATGAGCATTGAGTCTCTCTATTTACGTTCCAACTGGAAACAGAGAACAAGCAGTGTTTGTCCTGAAAGGGGAATCAGTCGTTGCTTGGAGAGATTTGGATTACTGGTTGTTAACCACTAGTGTGGTGCGTCATATAAACCCTGTATTTAGAAAGCCGCTCAAGCCGTGAGTGCAAGGCGCAGCCCGCAGGTAATGGTTGTTCCCTTACCAAGGGGTGCAACGCCGCAATCGCGGCTTGAGT
>NZ_JBSYOQ010000024.1:0-127059 GCF_058244645.1 Candidatus Thiodiazotropha sp. AKAK3
ACACAAGTGCCTTGTTATGTAACTCGATAGTATTAAGTAATAACTTTGCTCGTTTGCGCCATTCTTTAACTGAATTGGCATTACTTGAGAAGAAATCGTCTTCTTGTACCCAATTGAAACCTCTAAGTACTTTTTCGCCTTCCTTGTATAGGTTTTCAATTTCGATTGCTGCTTGTTCTGGTATTGCACCGATCTCTACCTGATATGGTAAATAGTCCAGTACCTCAAAATCAAAGTACTCGTCAGGTGAAATATCCAGACTATTGAGTAAAGCCTCTTGGGCTTCGCTTTCTACTGCGATAACCAACAATCCTTCTAAAATGGTTTTGAGTCTATAATCCATTTATTTACGCATAACGCCGCAATTCACAGGTGCGGAGCATCCTTGTGAAATTGCTTCGTTATGTTACGTTTCTCCCATCCAGCCAGCAATTAACAACATGCGGAACTACTATTACTGCGGTTCCTCTTAACCAGGTATACCCGTATGGCTTTTTTTCCAATTCCGGTTGTACTATAACTTTCTCTGCATGAAATCTGGCTTTCTTTGCAAAATTAGCTGCTGGAAATACTGTAAGTGAAGTTCCAATAATCAACACTTTACTTGCTGTTCTTATGTGTTCTAAGGAAATATCATAGTTCTCAATATCTTCACCAAACCATACGATGTTTGGTCTCAATTGAGAGCCTTTTTCACATAAATCACCCAAGTTAATATTTTCTGGTCCGATTTCATAAACGAGACCTTTTTTTACCGTGCTACGAGCTTGTTGGAGCATACCATGAACATGAATAACATTAGTAGATCCTGCTCGTTCATGTAAATCATCTACATTCTGAGTTACAACAATTACTTTATATTTTTCTTCTAGTCTAGCTAAAGATGAATGAGCCTCATTTGGGAGTGCTTCTGCTGCTAATTTTCTTCTTTCATTATAAAACTCTAAGACTAATTTAGGATTATGCTCCCAAGCCTGTGGTGTTGCTACATCATTCAGATTGTAATTATTCCAAAGCCCATTGGTATCGCGAAATGTTTGTAGTCCACTTTCTGCGCTTACTCCAGCCCCTGTTAATATTACAATTTTTCTTTTATCTATGGGCTCAGACATTGCACCTTACTCTAAGTAACGCCCGGCTCTGCGGCTGACAAAAGTGGAGGCGAAGCCGGAGCTTTTGTCAGTCCGACAGCAGCCGCTTGTTAAATTTTTCCTTTGATATACTTTATATCTAAAGAGTATCTACGCATAGAATAATCCCCTGGAGATCTACTTATACAATCAGCTGTTTCATCAATATGTCCATTTTCTCGGTACTTCGCACTTTCAATATCATTTAAGCAGATAGTGAAGTTATCCAAACCTTTGTGCTCTGACCTCACTATCAAATACAATGAGCCCGTAACCGTATTTCTATAAATGGAGTAAACCCCATCCCTTTTGAAGTCCAACTTCAACTTCATAATGGTTTCATACTCTGAATCGTTTATTGCCCTTACTATAAAACTTGAAACTTTTCGATTGTACTTTCCCACACTCCGCAATATCTCGTCTAACTGTTTCTCTGAAGTATTTTCTCTACCGCTCTTTAGTCCGAACGACCTATTTCTGCAGATATCCGAGAACTCTTTAAAATTAATCTGATCTTCATCGTAGTCAAATTCTTCACTTTGGACATCAATCTTACTTAAAAGTCTCTCGTAGAACTCGATCTTGAGATCCTTACTTAACTTTCCAATCTCTGTTTCAAACGTCCAAATCACGCTTCGTAACCTTCAGGAAATTTAACAGTCGTATTAAAAGGTCAATGACCCTTTAATACATATTATCAGGATGACCTTTTTAATTGTTGAATAAAATATACATGCTTTTCATGTATATGAATTTCCAAATAATTATAGCGTATGACTGTTGCATGACCAGTTAAAAAGGAGAGTGTACTCAAATTATCCTTGAGTTACTGATTTCTTAGCGTATTCTGTTTATTTCAATCGCTACGAAGGGAATCGTGGACATGTCTAATTCATCACCCTTTCTTAAATCTATTACCGACTATATGATTGTGCGTCGGTACAGTAAAAGAACCATAGATTCATACACCTATTGGATCAAGTACTTTATTGTTCACTATCAATAGATAATGCCTCTCCTTATTGCCACCTATTCAAACATTTCGACACATGTTTAAATCTTTTCCATTACTGCTGTCCAGCTTACTTCAACCATCTTGGTTGTAACTGATTAATTGATATTGGTTTCTATTGGTGATTGAGAATTGGGATATGAAAAAGCATCAGTAGCAAAGGATCACAGCTAGAAAAAACTTACAAATCATCAGTATCATAAATAGGTGGGGAGAGGTGCCTGGGAGGGGGGAATGAACACCCTATTTTTCTTCAACAATCAGCAAGATAAATATGAACGATCAATGCGGTTTTATCTTTCAACCACATGAAACGCTTCGCGTACACCCTCTCCCCAACCCCTCTCCCGTAAAGGGAGAGGGGCTTTTTAATTGTTCTGAGAAGATTGAAAGTTAATAGGACAGCACTGCTTTCCCATATAGGACGTAGGATGTGGTGAGGCACGAACCGCATCAATAATAGAATGCAGCGATTATCAAACATCAATGATGCGGTTCGTACCTCACCACATCCTACGGAGTATCCATACCGCACGTTAGGTGCTGATGTAAAATTCATGGAAATCTGAAACGTGGCGCTTTCGGTGTCAGGAGTCCGCTTAGTGATCTGAACTTACCAGGCTGAAGGCTGAGAATGGGTTAGAGACGCCTAATCGAGAAACTATTTTTATCCAGCTAAAAAAAAGCCCGCATCAGCGGGCTTTTCTCTATCAGCTCTGTCTCGATCGACTTATTTGTTTGCAATCTCTTCAAGCTGTTTGGCGGGAATCACCTGACCATTCAGCGCGGCATCTGCTGCACTGCGACCAAAGGCGACACTCATCAGGGTTGAGTAGTAGACCACCGGCATGTTGAACTTGGTGCCATAGGTCTCGTTGATGTTGTCCTGGTAGATCTCCACGTTGGCCTGACACAGTGGGCAGGGTGTGACGATCATATCTGCGCCGTTGTCGTAGGCCGCTTCGATGATGCCTTTGATCATCTCTTGAGACTTTTCAGGCTCAGAGAAGGCGAGGGCGCCACCGCAGCACTGGACTTTCTTTTCGTAGCCGGGGATCGACTCTGCGCCGACACTCTCTACGATTTTGTCCAGGTACTGTGGGTTTTCGAAGGATTCACCAGCGATGCCGAAGGGGCGATTGGTCTGACAGCCGACATACCCAGCGATCTTCAAGCCTTCGAGGGGCTTTTTGACCTTGGATTTGATGGTGTCGAAGCCGATATCCTCGACCAGCACTTCCACCATATGGCGGACATTGGATTCGCCTTTGTATTTCAGGCCGGCCTCTGAGAGGGCTGCGTTGGCATCCTTGAACATCTGCTCATCTTCATGCAGACGCTCTTTGGCCTCACGGGTGGAGAGCCAGCAGGCGGCGCAGGTGGCAACGATCTCCTGTCCGGAGTTGTGCTCTTCAGACAGGGCGATGTTACGGGCCGACAGGGTCAGGCGAGGCAGTTCACCACCGCCACCGTAACCTATGGATGCACCACAGCAGTTCCAGTCAGGGATCTCATTGAGCTGGATGTCCAGCTCTTCGCACATGGTCTGTGCTGAGACTAAATAGTTGGATGAGGTGGCCCCCTTCTGTGAGGAGCAACCCGGGTAGAATGAGAGTTCTATCTTAGCCATTGGTTATTTCCTCACTTGGCGTCTTCGTGATTGCCAGCTTCGATCTCTTGGGCCTTCTTCACTATTTTCTGGAAGCCGGAGAGATCTTTCACGCTATGTCCACCAAAGAATTCCATGGCGTTCATGCGTTTGGCCTTCATCATGTTCTGGCCCAGTTTCTGGTTGGCCATGGCGTTTTTGACACCCTGTCCGAAACCGTCCTTGAAGTACATGGAGAGTCCGAGTTTCAGCTCGTTGACCCGGCCTTTCTTCATCAGGTTGTCCCAGAAGATCTGTGAGAACTCAGCGGTAGGCTGTTTCTTCTGGACCAGGCCGAGGCGTTTGGAGTAGACCGCCAGGCCATGCATGATGTGGGTGATCGGCAGGCCGCGGGGGCAGCGTGCGATACAGTTGTAGCAGGAGGTACACATCCACATGGAGTCGGTGCTCAGCACCTCTTCGCGCTTGTTGGCGCGAATCATCATGAAGAGCTCTTGCGGTGGATGATCCCAATGTTTACCCAGGGGGCAGGAGCCGGAGCACACGCCACACTGCATGCACATCTTGACCCATTCGCCCTCCTCGACATTCGCCTCAACTTCCTTGAGGAAGCTGCTGCGGTATTTTTCAATCATTGCGGTGTTTAAATCACTCATTTTTACTCCCCTTTGTAGGGTGTCCAGGGTGGTTGGCCAAGTCCACCCTACAAAAAGTAAAGTTGTTCAGGCCGTGCGTTCAGCGAAGGGCCTGCATCGCAGGCCCTGATTGCCATCCTTTAGAACTTGAACGGACTCAGGCCGATCTTCTCCACGGTTTCTGCCATGTCGTTGATGAGCTTAGGTGCGCGCTCAACATCGGTGATGGCAACCTCGTGCAGGATCACACGCTCTGGTTCCAGGTTCAGGGTATCGAGGGTGTCACCCACTTTGCTCATACGCTCTGCCGCCATGGCTGAACCACGTACAAAGTGACACTGATAGTCGTCGTCACGACGACAACCCATCATGACGATACCGTCATAACCGTTGTTCAGTGCATCGGTTACCCAGGAGAGGCTCACAGAACCAAGACAGCGAACCGGTATGACACGAGCCCATGGATTGATCTCAACGCCCGCCTGGGCCGCCTGATCAAGTGCCGGGTAGGCGTCGTTCTCACAGGCCAGAACCAGAATGCGTGGTTTCTCATCCCACTCTTCAGGGATCTCCACATTCTTGATCTGCTGGTTGACGGTCTCAACCGAGTAGTTCTCAAACGAGATGACACGTACTGGGCAGGCACCCATACAGGTACCGCAACGACGACAACGGGATTCGTTGTACATCGGATAGCCTTGTTCGTCCTCGTTGATGGCGCCGAAGGGGCATTCCACGGTACAGCGCTTACACTGCGTGCACCCTTCCTTACGGAAGCTTGGGAATGAGAGGTCGCCGGAGCGGGGGTGCGCTGCACGTCCCAGACCGGAATTCTCTGCGGCCTGAATGGCTTTCAGTGCAGCGCCGGTTGCATCGTCACGAGCCTGTTGGGCGTCCATAGGACGACGTACAGGGCCTGCGGCATAGATGCCGGTACGGCGGGTCTCGTAAGGGAAGCAGATGAAGTGCGAGTCGTTGAACCCATTCTTCAGATGCGGCAGGTCGGTGCCTTGACGATACTGCAGGTTGAGGATCGATGGCGGTGCGTTTTCCAGGATTGCCTGGGCCTTTGCCTTCTCTTCCTCATCCTCGGCTTCGTCTACCATCAACTGAGCGTAGGGATCGGGGCCGGAGTTGGGTTCCATGCCTGTGGCCAGAACCACCAGGTCGCAAGCCATCTCTGTCTCTTCGTTGAGGATCTTGTCTTCGAACTTGACGGTCAGGCTGTCACCTGCGACAACCTCTGAAGCGATACCCTTGGAGAAGGTGACCATCGCCTGCTGACCAGCGCGGTAGAAGTCTTCGCCACCTGCACCAGGAGTACGCAGGTTGTTGAACAGGATGGTGGTATCACAATCGCTGTTCAGCTCTTTAAAGTACATCGCCTGCTTGATGGAGACCAGATCTGTAACGCCAGAGAAGTAGCTCAGGTGACCCTCTTTATCAGAACACTGACCGGCGTTCTGGATAAAGCAGACTGATTTAATCTCTTTGCCGTCGGAAGGGCGTTTGATCGGCCCGCCGTTGGCGGCAACCGCCAGGGCTTCCAGTTCGTGGTTGGTAACCACGTCAGGGCTCTGGCTGTAGGCAAACTCGGTCAGCTTGCTGGCGTCGAAAGGTTTCCAGCCGGAAGCCTGAACGATAGCGCCGATGGAGATGGTCTCGCTGCTACCGGACTCGGTAGCGATCTCGGCATTGAAGCGGCCTGGTGCGCCATCGGTTTTGGCGACAGTGCAGTTCAGGTGAACGGTGATCTTGTCATCAGCTTCGATGGCCTGGATCATTCCGGGCACTGGGTTTTCGGCAGGAGCAGCATAAGGTGAACGGGTGGGGATAACCTTGTAGTAACTGCCAAGGGCACCGCCCAGTTGACCGCTCTTCTCTACAAGATGAACCGGGTAACCAGCAGCAGCAGCTTCGATTGCCGCCGTCATGCCGGTAATACCACCGCCAACTACCATGATATTTTTGTTGATGGACTGCTCTCCGGAGGCGGAGGGCTTGGTCATCGACTTGAGTTCAGCGCAGGCCATGCGGATGTAGTCGTCCGCCATCTCCTGGGTGGTCTCAGTGTTCTCATCAGTCTCAGGGCGCACCCAGATGACACCTTCACGCAGATTGGCGCGGGTCAGTGCGACATCGGTGAAGTTGAATGCTTCAACTTTTGCGCGGCGGGAGCAGGCGGCGATCATGACATGGGTGACACCGTCGTTGGCGATGTCGTCTTTGATCATCTGTACGCCTTCAGCATTACACAGCATTTCGTGTTGCTTGCAGCTCTGCATCTTGCCGTCGCGGGTAGCGGTGGTTTCGAGTTGACCGGCATCCAGGCGTTCGCCCAGACCACAACCGGTGCAGACATATCCAGCAAATTTCTTTTCGTCAGCCACTCTCTTAACCCTCCGTCGCTGCTACGCGGTTGACCACCTGGATAGCACGTAGTGCGGCACCAGTGGCGTGTTGAACGGCGCGGTTGACATCCAATGCATCGGAAGAGCAACCAGCAGCGAAGACGCCACCGTTTTCAGGTGCGGGCTCGATGAAGCCCTCTTCGTTGATGGTGATATCGACCGGGAAGCTGGCCTTGTCGACACTGGGCTCCATACCCACTGCCAGGACCACCAGGTCATGTTCGTCAGCGTAACGGTTGTAACCTTCGGTATCGACGCCATGCAGGGTCGGATTGCCGTTCTCTTTGTTCTCGACAATGGAGGCAACCTTCGACTTGATGAACTTGACGTTATCTTGTGCCTTGACCTTCTGATAGAAGTCTTCAAAGCGGTCGATGGCGCGAATGTCTATATAGTAGATAGAGATATCTACGTCATCAGCTGGATAGGTGGCCTGCTTCAGTGAGGCCATGCAGCAGATGCGGGAGCAGTGCAGCAGGTGATTCTTGTCACGAGAGCCGGCGCACTGGATGAATGCCACCGATTTAACCTCTTTACCGTCTGAAGGACGGGTGATCTTGCCACCAGTCGGGCCGTTGGGATCAGACATGCGCTCGAATTCGACGCTGGTGATCACGTTGGCGATGCGGTCATAACCGTAGGGCTGGATTTTGTTAGCATCGTAAGGTCTCCAGCCTGTTGCCCAGACAACTGCGCCTGCGCTGAATTCGATGCTCTCTTCCTGCATCTCCAGATCGATTGCACCGACCTTGCAGGCATCCTTGGCTTTTTGCGCTTCATCGGTTCCGATAATGGCCGGATCAAGCACATAACGCTGAGGGTGAGCCATACGGTGTGGCAGGTAGGCACCTTTGCGTTTGCCCATGTTGTAGTCGAATTCGTTATCAAACTCGTTCTCAACAACCTTGGCGCAGTCACCGCAAGCGGTACAGTTGTCATTCACATAACGTGGACTGATCTTGACTGTGGCAGTGTAGTTCCCCGCCTCTCCCTTGAGGTCTGTCACCTCGGCCATCGTGAGGATGGTAAGGTTGGGGTTCATCTTCGCCCGACGCTGATTGATCTCCAACCCGCAGGTGGGGAAGCAGAGTTTGGGGAAGTACTTGTACAGTTGAGTGACGCGACCACCGACATAGGGGCGCTTTTCAACCAGGACGACTTGTTTCCCCGTTTCGGCAGCTTCAATAGCAGCTGTCATGCCGCTGATGCCGCCACCGACCACGAGAATAGTCTCATTGGTTGCGATTACTTCCGTCATGGATTGTCCTCCGTTGCGGAATGGCTTTATGAAAAATGGTTAACTGCTGACCCGCCTTATCCGATTAGCCAGCTTGTTATTCAAGATCATGCGACGCGCGCAAGCGACCAAGATTCTGGATCGGATACCATACGCGTCTTCTTCTACTGCTTCTATATCCCAGCAGGGCATATTCCATCGAATTTTCGAATGAGTTAATAGAATGGGGTTATGGAGTATAAGTCTTTTCTAATGGAATAGAGCCCGGAATAGCCTTTAAAACTAGGGGATTAGCTCTGGTGAGCGAGTTTTGGTATCCAAGTACTGAACTGTTTTGGTTGGTTATTGGCTAAGGTTTTGAACAGCTTAACTGCCGTAATTTGAGAAGTGGTGGTGGAATGTTCTCCTACCTTCCATCAGCATCTGTTCGAACACTTCGGCAGGTACTGGGGGGCTATAGAGATAGCCCTGGCCCTCCTGGCATCCCATTTTTTGCAGCAGTGATTGCTGAGCCATGGTCTCAATCCCCTCGGCGGTAATCCTCAAGCCGAGGTTTTTGCCGAGTGAGACAATCGCCTGTGTGATCGCCACGGCATCACTGTCGTGTGGCATGTCACGTATGAACGAGCGGTCTATCTTGAGCTTGTCTATCGGTAACTGCTTCAGATAGGAGAGTGAGGAGTAACCGGTGCCGAAGTCATCTATGGCGATCGAGACCCCCAGTTTTTTGAATACATCGAGCACAGGAACGGAGTGTTTCATCTGTCCCATAAAGATACCCTCGGTCACTTCTAGTTGAAGCATGTTCGGGGGACAGCCCGATTCGGCGATGATCTGTTCGAAGCGCAGGATCAGGTCGGTCTGCATAATCTGGCGTACCGACAGGTTGACTGCCATTCGACCCTGGAACAGCCCCTGTTTATATAAGTATCTGGTCTGCTCGCAGGCCTCACTCAGAACCCAGTTACCGATTTCGTGAATCAGCCCTGATTCCTCGGCAAGGGGGATAAAACGTGCAGGAGGAATTATGCCCAAGCGTGGGTGGTGCCAGCGCAGCAGGGCTTCTGCGCCTGTCATTTCGCCATTCTTCAAGGATATCTGCGGTTGATAGTAGAGGAGTAACTGATCATCTTTGAGGGCGCTACGCAGTTCGGTCTCCAGCAGTAGTCTCTCAAAGGCACTGCGGGTCAGTTCAGAGGTGTAGTAGCGATAATTGTTGCGGCCCTGTTCCTTGGCCTGGTACATGGCTGCATCTGCATTCTTGGTCAGATTGGCCACATCCTTGCCATCTTCAGGGAAGATACTGATTCCAATGCTGGAAGTTACATGCAGCTCGCGATTGGCAATTTTGAATGGATGTTTAAATTCATCCTGAATCTTAGAGGCGACCACTGCCGCTTGGCTGGGGTCATCGATATTCTCGACCAGTACCGTGAATTCATCACCACCCAACCGAGCTGCTGTATCGTCGTCCCGTAGGATATTTTGCAGTCGCTTAGCAACCTCTTTGAGCAGTTCGTCGCCCATAGCGTGTCCAAGACTGTCATTGATGTTCTTGAATCTATCGAGATCGAGAAACAGCACAGCGAGCTGTCTCTTCTGACGTTTCGCCTGGGCCAGTGCGTGTTCCAGTCTGTCTTCGAAAAGCAGTCGATTCGGAAGGTTGGTCAATGAGTCATGGTGAGCCAGATGCTCCAGCTGACTCTGAGTCTGTTTCAGGCTGGTGATATCGGAGAAGACCATGAGGTAGTGTTGCGCTTCCCCCTGTTCATCGCGCACACCGCTGATGGTCATCCAGACTGGATAGACTTCGCCATTTTTACGTTGATTCCAAAGCTCGCCGCGCCAGGATCCGGTATCGTTCACATGCTCCCATAGTTCACTTAAAAATTCCGCGCTATGTTTATCCGAGATTAATAGTTGCGGATGCTTCTGCATAATCTCAGATTTTGAATAACCGGTGATTTCGGAGAATGCGGGATTGACCGATTCTATTTTTCCGTGATCATCAGTTATCAGCACACCTTCCATCGTATGCTCAATGATTTGTGCCGCCTGCTTCAGTTTGGCATCTGATTCCTTTCGATTGGTGATATCGGTAAATACCAGTTGAGTTGCGGGTGCGCCTTCATGATCGACCAGGCTAACAAATACCTCGACTTGAATCGCATCGCCATCTGCTCGTCTAAACAGGGTCTGAAGAGGTCTGTCGCTCTGTTCCGATGGCGACTTCAGAGCAGGAGTGTCAAGAAGGCTTGATGAGCTGTTGGCAAACAGGTCATTTGCCGGTTTGTTGATCAGCGGTCTTTTCAGGGAGACTGCCAAGGTCTGCATTGCTGCTTCATTGAGAAACACAATTTTGTCGTTTTGTAGAAGCAAAATTGGAGTCGGGGAGTGGTCTACCAATTGACGGTAGCGATTTTCGCTGCGTCGTAGCGCCAGTTTGGTTTTTTTCGCCTCCCTGCGTACCGCAGCCTCTTTCAGCTCCCGATCAACGGCAGGGAGAAGTCGGGATAGATTATTGAGATTGATGTAGTCACTGGCACCGGCCTTGAGCAGTGAAACCACCTTTTCTTCGCCAATGCTGTCGGAGACAAGTATGAAGGGAATATCGAGCTGACGGTCTCTCAGCAGTTTGAGTGCGTCAGTGGGATTTAAGCCGGAGCTGTCGGTATTGGAAAGAATGAGATCCCACGCACTCTGATCCAATGCACTGAGCAGTGCATCACGATCATCGATGCGTCTGGTCAAAACATTGAGGTCTTTACGGCGAAGCGTTTGGCATACTAGCCCATATATATTTTCCGATCCCTCTATTATTAGGATCCGGAGTTGTCCTGGCATTAACGTTCCCTGGTACATTGCTTCTGATGATTTCGCGGCTACCGTATTGTCGGCCTCTGCTGTGCATGCGTCTCTATTTTCGCAATTCTATGAGAGGAGTTACTAATCCCTTCCCTGAAACAGCACTCTCTCAAGCTACTACTATGTTTAGTAACTCAACGGCCAAGGCTAGATACTATCACGTCTCTTTTAATAGCTTGAGGCCTGCTGCCATGGGTTATGTTGTGAGTATAAACGGAATAACTGCTTAATGTAGTGAATTACTATGTAGTTTAGGGATCTGAGTCGATACGCAGGTAAAATTTGCCTATAAATTAACGTTTTTTAGGATTTTAATGGCATTTAACCCTTATGGTGTCGAGGTTTTTTTGGGTTGCGTTGTGGTCACTGCGCGGTTAATCATAAGGCTTTGAAAACTAAAAATCGGACAGTTTGTGTTTGGTCGATCGATTTGCCTACAAGCTCATCGGCATAAAAAATCTCCGGGATGATCTGATTTTTAGGCCTGAACTGTACGGCCTGTAAATCCTGTACTCGGTAAATAGATAACTAACGTCAGCTGATATTTGCAGTGGCACAAAGTTTTGAGAGGGTAATTTTGAAGGCAAGAATTCTTAAGCCAGAAGCTCATATTTTTCAGCATGAACCCTATTATGAGCCGGTCAATGATGAGATAGAGGTGTTTGATGCCGCATATAAAAACAATTTACCGGTGTTGCTGAAAGGGCCAACCGGTTGCGGTAAAACACGTTTTATGGAGCATATGGCATGGCGGCTGAAACGGCCATTAATTACAGTTTCCTGTCATGACGATCTGACAGCGTCCGATCTGGTGGGACGTTTTTTAGTTAAAGAGAGTGAGACTGTCTGGGTGGATGGACCACTGGCTGTGGCTGTTCGATCCGGGGGTATCTGTTATCTCGATGAGGTGGTGGAGGCAAGAAAAGATACTACGGTTGTGATACATCCTCTTGCTGATGACAGGCGTGTACTGCCAATGGAGAAGGTCGGTGAATTGTTGGAAGCACCAGCGGAGTTTTGTCTCGCCATCTCATTCAATCCTGGATACCAGAGTGTGTTGAAGGATTTGAAACAGAGTACAAGACAACGATTTGTCGCGCTGGAATTCGACTATCCGGAAGTCACTTTGGAGCAAAAAATAGTTGAAAAGGAGTCTGGTATTGACGCAGATATCGCAGCCAGATTAGTGAAGTTTGCGCATATGACTCGAAACCTCAAAGGGAGTGGACTGGATGAAGGCGCATCGACCCGCCTACTGGTACATGCAGCAAAATTGATAGCAAGTGGCGTGGCGCCAGTGATTGCCTGCCGTACCTGTATTGCTCAGGCATTGACCGATGACCCCGATATGCTGGCGGCGGTAAATGAACTGAGTGCGTCTCTGTTTTGAGATGAAGAGCAAGCTCTCATTTGAAAAGATTGTCGCTCTTCTCGATGACTATTTCGAGGTTGAATTCAGTTTTCGCAATACAGAAAAAATCGCTATGAAACTGGTTGAGCTGGAATCAGTGCAACAGACATTTATTCTCGACTGGACCAGGCGTATCGTCAGCACAAATATCGAGATCGCCTACCAATTCGCTGACCAGGGACAGCGTGCCTTGGAACTAATGGACGAGGTCATGATTGAGGCATGGGTGTTGAGAGCGATGGATATCTATGATCGTTCTGGTCTGCATTCTGCCTTAAAAGTCATTCAGCAAATGGATCTTTTTGTGCAACAGGGACGAGAGCGAGCTTCAGCTGCACTGTTTGAAGAGGAGGTCGCTATACTCTTGCCTTTTGTGCATGGTCTTAGTGGTCGAAAGTTAAAACTTGAACTCAATGATCAACTCTTCACAGATGGAGAGGTGATCTACCTTCCTGCAGTTATGGCACACCTGCCGACTAAAAGAGATAATTTTCTCCTCTATAAGGCGGCAGTTGCTTTTCATTGGGCACAAACAAGATTTGGAACTATTCAGAATGATCTGCTTGATGAGTTGATCAACCATCCGGCATCAGATAGTTTGCTGCGCTGTTTTCATCGACTCGAAGTGGAGCGCTTGAACGCCTGTCTATCGAGAGAGCTCCCCGGTTTATATCGTGATTTAAGTCGTTTGCAAACCTTGCTCGAGAGTGAATCTCCCTCAATGGAGTGGCACGAATTTACAGCACCACTTCGCGAAAAAGAGTCCTGCGCCGATGACACCCTGAGATTGGCTGTAAAGTGTCTTGGAAAATCAATTCCAAAAGCGAGTCTCTTTCATGGGGTTTTAAAACCTCAACTGCTACAGGCAGCTTTAATCAAGCGGTTGAAGCGTGAAAAGGCACAATTCAGGGTGTCACTGAAGGCAATTGCTGATGAGATGAAGCAGCATCAGGATGATCAGCCTGAGACACGGCCGAGATTTTCCATAAATAAGGAGGAGAGTCAAAAGCTGGATGAAGAGATTTATATCGAGCTGTTGATGAACGGTAAATCAATGCCTGTTCCTGAAGATGTCAAAGGGGTCATCTCCTCGATTATTCAGGACTTGGGAGATATCCCTAATGACTATCTGGTGCCCGCTGGTGCAGGTGAGTATGACTATCGAGACTTGGGGGAAAAGCGGTTAAGTGCAGAGGATGTGTGGAGCGGTACCTACCATGAGGATGGTGCTTTTCTCTATAACGAATGGGATTATCGTAGAAAACATTACCGTAAATCCTGGTGTGTTGTCAGAGAGATGCCAGTCGAAGAAAAATATGATGGTTTTGTCGATCAGGTCAGGCGAAAGTACCAGCGTCTGTTAAGTAGTCTTCGTAAAGCATTTGAGGCGATGAGGGATGAGGATCATCTGCTGAAGCGGCAAGTCTATGGTGATGGGGTTGATATCGATGCTTTCGTGGAGACCTGGGCTGACCGACATATGGGATTGGAAATGAGCGACAGGCTCTTCACTCGTATGCATCGTCAGGAGCGCAATATCGCGGTTATGTTTATGGTTGATATGTCCGGTTCTACCCAGGGTTGGGTGAATCAGGCGGAACGTGAGGCTTTGGTTTTATTGGCTGAATCATTGGAAACATTGGGTGACCGTTATGCGATCTACGGCTTTACCGGGATGAGTCGCAAACGGTGTGAAGTATTTCCAGTTAAAACCTTCGATCAATCTTATGATGATGAAGTTAAGGCCAGAATTAGTGGTATTAAAGCAGGAGATTACACGCGAATGGGTGCTGCAATTAGGCATCTTAGCTACCGTTTGTCAGAAATCGAGGCGAGAACCAAGCTGCTAATCACCCTGTCTGATGGTAAACCGGATGACTACCACGACGACTATCGAAGCCAATATGGTATTGAGGACACCCGGCAGTCGCTGCTCGAAGCTCGACGGCAGGGGATACACGCCTTCTGTATCACGATTGATGAACAGGGGCAGGATTATCTACCACACATGTATGGTGCGGCAAACTATACAGTGATTGATGAGGTGGAAAGATTGCCTCTCAAAGTAGCTGATATCTATAAAAAAATAACAACCTGATAGTTTTTATAGATACTATTCAGGTTCTTTCGCTGGGTCTGTTGCTTGAGCAGGAAGGCTATCAAGGGAACCTATAGTACATACAGAGTCACGGATTAACCGCTAGTTTCCGATCCATGGGATCGACTTAAAAAAGCTTGATTTTGACAATTTGGCTAGGCAACCTGCCTAAAGATCACATAGATGATCTCACACTACCACCGGAGGATTATATGAATAGAACCTTGACTAGTTTTGCTGCATTGACGCTGTTGCTATCAGGCAGTGCATATGCAGTACCAAACTACGGCTATGGACAGCCCTACCCTGGCGCCATGAAGCCAGTGCAACAAGAGGCTGGGCCCGGCGTGGTTTTACGCGAGGGGATAACCAAGCTGCTTAAATTTCTTCGTAAATCAGACCAGCGTGACCCTCAAATGGTTGCTGCATTTCTGCAATCTGAGATAGCGCCATACTTCGATTTTGACTATATGGCAGATTGGGCAGCAGGGCCGATGAAGCGGCATATGAATGATCAGCAGAAAGCCGAGCTTGGATTTAAGGTTAAAGAGATGCTGCTGAGTACTCTGGCAAAAAGGCTGGGCAGCTACAGCAATCAGGATGTCCGTTTCTATCGCCCAAGACCTGCAGGTCCTAATGAAGTGAAAGTACGTGTGGGTATTCTGCAGGCAGGAGGGTATCCAGCAAATATCGATTTTCGATTCTATCGCAGTGAATCGGGTTGGAAGGTGTTTGATGTGGCAGCCAATGGTAACAGTGCGCTGGCCTTCTATCGCCAATATTTCATGAACCAAATGCGTTCAAAGTCACCCAATAGAAGGTACCGTCAGTAGAGATTAGCTGGAATAAACAGCGGGCTGGATCTCTTTGTCATTCCAGCCCGCTACACTATTTAAAGCAGTTGAAGTAACTAAATCATCCTCTATCTGGCTTATTTCCAGCGTCTGTGGAATTCAATGAATAGTGGTAATAGGCAGTTTGGTTTGAAACAGTCAGAGTCTGCTCTTGCTATCAACCTGTAGGCCAAAGATAGATATTCCCACCCAGAGCTTTAAATTTATGAGTGATCAGCAGAAATTTGGTCGATGGATGATTGTTGCAGCATGGGTGTCGCTACTGGTGCTGCTTACTGTGCTGTTTTCCCAATGGATCGAGCATCAGAACAACCCCAATCGACAACTGATGGTCACCTCTGGTCTTGAAGATTCATCAACTGTCGTGCTTAAGCGCAACCGGGCCGGGCACTATGTAGCCCCCGGAAAGATCAACGGTGTCGATGTTATCTATCTGCTCGATACAGGCGCCACTTTGGTAGCGGTATCGTCAAAACTGGCTGAAGAGGCAGGTCTTCGTCCTGGTGCACCAAGTCAAAGTCGTACAGCGAATGGTGTGGTTCGAAGTTGGCTGACCAAGATCGATAGTTTGCAGTTGGGTCCGATCACAATGCGAAATGTGAAGGCATCAATATTGCCCAACATGCCTGAACGGGAAGTTCTGCTTGGTATGAGTTTTTTAAAGCATCTCAAGCTATCGCAGCAGGGTGATGAGTTGGAGATTTCTCTACCGGATTAGGTCTGTTCCCGATATGAAAGTAAGGGAGCAGTCTTTGATTAATATCTCTGGTCGGCGGGAAGAGTTGGAAATTTAAGGTAGTGAATACTGCCGTTACAGAGTTGCAACGGCAGCATATGGTGCTAACCGATCTTATCTTTCAATGCTTTAAGTGCAGTGAGTTTTACAACTGTTTTTGCTGGCTTAGCAGCGATTTTGATGGTTTCACCAGTTGCAGGATTGCGTCCCATGCGGGCTTTGGTTCTTGGCTTCACAACGCGACGAACCTTGATTCCAGTATCGGGGATGGTGAATTCACCTGAGCCTCTGCGCTGCATATGGCGGGTAACAAGAGAGTTCAATGAGGCGAAAACTGCGGCAACGTCTTTCCGGGAAAGATCAGTTTCTTCAGAGATTGCACTAAGAATTTGTGTTTTAGTCTGCTTGTCTTGGATCGCCTTCAGGCGTGGTGCAGCTGCTACTTTTTTAGCAGTAACTTTCTTCTTAGCGGTTTTTTTCGCAGTTTTTTTCGCGGCTTTCTTTGCAACCATAGGGTTTGCTCCTTCTGAAAAGTGACAGGGGTGTGTGTTAAAAATAACACAGTTTTTCGATAGTTAAACATGAATCGGCAGTTTTATACTGGCTTTTTACATAAAAGTATATTTCTCCTTCCTGTAAAGCATGTATAAAGCGTAGTTGTTTGGATTGGGTTTGCGTTGCATATTTTAGGTGTGAGATTACTACTCTATTCTGCATGTTCGGTATATGACGTATGTCATTAACTGTTCAATAGTCTTCTTTTGTAAGCAGAAATGGCTCGTGTATATCGTCTATTTGATAGTTTTTGTATCTGCTGCAAAAGCACAACTGATATGCAGATACAGGGTTTTAGCTGACCATAGGCTGGCTGTTTTTACTTTTTCCTGTTATGGAGTTAGCACCCTATCGGCCATTTTTATAAACAGTTGAGTTTTTTTGGAGGATTGTATGAAACGAATTGTATTGAGCTTTTTGCTGTTGATTAACTTGTCTCATGGTTTTGCAAAAGAGGTTGCCGGTATTTCCCTGCCTGAATCGATTCAACGAGAGGGGGATAGTGTTCAACTCGTGCTGAATGGGGCAGGTGTCAGGGAGAAGTTTTTCTTTGATATCTATATTGCAGCGCTCTATTTAGAACAGAAGAGTGATCAGTCGTCAGTAATAGTAAAAAACAGTGGCTCGGCAAGAGTGGAGATGAGAATGCTCTATTCTGAAGTTGAGCGTGAAAAACTCATTCAAGGGTGGAGCGATGGCTTTAAAGCTAACCATTCACAACAGGAGATGAATCAGCTGGGAGAGCGGCTTGAGCATTTTAACAGTCTGTTTGAGACCTTATATAAAGGTGATTTGGTAGAGTTGGACTTTTTTCCTGGTCGGGGAACAAGAGTCAGAATAAAGGGCGATGAGAAGGCAACTATCCCAGGGGATGACTTTTTTCAGGGACTACTGAAGATATGGATTGGCAGTGAGCCCGTCACCAAATCGTTGAAGCGTGACATGTTGGGGCAGTAAGAATACCGGGTTGTTGAGGTTATTCAGGATTGCTGGTGAGCTGTTATGTGTGAAACCCTGAAGACGACATACTTAGTCGCCGGGTTAATACTGGTAAACCATGCGACTGACGCCACCACGTCGTTCATCTCCAGCGCCACTCAAATTACCCTTGTGATCCAACATAACGCTATGTGCACCACCAAAAAAGAGGTTTTTCTGTTTCCAATGTTGTTGATGTTGAAATTCATCCAATAGGTCATGACATAGTGCTTTGTCGAATCCCGGTTCAATGCTCAACAAGTCGTTTTCAAAATGAATACGGGGATTGGAAACGGCCTCTGCAAGGGCCATACGGTGGTCAAGTTGGTTGAGGATTACCTGTAAAACTGCGCTGCGAATTCGGTTGGAGCCACCTGATCCGGTTACCAGGGCATCGCCATTTTTGGACATGATCAGAGTTGGTGACATCATTGAGGCGAGGCGTCTGTCCTCGGGCCATTGATGAAATCCTCCTGGATTGAGATCTTCCTCTCCCAGCATATTGTTCATCATGATGCCGGTATTGGGGATGATATATCCACACCCTTCACCATTGGAAAGGGTCATGCTGGCCAGATTGCCTTCGGCGTCAGCAATGCTGATCTGGGTCGTCCCCCGCGTGGAGAGGCCACCTTCTATCATTTTGCGCTGATATGCCTCGGCTATATCCGGATTAAGAATTTGAGCCATAGTCAGTCTATTTTCCTGACGCACCTGTTGTGTAAATTGCATGGTTCTGGCAAGCAGGCGTAGTGCTGATCCTTGGCTCATGGATGCTGTCTGTTTTGTATGGTTTGCGATCAATCCCAATGCGAATGCGATCAGCGTACCGCCGACTGAAGGTAGTGGATTTGTATAAAGTTGCGCATCCCGATAGGTGTAATGTAATGGTTTTCGCACCACTACCTGATAATCAGAAAGATCTTCTTGGCGTAGATGTCCACCCTGATGTTGGCACGCTTTGATCAGGCTCTGGCCCGCCTCTCCATTGTAAAAGAGTCTCTCTCCTTCATGTTGCAGTGCGTCAAGGAAGTCGGCAAGTTGAGGTTGTTTGTGGCACTCCCCTTCGGATATCAGGCGTGTTTGATCTGCGGGAGAACTATTTAACGCCATGGATCCTGGCGTGGCACGAAGAATGGGGGCTACGATAGTTGCTATCAGATCCTGGAATTGGTTGATAGCCACCCCATTTTTTGCCCGTTCTATGGCTGGCTTGAAAAGCTCTGATAAAGGGAGTTGGCAGTGGTGTTTGTGGATTGAAAACAGGCCACGAATGAAACCTGGGGTAGCGACCGATCCCAGGCCGATATGAAAGGTTTGGCTGGCAGTGCCGAAATCGGCTTCGATTGGATAGAAATCGAGATCCTCTGCGGGTCTCTTCTGTTTGGGCGTATGGGTAAAAAAATCAAATAGTTGCGGAGACTGGTCTTTTGCACAGGCGGTGAGAAATCCTCCTCCTCCAAGGGAAGCCAGTACTGGTTCTGCAACGCAAGCCGTCAACATCGCTGCGATAGCGGCATCAAATGCATTGCCTCCAGCCCTTAATATCTCTGTTGCGGCCTCTGCTGTTTCAGTATGTCCGGCCGCAATAACACCTTTTAATGATTTCATAAGGTTTTATACTTACCCTTTGATATGTATCGTTGCAATAAACCAGCAGGATAGCTATGGTTTCCCGGCTCTGGGTAAAAATGCAAACGTGTTCAATTTTTATGAATGGAGGAGGTAGATTCCCATTCAGCTTTTTATTCAGAGTGCCGTTACATAGAGGAGCGAAGCAACCCCTCATGAACTAGGATCAAAATTCCTGAGCGCAAAAAGAATGGCCGTGCCTAATAGTAAAAGCGACGATGTTCTTCTAAAAAACCTGGTACCACTGAATACACTTTCAGAGGAACAGCTAGGTCATCTACTTAGCCAAATTGTGGTGGAAAAGGCTAAGAAGGGTGATTATCTATTCCGTGAAGGTGATACAGATCACCAGAATGTATACCTCCTGTCAGGTACTGTAGCGCTATTGTCCGGGCAGAAAGAGATGGATTTAATCAGCAGCGGTACGCCAACAGCGCGTTTTGCTCTGGCTCATCAGCTGCCTCGCAAACACTCTGCCCAGGCCAGGACAGCGGTAAACTATGTCCGGATCGACAGCCGTATGCTGAGTGATATGCTGGCACGTAGCCATAGTGCCAGCTATGAAGTGAATAGCATCGATCAGCCAAGCAGTGGCGACTGGATGAGTCTATTGCTGCAATCCCCTGTTTTTCAACAAATTCCTCCTGCAAATCTCCAGCGTGTAATGATGCGTATGGAAGAGGTTCATGTCAGTGCCGGCGATGTCATCATCAATCAAGGTGATGATGGGGATTATTTCTATCTGATCAGTCGAGGGGAGTGTGTAGTCTCCCGGCAGCCAGAGAAGAGCCATGCTCCAGTGGAGTTGGCCAGACTTAAGGCAGGCAAGGGCTTTGGTGAAGAGGCGCTAATTTCAGACAAGCCCCGGGGCAGTTCTGTGGTGATGGATACTGACGGGATCTTGGTGCGACTGAATAAGCAGGATTTCATCGAGCTGGTCAAACAGCCTCTCTCACGAGCACTGGACTACAGCGAAGCGGCCGATTATGTCGTAAATGGAGCCCTTTGGCTGGATGTTCGTGCCCCTGAGGAGTATGAAGAGGGGCACCTTCCCGGGGCAATCAATCTACCTTTTTTCTCACTTCGCTTTCAGGCCTCGAGTCTTACCCTGGATCGTCCGTACGTCGTATATGGTGAGGAAGTTGGTCAGTCAGCTACTGCGGCCTATCTCCTTACTGAGCGCGGCGCAGAGGTGTTCGTTGTCGCTGCCAACTGGACTGAGCTGGCAGAAGAGGTCGGCCTGAAGGCTCATGAGAGCGAGCTTCTGGTCAACAATGTCATAGATTTCAATCGTGATTCAGATGATGGTGCAAACGCTGCCGAGTCTGCTGAGGAACATATCGCCGCATTGAATCGCATGAAGAAGGAGCTCGATGAGACCCGTAAACATTTTCAGCAGGAACTGGAGCAGAGACAAACTGAAATAAAACTGTTACGCCAAGCGCTTACTGCTGCAAAAAGCCGGATCCAAAGCGGCGAAGAAGAGGCTCACTCAGCAGCAGGGCTGCAGCAGGATGTGGAGCAGCTTCGTGACAGCTTGGAGAAAGCGGAATCCAGATTGGCCGAGCAAGAGGGCAGTGAGGCTGATCAGCAGGCACTGCAGCAGCGCATCAAGGAACTGGAGTCTCGTCTGGAGACGAGCCAGCAGGAGATGGACAGTGCAAAACAGCATGCCAATGATGTCAGAGTGCATAGCGATGAGCTGCACAAGCAGCTGGAGCAGATTCATGGCCGCCATGAAGAGAGTGAGGGACGTCTCAAAGAGCAGATAACAGAGTTACAGTTCGAACTTGAGAATGCTCAGGAAAGCAGCCAGGAAGAGAGAGATAAAAGTGAGCAGCTACTGGCTGAAATAGCTGCTTTCAAGGGTGAGGCTGAGAGCTATCACCAGCAGGCTGAAGATGGTTTGGCCGCGATTACCCGGGAGCGGGATGAGCTACAGAAAGCGCAGCAGGAGACCGAGAGTCGGCAGCAGCAGCTTGCGGACGATTTAGAGCGTTTATCGAAAGAACGTGATGATCTGATTCAGTCTTTAAAAGACTCAGAAGCCCGTAATGAGGAGCTCTCAGAAGCTATAAACAGCCTGAGCCAGGCCCATGATGAGCTGAAGCAATCCCACCAGCAGGCCCACAGTGATTTAACCCAGTTTCGTCAAGAGCAGGAGGGATTGACTGGTAAGTTGCAAGAGCAACAAGATCATGTTGCCAAGACGGAATCTCAGTATCAGCAGCAACTTGAAGAGATTCAGCAAGCCCTCACTCAGGCTCAGGATGAGCTACTACAGCAACGGGATCGCGCCGCTGACTCCGAGTCCGAGTATCAGCAACAGCTTGAAGAAGTTCAGCAGTTTCTTGCTCAAGCTCAATCAGAACTAGAGCAGCAAAAAGAGCAGAGCACAGAGTCAGAGTCGCAGCATCAGCAGCAATTCGAAGAGATAGAAAAATCCCTGGCTCAAGCTGAAGATGAATTACGCCAGCAGCAGCAGAGTGCTGCTGAGGCAGAAGCAGACTATCAGAAGCAGTTCGAAGAGGCACAGCAGGCCCTGACGCAGGCTCAGCAAGAGCTGCAGCAGCAACAGGCGCTCAATCAACAGACTGTAGATGAACTTACTGCACAGATAGAAACCCTCTCTGAGAACGCCAAACAGACTGCAGAGCAAGCCAGTGATGAGGTTTCCGGGTTACAGCAGCTCAAGCAGGATTTAGAGCAGCAGTTGGCTGCTATGAGCTCCGCTCAGGTTGCCATGGAGCAGGAGAGGGATGAGTGGAAAGATCAGTTTGAGCAGGAGCAGACAAGGGCGTCTGTTCTGCAGCAGCAGATCGATAGTCTTGAGGAAGAGAGACAGGGCCTGGTGGGTGAGCTGGAGGCGCTGCGTAGTAGAATTCAAGAGGCCGAAGCAGCTCATGCTGATGCCATGCAACTACTTCAGGTTGATTTAGAGCAGGCCCGTGCTGAGAAAGATCAGCTGCAGAGTGAGAAGAGCCAACTGGATGAACAGCTGGCAGAGCGTCAAAGTGCATTGGAACAGGCTGAGGCCGGTCTGAATAAGACGCTGGAAGAGTTGCAGACCCAGCAGGATAACACCTCAGAAGAGATCAACGAGTTACAGCAACAGATTGCTGCTTTGAATCTGGAAAAGGAAAATGCGCTGGAGCGTGAACAGCAGCTAGAGAATGCGCTGGAAGAGGTTCACTTTGACAGCGATGAAGAGTTGGTCAGGCTGAGGGATAAATTACAAGAGGCCCAGGAGGCAACTCGCAAACAGAAAGAGAGGCGGGTTGAATCGGAAGCGCGTCTTGAACAGGAACACCAGACTTCACAATTCTTAAAGCAGTCTTTGGAAACAGCTGAGCAGGCTGTGCAAGCCGCAACTCTGCAACTCACCGATGTTGAACAGACAAAGCAGTCTATTGAAGAGACCCTGGCGTCGAGGGAGTCAGTGTTGCAGGAGATGGTCCAGCAAAAGGATCAGGCTGAGCAACAGCTCGCAGCGTTACAGGCTGATTTGCAAGAGCGTATTGATACGCTTCAGAACGAGCTGAATGAAAAACAGCAAGATAGCAGTCGTGTCTATGGCGAGCTGGAAACAGCGAAACAATCTCTCGAGCAACTCAACCAGACTCATCAGCAGTTACTGGCTGAGCAGGAGCAGTTGCAGAGTGATAAAGGGACACAGGAACAGCAATTAAGCGAAGTCAGATCAGAGCTGGATCAGCTCAAACAGGATCATGAATCTCAGTTATCAGATCAATACGCTGCCATTGAGGCACTGCAAAGCGAATTAGCCGCTGAAAAAGAGAGTACCAACTCTATTAATCTCTCGCTGGCAGAGATTGAGGCAGGCCGTGAATCTTTAGCGTCAGATAAGGCGGCGTTACAGCAGCAGTTGAATGAGACAAGGTCAGAGCTGGAGCAGGCGAAGCAGAACCATGAAAGTCTGTTGTCCGATAAAGAGTCCGTTATCGAAAGCCTGCAAACTGACTTGGCAACAGAAAAAGAGATGACCCAGTCAGTCAATGCCGCAATGGCAGAGATAGAGCTCAACCGTAATGCTCTGGCTAGCTCAAGAGAGGAGTTGGAGCAGCAGCTGAATAGTGTGCGAAGTGAGATGGAGCAGCTTCAGCAGCGATACGATGAGGAGCGGGAAACGCAACAACAGACTGAGGAGAGCCTGCAGCAGAAGTTGCAGAGCGCTCAAGACTCAGAACAGCAGGTTGAGGTACTGCAAGCCTCACTGACTGATCTGCAAAAGCAACTTGCAGAGAAAAAGGAATCTACCCAGCAAGCCGTGACCGAAATGCAACAACGGGAGCGGGAGTTGGTCAAGGAGTTGCAGGATAGTCGACAGCAGCAGGCGGCCATACAGTCAGAGCTGGAGAGTGCCAACGAATCTTTGCAACAGGCCCAGGCCAGCGATGAACTGCAAACAAAGCAACAGGCATTAACCCAGGCTGAAGAGAAGATCGTCAGCCTGAAGCGGGAAGTTGAAGGTCTGCGTGAAGTGCAGATGGAGATGGAGAGTCAACTTACAGACGATGTTGAGAGCGAGGTGAATGTACTTCGAGTCGCCCTGGAGAGCGAGCGGAAAAAGCGCGAAAAGAGCGAAAAAATGGCTCGTCAGGCTGATGTGCTGAGACGTGAGCGTGAAGTGCAGGAAACCGCCATCGAGATGCTCGGTGAAGATCTGGAGACGTTGAACGATGAGAAGGAGCGTCTGGCTCAAGAGCGGGATCAATATGCGAAACAGCTGACAGAGATGCGCTCACAGTATGCGGACATGGCTAACGAGAATGATCATCTCAACTCTGAGATGAGCGGTATGCGTGATCAGATGTCGGATTCCAGTATGGCCGACGACCTTCTGGTTCAGATGGAGGAGTTGCGCATCAAGGCCGACAATCTTGAAACTGAGCGGGATGAGGCCAGTGCTGAAGCCTCACGTATGCGCCGTGAAGTGGGTGAGTTACGCAGTGTCATCGAGACCTATGTTGAGCAGATACAGGATGTACAATCTTTTGGTGTTGATGAACAAGTTAATGCATTGCGTTCCGAGTTGGATATGGTGCGCAGGCAAGCGGCAGATGATCTCGAACATATGCGGGAAGAGGTAAGGCGTGCGAAATCCAAAGTCTCAACTTCCAGCAGTCGCGATGTGGATGAGGTGGCTGCATTACAGGCCAGCCGTCAGGAGATGTTCTCCATGCAGCAGTCTTTGTCAGAGAAGGATCATCTGTTACGACTATCCCAAAGCCAATGTCGCGCTTTGGAGGACTCTATCGAAGATAGAGATAAGGAAGTGGATCAACTTAAACGTAAGCTGGAACTTTTGCTCAGAAAGACAGGTGGTTTGGATGCCGGCACTACACCAGTCAGTGACCCAGGATCACAGATGACTGAAATGGACTCCAGAGATCCAACTGATCCTTCTGATCCCAAGCGTAACTCCCTGGGCCGCCTGTTCCGCCGTAAATAGTCCCGCTACCCGTTAACGATCTCCGATGCATATTCTGGCAATTGGTGTCGCAACCCTGGATATCGTCAATCGGGTAGATGTTTTTCCAGAAGAAGATCAAGAGATACGAGCCACAGCACAACAGCTTCGACGAGGCGGGAACGCCTGTAACACACTCACTGTCTTGAGTCGCCTTGGGCACCGCTGTAGTTGGGCCGGAATGCTGGCAGATGATGAGCAGAGTAAGTTCATTAAGGAAGCGCTGATTGCTTCCGCTATAGATACCCGCTGGGCCTCTGTAGAGACTGGCAGTGTAACCCCAACCTCCTACATTATTTCCAGTCAGGCAACGGGATCCCGTACCATAGTTCACTATCGAAATCTTCCTGAGTATAACGAAAGTCACTTCTCCAAAGTTGAATTAAGCGCTTTTGATTGGCTCCATTTTGAAGGGCGCAACCCTCAGGCTACGCTGGCGATGCTAAAGCGAGTAAGAGAGCAGGGAACGGATGCTCGTGTTTCAATTGAACTTGAAAAGCCACGGGATGATTTGGAACAGTGTTTGAGCTATGCCGATGTGGTTATGGTTTCTAGAGCCTATGCACTCGCAAAGGGTTTGGACAGTGCACAAAAGCTGTTTGATTATATAGCCTCCTTTACTACTCGGGCGCTCTGTTTTCTTGCCTGGGGGGAGGAGGGTGGCTGGTTTCAGACTGGAGATAACAGTGCCCGGTTTTTGCCAGCCTTCAAGCCGCCGAAGGTAATAGATACGCTAGGGGCTGGTGATGTCTTCAATGCCGGTTTGATACACGGGCTCTATCATTGGGATGATCCGATGGAGGCGCTGAGGTATGCGATTCAGGCTGCGGGAGAGAAGTGTGGTAGAGAAGGGCTATAGGGCAACTTGTGAAAGCTTCAGGAGGTTTCAGGCCTGGCCCAGAAGCAGCAGTGAAATAGCATGTCATCGTGGCAAGTGATTTGTGATTTAGATGGGTTCAGTGACCCAGGGAGCCGAGGTTTTACCATTGAGTTTAATAACGAGGTTCTGGAAATCCTTGTGGTACGTAAAGCATCCCGGGTCTATGCCTACCGCAATCATTGTCCACATACTGGGATTAATCTTGAGTGGCAACCCGACCAGTTTCTTGATTTGAGCAATAACTACATTCAGTGCGCAACCCATGGTGCCCTGTTTCGTATTGAAGACGGTATTTGTCTGCGAGGTCCCTGCGCTGGTGATGCACTTCAATCGATACCTGCAAGGATAGATAGCGGACAGGTTTTGATTGAACTGGGGTAGCCTGAAAAAGTTCAGTTAATTCGATACAGAGGCGCAGTAAAAAAAACTCCGGAATAAATTCAAGGGTAGGGTGCGGCCCTGCCGCACCATCTCCAACTGAAACGATAACCACCGGATGAACCGGTTTACAGATGTTGCTGGTAGTGATCCAAGTAACTGGGTTTTTTACGGTTCCATAACCTGGATGGTGGGGCATGGCCCCACCCTACGCAGAGGGCGAGGATGTTTTACAATTTACGGGTGGGGTATGGCCCCACTCTACGTCTTAACATGGAATTTTGGTGGTTGTCCCGTTTTGAGAAGAGGGATAAGCGCAGAAAAAACGAAAGCTGCGGAATAAACTCGAGGGTAGGGTGCGGCCCTGCCGCGCCATCTCCAACTGAAACGATAACCACCGGATGAACCGGTTTACAGATGTTGCTGGTAGTGATCCAAGTAACTGGGTTTTTTGCGGTTCCATAACCTGGATGGTGGGGCATGGCCCCACCCTACGCAGAGGGCGAGGATGTTTTACAATTTACGGGTGGGGTATGGCCACACCCTTGCAGAGGGCGAGGGTATTTTTACAATTTACAGTGGCAGTTTGAGGTCTGCAATGAAATTTCAGCAGCTAGAAAAAAGCCGGGCCTGAGGCCCGGCTTGTGAGTCACGAAGTCTCTGCCTTAACCTGTTAGCTCATCTTCTCGAGAAAGGCATTTAGGTCTGCCAGGACCAGCTCAGGTGGTAAAGCTCTCTTCGTGGACGATTCGGAGATTACGGGCTGCAGACCCAATTCAAGCTCGGTTGCATATTCTGCGTTAGGTGCGTTTTGATGCACAGACGCCTCTTCGAGACCGGTTTCAGCAATCTGGCCAGTACTCATATCGTAGACTGTTTTCATCTTACACCTCCTGTATCTTACTTGAATCAGGGCCGCTGTTACTTTTAATAACGGCCCTGGGTTGGCAAACTTTAGTGACGTCAGATCAGGTTCAATCGAATTGTTCCCGCTTTGTTATTAAGTGTTACGTCCAAAAGTCTTGCTTAGATCCACTTTGCCTAAGCTGCACTCCCTATTCAACTGCGTGATATCTAAGGTAATAAAAGTACCGCCCATAACAAGAGCCGGCCTGCAGCTATATCTAAATGTCGGAGCAGGACGACTATCACCCGCACTTCCTCAGCCTTAGTTGATATCGAATGCAAGTTTACACACTGGGTAGGGTGGGGCCATGCCCCACCAATAGGGTTGATATTAGCGGTTAATCAGTGGGTGTAATGAAGAAGCGAGAGGTGGCTTTATACTGTTTCCACCTTATGCCGTGGGCACGACCCCATCGTACAGTGCGAGAAGGGATGCAATAACCGCTGTTAGCCAGATCAACAACCAGAAAAGGCACGCTTTAAAGAGACGTTCGTCTAACTAGGGCCAATTCGAATAGAGTAAACAGGCCCTAATCCTTATCTTCCAGGTTATCGAATGGATTGGCATGATTGTCACCGGCAGGCTGATCAAGATCTACCCCGTAATCATCTTTGCTGAGATCGTAGGAGCCCGCCCAATCCTCAGGTGGCGCTATCGGTTTCACCTCGAGTTCCTCAAGGTCATCCAGATCATACTCTTCTACCGTGCCATCATAGAACTGGACTTCAATAACCCCCTCATCCAAGTCGTGAGCAACAACTTCAAATTGGTCTCCGTTGACTGTTTTAAACCATGAGCCAATGCGGATTACAGGTCTATTCATGATTGATCTTCTCTACTTTTCAGTGTCTTCGTGTTGGCGGACGATATTGGATCTCTCCCTGTAGATCCATAACAATTTGACGAGAAATAATAGTGGTTGGAAAAACAAGCTTATGACCATGACTGTAGCCCATTTTTAAGCTGGATCATATGCTTTCGTTCTAGAATCCGGTGAGTTGTTGCGGTGGGTCAAGGGCTTGGATTTGGATGCTGAAAATGGATCTTTTCAATGCCATCCAATAGCTCCTTATTCAACACGGTGTCGATACTTGCAAGATTCTTTTCCAACTGTTGTTGGGTGGTGGCACCGATGATTGTGCTGGTCACAAAGGGGCGGCTGGTCACATAGGCAAGTGCCATCTGTCCCGGATCCAAATCATGCTCTCTGGCCAGCTGAACATACTGTTCGGTTGCAGCAGCAGCTTGTGGGTTTGTGTATCGGGTAAAACGGTCGAACAGGGTCAGGCGGGCGTTGGCTGGCATCCTGCCACCCAGATATTTACCAGAGAGGACACCGAATGCCATCGGTGAGTAGGCCAACAGACCACAGCGCTCTCGGTGAGCGATTTCCGCCAGGCCGATCTCGAATGTGCGATTCAGCAAGCTGTAGGGATTCTGTATGGAAACCACTCTAGGCAGGTTGTGTTGCTTGGCAATCTGCAGGTAGCGCATGAGCCCCCAAGGGGTCTCATTGGAGACACCGATATGGCGGATTTTTCCTGCTTTTTTCAGATCCCCTAAAACTTCCAGGGTCTCTTCGATTGGGGTGGCCTCCTCATGTTCAGGGTGTTGATAACCCAGTGGGCCGAAGTAGTTGGTCTTGCGATCCGGCCAGTGCAGCTGATAGATGTCAATGTAATCTGTCTGCAGACGTTGCAGACTCTGGTTCAATGCGGCTTCGATGTTGCTTCTGTCGAGGTGCAGATTGCCGTCCCTCAGGTAGTTGAGCCAGTCTGCGGGACCGGCGACTTTGGTGGCGAGTACCAGTTGGTCCCGTCGTCCACGTTGGGCAAGCCAATTGCCGACATGACGCTCGGTTTCGCCCTGTGTTTTCGCTTTGGGCGGAACCGGATACATCTCTGCTGTGTCGATAAGATTAATACCGGCGTCAATGGCCCGGTCTAACTGAGCATGGGCTTCAGCCTCACTGTTCTGTTCGCCAAAGGTCATGGTACCCAGACTGAGGGCACTGACTTTGAGATTGCTGTCACCGAGGGAACGGTAAATCATAGGGCTCTCCCATATTATCTGGTGTGTTCTGTCATCAGCGCTCAGCATAGCTAATTATTGCGCCGAGGAAAGGAAGAAAATCGATGGAATTGGATGGTGATCTATTCTCCGGAAACCTGCTACTTGGAATGGCAGGGTTGTTTGTGGCAAGTTTTCTGATCGCCTTACGGCTGGCTTATTGGCGTCGACTTACAGAAAAAAATCAATTTCACGTCTTTTTTGGTGCTGTTGTGGCTTTGATCGTGCTATGGCATATGCGTGGCCAGATTCAGGCTGGTCTCTCCTTTCATCTGCTCGGTGTCACGGTCATAACCCTGATGTTTGGCTGGTCTATGGCGATTATTATCGCCTCTCTTGCTCTCTTCGCGGTGACTCTGAACGCTGGATCTGGATGGGAAGGCTTTGTGGTCAGTTTCCTGACAGTTGCACTGGCGCCAATTACCCTGTCGCAGATCTCTCTGGTGTTGCTACGCACATGGTTACCAAAACAGTTTTTTGTCTATGTCTTGGGTAATGGTTTTTTTACTGCCTGGCTCGTTGGCTACGTAAGCGGCTATCTGGCTATGATGTTACTGGTGCTGAGCGGAGCCTATACCCTGGCTGAATTACAGGTCACGGTGATGCCGTTTTTTCCATTGATGTTTTTCCCTGAGGCACTGATCAATGGCTGGGTCATCACCATGATGGTGGTGTTTTTTCCTGCCTGGGTCTACTCATTCAGTGACGAACAATATCTACACGGCAAATAGATTATCCAGTACAAGCTGAGGTATAGTTTTCTGATTGCCCGATCGTGGGCGTATCAAAACAACCTGCATGATTGTCTGAAGATGATTTCAGATGGTGGGTTCGAATGCTAATTTAGTGAGGTAACTCCTTGAGCTGGTGGGGAAAACTGGTAGGTGGTGCATTTGGTTTTATGCTCGGCGGCCCATTGGGTGCCGTGTTGGGTGCGGCTTTAGGGCATCGTTTCGATAAAGGCTTGAAAGCGCTTCCCGGCGATAGTGCCAGTTGGGGACCAGGGGATCAGGAGCGGGTTCAGACTGCTTTTTTTACCGCGACTTTTTCGGTTCTTGGACATCTGGCCAAGGCTGATGGACGGGTCTCTCAGGATGAGATCAGACTGGCTGAGAACCTGATGAGCCAAATGTCGCTCTCCAGTGAGATGCGGCAGACCGCCATTCATCTGTTCAGTGAAGGTAAATCAGATCAGTTTCCTCTGGATGATGTGGTGATCCAGTTTCGCCAGGAGTGTCATCGTCGCCAGACCCTGATCCAGATGTTTCTGGAAATTCAGATCCAGGCAGCCTATGCGGACGGTCAAATGGACCGGCAAGAGGAGGTGCTGCTACTCCACATCTGCGAACTGCTGAATGTCCCTGAATTCACCTTTCGGCGGCTTGTGCGCATGGTCCAGGCTCAATCCCACTATGGCGGCACAGGCAGCCAACCTCCCCCCAGGTCGCAAGGGGTCTCACTGGAGGATGCCTACGCGATCCTTAATGTTTCTGCCGATGCGCCCGATAAAGAGGTAAAGCGGGCTTATAGACGCCTGATGAGCCAGCACCATCCTGACAAGCTGGTCTCCAAAGGACTGCCCGAAGAGATGATGAAGATGGCAGCCCAAAAGACCGATGAGATAAAGAAGGCCTACGAACGCATCAAAGAAGCCCGCTCCATGGGCTGATCTTGCAGCACCATTGGTTTGTCTTACTCTGTTACTCAATCAGTCCCTGGGAGGGGAGAAATGACCGATAGCCTAGACCCCATCCTGCTCAATTTTGTCTACGTGATCATTGGCGGGGCGCTGACGATCTTCTTTATGTGGTTTGGCTGCAAGGTCTTCAGCCATATCGTCAATTTCAGTATTCCCGATGAGTTGCAGAAGGGGAATATTGCAGTTGGGATCATGATCATGGGGATATTCGTCGGCATAGGCACAGCCCTGGGCCTGGTGATCGGGCTCGGTCTGAATTAGTCGGCCCTATGCCTTTGCGTAGTTTTCTGTTACTGCTATTACTACCCGGATTGGTAGTTGCAGGCCCTTTCAAAAATGTCAAAGATGATCACTGGAGTGATCGTTACGATGACTATTTTCGAAAATATACCAAGCACTACTTTGGTCCTCATATCGATTGGCACTGGTTCAAGGCGCAGGGGATAGCAGAATCCGGGCTCAGGCCGGGTGCCTCGAGTCCGGCTGGGGCCAAAGGGATTATGCAGATCCTGCCGGGCACCTATGCGGAGATCAAGGAGGACAACCCCCACTTTACCCACATAGACGAACCCCGCTGGAATATCGCAGCAGGGGTCTACTATGACCGCATGCTCTATCGTAAGTGGAAAAAAGGTTTGCCAACAGAGGAGCGTCTGGCCTTTGCTCTGGCCAGTTACAATGCAGGTTATGGCAATGTTTTACGAGCCTACCGAAAAGCTAAAAAAACTGAAGGCGAGGTAAAAAACTGGATCCAGGTGGAGTCCCATGCGCCAGGAGAGACTCGCCACTATGTGCGTCGGATCAAAAAGTTGATGAGAGAAGATTAGCGCTCACCTGTGGCGTCGCTCGTTGATCGCTTCAGCCAGGCATGGATGCGGTGCGATAAGCTGCTCTGTAATCCTGTGAAAAAGTGGTTGGCACCATTCACCTTCTCCTGTCGATAATCCTCTCGGCCATTCATAGAAGCGATTTGGCGTCGTTTTGCCGCACTCTCCCTGACGGCTGTCAGGTCACGGCTACCAAACAGATCCAATAGAGGTATCTGTAGTTGTGCGATTGCCTGGGCTGCTGGTGTTGATTCGTCCTCTGTGTCGATACTCAGGCCAATTGCGGCGATAGCCTTGATCCGCTGATTGGGTTGTTTGGCTGCGTGGTGCAGTGCCATGGTGGCACCCAAGCCGTGGCCTACCAGAACCAGTGTGGGTTGCTGTTGTGGATCTAAATAGTCGATGGCTGCCTGGATGCGGGGGGATGCTTTTTCCAACAGACTCTGGGTAGTACGAGGATCGGGACGGGATTCTGTAGCAGGCAGTTGCAGGCTGAGGGTATTCCAGCCCTGTTCTGATAGATGTTGCCGAAGAGGTTGAATGACCTCTATCCAGTCGGCATGGGTGCCGGCGTCATGCAGAATCAGAGCACCACCAAGGCTCAGCTTGGCGCTGCTGGGTTCGTAGATGGCCAGAAAACGGCCCTCATTTGCCTCCAGCCAGACGGCTTTACCTGACAGACTGGGATTATCGAGTGCCTCTGAAATACGCCGTTCCAGACTCAGATTGGCTGCCTGAATTGAGAATGCTGCGAAGATGGCAAGCAGTATCAGAGATAACTTTGTCGGTATAGATAGGCAATGTTTTGGCATCTTGAGACTCCTGGCCGATCGAACATATTAACCCAGCGTCCAGATAGAATAGTAGTTCGGTGTGAATACCCCTCTTATGGGATAGCTGAAAATAGCATCGCTTTGAGTTAAAGTGGCCATCCTTTTGAAAACCGAGGCGTGAAAATGGGTTTGCGCCAAGCCTCCAGCCAGGCCAGGCATGGGGATCACACAGTAGGAGATAACAACATGGCTCGTCAGTCCGATAAGATCGCACCTTCCATTCTGTCTGCGGATTTTGCCAAACTTGGAGAGGAAGTGGACAACGTTCTCGCTTCAGGCGCCGAGATTGTCCATTTTGATGTCATGGATAACCATTACGTGCCCAACCTGACCATCGGACCATTGGTCTGTGAGGCACTGCGCAAACATGGCGTTACCGCTGATATCGATGTACACATGATGGTCAAGCCAGTGGATAGAATCATTCCAGATTTCGCCAAAGCGGGGGCAACCTATATTACCTTTCATCCTGAAGCCTCTGAACATATCGATCGCAGCTTGCAGCTGATCCGCTCTGAAGGATGCAAATCCGGCCTGGTTTTCAATCCTGCAACACCCTTGAGTCACCTGGACTATGTACTCGACAAGGTCGATATGATCCTGCTGATGTCAGTCAACCCGGGTTTCGGTGGGCAGAGCTTCATTCCAGCGACCCTGGACAAACTTCGTGCATGCCGCAAGCTGATCGATGACTCAGGACTGGATATTCGTCTGGAGATCGATGGCGGCGTCAAGGTCGACAATATTGCGGAGATCAAGGCAGCAGGGGCAGACACATTCGTTTCCGGTTCCGGTATCTTCGGTTTTCCTGGAGAGAGTGATGCCAACCGTTATGACACCATCGTCGGCAAGATGAAGGCAGAGATGGCAAAGGTTTAATTCGTTAATCTGTGGGTGCGGCAATGCCGCACCATGCAGAGTCGAAATTCAAGTGCTTGTTAGAGAGATTTTGGCATGATCAAGAAACCTGAAATGATCCTCATAGATGTGGACGGTACCCTGGTTGATAGTGTGCCCGATCTGGCTTATTGCGTTGATGAGATGATGAAACGGCTCGGCCGACCCGTGCATGGCGAAGAGCGCGTTCGCGACTGGGTCGGCAATGGGGTGGAGCGACTGGTTCGCCGTGCATTGATCGGTCAGTTGGATGGTGAGCCGGATGAAGCGGACTTTGTCGAGGCATACCCAATTTTTCTGGAACTCTATGCGCTAAACACCAGTCAGCGTTCGATGCTCTATCCAGGAATTCGTGAGGGTCTCGACTATTTGAAACGTCAGGGCTACAGACTGGGATGTGTGACCAACAAGGCGGCTCAATTTACCCTTCCCCTGTTAAAGGATCTGGGTATACATGATGATTTCGAGATCATTATCGCCGGTGATACCCTGCCAAAGAAAAAGCCCGACCCATTGCCCTTGCTGCATGCCGCAGAGAATCTGGGTATAGATCCTTCAGCTTCATTGATGGTGGGAGATTCCCAAAGCGATGTAAAAGCGGCCAGGGCGGCCAACTTCCAGATTGTCTGTATGAGCTACGGATATAATCATGGTGAGGATATCCGCAACTATGCCCCTGATGCAGTGATTGATTCATTGACCGAGATCCAGGGAATTCTTGAAAACGCTGCTTGAGCTAAGGTGCCGTTTTCTAGTAAGGTTATCGCAAGTTTTTTACCTAATTGAAGATAGTGATGATCCTGCTTTCACGCAATGAGACCTTGATGAATGGTGCACGATGGCGTTGGTGACTGCCAACTCTAGCTCAACCGTTTTATCGTCTTTTGTGTGGAGAGGAAAATGACCCCCCAAGAATTCGCAGCCCTGGAGCAACAGGGCTACAACCGCATACCTGTTGTCTGTGAGGTCCTTGCTGATCTCGATACCCCCCTCAGCGTCTATATGAAGTTGGCCAATGCGCCCTACTCCTATCTGTTCGAATCTGTACAGGGGGGCGAGAAGTGGGGTCGCTATTCGATCATTGGCCTGCCTTGTCGCACCCATGTCAGGGTTTTCGGGCAAAAGGTCGAAGTGGTCAGTGATGATGAGGTGGTTGAGTCTCATCAGGTGGAGGATCCGCTGGCCTGGATCGAAGATTTTCAACAACGCTACCAGGTTGCAGAGATTGAAGGGCTGCCTAGATTCAACGGTGGCCTGGTTGGATATTTCGGTTACGATATCATTCGCTATATCGAGCCCAAGCTGGCGAAATGTCCCAATCCTGATCTATTGGAAAATCCGGATATTCTGCTGATGGTCTCCGATGAGGTGGTTGTATTCGATAACCTCACAGGCCGCCTCTATGTCATTGTGCATGTTGATCCCTCTCAAGGAGGAACGCTGGATACGGCACAGAAAAGGATCTGTGAACTGATACAGGAGATGCGTCAGCCAGTTCCCAAGATAGGTAAGGGGAGTTCGAGACAGGTCAATGAATCCGACTTTGTCTCGGGATTTACCGAACAGGGTTACAAGCAGGCAGTCGAACGTAGTAAGCAATATATTCTCGATGGCGACTGCATGCAGGTCGTGGTCTCCCAGCGACTCTCTATTCCCTTTGAAGCACCTCCGTTGGATCTCTATCGTGCACTGCGAGGCTTGAACCCGTCACCCTATATGTACTACCTCAATCTGAAGGAGTTTCATATTGTTGGTTCTTCACCTGAAATTCTGACCCGCCTGGAAGATGGCGAGGTGACGGTAAGGCCGATTGCGGGTACCCGCAGACGTGGCTACAGCGAGGAAGAGGACAAGGCGCTGGAGGAGGAGCTGCTGGCAGATCCCAAGGAGCTTGCAGAGCACCTGATGTTGATCGATCTGGGTCGCAACGATACCGGCAGGGTGGCTAAGATTGGCACTGTTACTTTGACCGACAAGATGATTGTGGAGCGATACTCCCATGTGATGCATATCGTATCCAATGTCACTGGCGCCATTCGCGACGAGATGAGTGCTATCGACCTGCTGCGTGCCACATTTCCAGCGGGTACGGTGAGTGGCGCACCAAAAATCAGAGCCATGGAGATCATCGACGAACTGGAGCCGGTGAAGCGGGGCGTCTATTCAGGGGCCGTGGGATATATCTCATGGAATGGCAACATGGATACCGCTATCGCTATTCGTACAGCTGTCATTAAAGACAAGACGCTACATATCCAGGCTGGCGCGGGAATAGTAGCCGACTCGGTACCTGAACTGGAGTGGAAAGAGACGATGAACAAAGGTCGTGCCGTATTTCGGGCTGTTGCTCTGGCAGAGGCGGGGCTTGATCGCCATGCCTGTGATGAGGAGGTCTAGCCCGCATTTCTCACAGGGCGGACCCTCTAAACGAGAACAATGCTGATAGTTGAATGGTTACTGTAATTGAAGGTATGGAGATGAAACCTCACTTTGTCCTATTTGGTTTTTGGAACAGCCCGGCCGAGCATCTTGAACGATCGGTCTTGAGCTATAGGCACGGCTATACTTCTGCGACCGATCGTCCAACCTGCTTCGACCGGTTTGCCCCAAAAATCCAAATCCCTGTAAGAAATGCGAGCTAGTCATGCTATTGATGATCGACAATTATGACTCCTTCACCTACAACCTGGTTCAGTATCTGGGTGAACTGGGTGTCGAGGTCAAGGTGGTTCGGAATGATGAGATCGAAGTGAAGGATGTGGGTGCTCTGTGTCCTGACCATATCGTTATCTCACCCGGACCCTGCACCCCGAATGAAGCGGGAATCTCAGTTGAGGTTATTCAGACTTACGCTGGAAAGATTCCGATTCTTGGTGTCTGTCTGGGCCACCAATCCATTGGCCAGGCATTCGGTGGCGATATCATACATGCCAGGCAAGTCATGCATGGTAAGACCTCACCGATCCACCATCGGGATATTGGGGTCTTCCATGACCTTGAAAACCCCTTTCAGGCAACTCGCTACCACTCTCTGGTTGTTGACAAAGAGAGTTTGCCGGAGTGTCTTGAGATCACCGCATGGACTGAGCTGGAGGATGGCTCTATGGATGAGATCATGGGGGTCAGGCACAAAACCCTGGCGATACAGGGCGTGCAGTTCCATCCTGAATCGATCCTTACCCGGCATGGACATGATTTACTGAAGAACTTTGTCGACGGGGTGTAGAGTGCGGTACTGCCGCAGCAATGGTTCTGCCATTGATTGCGAATGTTGGTGCGGCAGGGCCGCACCCTACTTCTGATATAAACTGTATAAGACTTATAACAATAAGTTCAACAGGGGGGGAGCACGTGGAAATGCAACAAGCCATCAATAAGATTCTGGCCCGCCAGGATCTGACCGGTGAAGAGATGACAGCGGTGATGCAGACCATCATGACTGGTGGTGCCACCGCAGCACAGATCGGCGGATTTCTTATCGGACTGCGGATGAAAGGGGAGACGGTTGCCGAGATCGCTGCTGCAGCATCGGTGATGCGTGAACTGGCATCCGGTGTGTCGATTGGTGATTTAACTCATCCGGTGGATATCGTGGGTACCGGTGGCGACTCTTCAGGCACCTTCAATGTCTCTACCGCCTGTATGTTTGTTGCCGCAGCGGCTGGCTGCCATGTCGCCAAACATGGTAATCGATCTGTCTCTTCCAAATCGGGTAGTGCTGATGCCCTGGAGGCGGCTGGTGTGCGACTGGATCTGACTCCACAACAGGTCGAGCAGTGTGTACGTGAGGTTGGGGTTGGTTTTATGTTTGCTCCCGGTCATCACAACGCGATGAAACATGCCATCGGTCCTCGCAAAGAGATGGGTGTTCGAACCATCTTCAATGTATTGGGGCCGTTGACCAACCCCGCTGGTGTTCCCAACCTGCTTTTGGGGGTCTTTAGCGATGAGCTGCTTGAACCACTGGCCGAAGTTTTACAAAGATTGGGCAGTCGTCATGTGATGGTGGTGCACTCCCGGGATGGTCTCGATGAGATCAGTATTGGCGACGCAACTGATGTGGCGGAGTTGAAAGATGGCCAGATCAGGCGTTTCACCATTCAACCCGAGGATTTCGGGGTCACCCGTAATCCCCTCGAGACGATTCAGGTCAATGATGCGACTGAGAGTCTCGCAACCATTCGAGGTGTACTCGAGGATAAACCAGGGCCAGCTCGGGATATTGTCATGATCAATGCCGGTGCTGCGATTTATAGTTCGGGTATCGCCAGCAGCCTCAAACAAGGGATTGAAAAAGCCGATGCGGCTATCACCAGCGGTGAGGCGAGGAGCAGGCTCGACAGGTTAGTGGTTTTGACCCAGAGTTTTGAGTGATTATGAGTGATACCCCAGATATCCTGAAAAAGATTGTTCGGCGTAAACTTGAAGAGATTGCCGCTCGAGTCGATGTCTGCAGCCTGGAGTCCCTCAAGGAGCAGCTCTGCCACAGCTCAGAGCCACGAGGTTTTGCCGATGCCATAGCTGGCAAGATCGACGCGGGCCAGGCCGGCGTGATTGCTGAAATCAAAAAGGCCTCCCCAAGTAAGGGGGTGTTGAGAGAGGATTTCAGGCCTGCTGAGATCGCCAGCAGCTATCAAAAGGGTGGTGCGGCCTGTCTTTCGGTATTGACCGATATCGATTTTTTTCAGGGGAGTGATGAGTATCTGCAACAGGCAAGAGCTGCCTGTCAGCTGCCGGTGATACGCAAGGACTTCATCATCGATCCCTACCAGGTCTATGAGGCCCGTGCCATTGATGCCGATTGCATATTGTTGATCGTGGCCTGCCTGAATGACCAGCAGCTCAACTCACTGAATGACCTCGCCCATGAGCTGGGTATGGATGTGCTAATTGAGGTGCATGATGAGGCGGAGCTGAAGCGAGCTCTGGCAGTCGACAACCGGCTGATCGGCATCAACAATAGAAACCTGCGCAGTTTCGAGGTCACTCTCGATACAACCCTGGGTCTTCTTCAGCAGATACCTTCAGAGAGAATCGTGGTGACCGAAAGCGGCATACTGGATCGTGAAGATGTCACCCGCATGCGCAGCCACCAGGTCAATGCCTTTCTCGTAGGCGAAGCCTTTATGAGGGCCGAAGATCCTGGAGCGAGATTAAAGACACTCTTTTCCTGATCAGTGTTGAGGATGATGTTGGCTAGTATGACGCACCACACTAGTGGATCGGATCACCATGCAATTTCACTGCTGACACCCCGTTGTCAGTAGGCAGAGCATAGACTCCTATTGAGAAATCAAACTCAAGGAGAAATTACTGTGCAGCCAAGAATTAATTTAATCACGCTAGGCGTGACTGACCTCTCACTATCCATTCAGTTCTATGAGAAATTGGGTCTGCCACGCTACGATTTCGAGAGTGATGCAGTGGCATTTTTCGAACTACAGGGAAGCTGGCTTGGCCTCTATCCCAAATCAGCATTGGAAGAGGATATGGGCTTCTCTCTAGGTAAAGCTGAGCAGAGCCCGATAACTCTGGCCCATAATCTAGCTGACAAGGCTGGCGTCGACCGGGTTATGGCGGAAGCAGCATCTGCAGGGGCAAAAGTGATAAAACCGGCCCAGGATACATTTTGGGGAGGCTATTCTGGCTACTTTAGAGATCCGGACGGTTTTTGCTGGGAGGTGGCACATGTACCGCAATTCTGGATTGGGCCAAAGGAGAGCGAAAAACAATGAAATCGGAACCCTGTCCCTGGTGCCTGGGACATGATGAGTATATCCAATACCATGATCAGGAGTGGGGGGTACCCTCCCGTGACCCGCAACATCTGTTTGAAATGCTGATTCTGGAAGGGGCGCAGGCGGGACTCTCATGGCTGACTATATTACGCAAACGGGATGGCTATAGACGCGCCTTCGATGGCTTCAATGCGACAAAGATTGCCGCATATGGTGAGGAGGATGTTGCCAGGTTACTTGGGGACTCGGGGATTGTACGTAACCGGCTTAAGGTCAGTGCGACGATCGGTAATGCCCAGGCCTTCCTTGAGCTGGAGGCTGGTGAGGGGTTCGCCGAGTACCTATGGTCTTTTGTGGAGGGAGCGCCTGTGCAGAACAGTTGGCGCAAGCTTGAGCAGGTGCCAGCCAGCACCTCGATCTCTGATGCTCTGAGTAAGGAACTGAAACGCAAGGGGTTCCGTTTTGTCGGCACCACGATCTGTTACGCTTTCATGCAATCGGTGGGAATGGTCAATGACCATTTGACCAACTGCCCCCGTTACCAGAAGGTGTTGGAGATGGGGGGATGATAACCCCTGCCACCTTCCTTTCAGGAGGGTGGAGATAGCTGCCAGGCTTGCTGCAATGAACGGACACTTGGCATAACGGTGATATAAGCTGAGGCTATGAAGCTGCCAACTCAATGGGGTCGGTAGAGATACTCTCTTGAGCCTGAAAGGTGCGGCTGGGCCGCACCCTACGCGATTGGAGAGCGGTCAGCGGGTGCCAAACACCACGATGGTTTTACCCTTAACGCTGATCAGACCCTGCTCCTCAAGGTTTTTCAGTACTCTGCCTGCCATCTCCCTGGAACAGCCTACGATGCGTCCGATCTCCTGTCTGGTGATGCGGATCTGCATGCCGTCCGGATGGGTCATCGCGTCAGGTTCCTTACACAGATCAAGCAGGGTGCGGGCAATACGCCCTGTGACATCAAAAAAGGCCAGATGTCCTACCTTGTTGCTTGTCTGGTTAAGACGCTGGGATAACTGAGCCCCCATGGCGTAGAGAATATCCTTGGAGAAGTCCTTCAGGTCATGGGTGAAGAGCTGTTCCAGGCGTTGATAGCTTATTTCTGCAATCTGGCAGGAGGCACGAGTACGCACCATAACACTGCGTTTCGGCTCGGGGACGAAGAGACCCATCTCTCCCACGAACTGGCCTTTATTCAGGTAGGTAAGGATGATTTCCCGACCATCTTCATCTTCGATGTAGACAGCCACCGAGCCTTCCGTGATGTAGTAGAGTATATCTGCCGGGTCGCCAATATGTATGATCTCGGTGTTTTTTGGGTAGCGTCGGCGATGACAAAATGACAGGAATCGTTGTAGATATTCTGGTTCCTGCGGTGGCGGTTGTATGATCGTCATGATCTTCGGACTCTGAATTAAGGTTGTTTATTTAAGAGATCAGCTTGCAGAGCAATACAGCATTCTGCCCCAGGGCAGCTCTCGATGATCTTCATGGTTGCAAATCTGAGCCCTTGCTTTGGTTTGAAGCCATGTTCAGTTAAAGCGTAGGATCAAGTCAAGCAACTGTTTCAACTTGTCGAATTTACAGCCTTCTGTAGACTCGCCTATATATAGTGTAACAAAAAACAACAAGTCATAAATTCAACGTAATTCATGTTTATCGTTTATTTCTGAATTTTGTGTCAGACCTGAAAGATGAACAAATTGGAGTTAACAATGAAAGCACGGGTCGTATGGGTGGAGGCAGCCACCATGATGGGGGAAGCTGGTAGTGGTCATGGGGTGATTATGGATGGCCCACCTGAACATGGCGGTAGAAATCTGGGCGTCAGACCAATGGAGATGTTACTCCTGGGTATGGGCGGGTGTACTGAGTTTGATGTACTCTCAATGCTGAGAAAGTCCCGCCAGCAAGTGACAGGGTGTGTGGTTGAGCTTGAGGCTCAGCGGTCTGAAGAGGATCCGAAGGTCTTTACAGCCATTCATGCCCACTTTGTTGTTAGCGGCCGGGAGCTGAGTGAAAAACATGTCTCCCGTGCGATCTCATTGAGTGCAGAAAAATACTGCTCTGCCTCTATAATGCTGGGCGCTACAGCTAAAATCACCCATGACTATGAGATTATCAATGAGCAATGATGCCGGTGTATTCGACGAACTGGTTGCCGATTACTATCGCGCCTGGTTCCGCTTTCATCCTTTGGCTGCAGTTTTTGCCTCAGTTTCTGGATACGAAGGTCGACTCAATGCCGATGGTGATGATGACAATGGCGCTTTGGCGAACCTGATCAGTAACCTGCTGGTTAGCCTCAAAGAGCTTGATTCGGAACAGTTGGATGCAGATCGACAGCTCGATCTACAGCTGATCTATGGGGCGGCATTTGTTGAACATCGGATGCTGCTGGAGCAGGATTGGCGTTACCGCGACCCGGCCAGATATCTTCCCTTGAATCAACTTCAGGAGTTGATCGTGCGCCAACCAGATCGTCTCTGTGAGGCGTTGATGGGGGTGTTGGAGCTTACCCCGAACTATCTGCGTGATGCCCGGGGTCGATTGTCAGAGCTGCCTGGGGTGGTATCGACACTCTGGTTGGCCGACGCCCTGGAGACAGCTGAAAAGGGCGAACCCTGGCTAAAAAGGCTGGGACGGGATCTACCGCAAACCCGGGAGTGTTGTGCCGACCAGGGCAGATTACAGACCCTGGCCAGCAAGGCTGCAGAAGCCGTTGGGGATTACAGGAAGAGCCTTGTCAAAGAGCTGGCCCCGGTTGCATCAGGAACGGCAGACTGTGGAGAGGCACTGCTGGGCTGGTTGCTGCGCAACCGCGATCAGATCGATCTTGAGGTTAAGCAAGCACTAGGTTTTGCGCGTAAACGACTTCAAGAGACCTACCAGTCCCTGGAATCACAAGGTTTAAGCGTCACTGACCTGAGAGAGGATAGAGGCGAAATTCTCAGCGGAAATGATCGAATAAAGGCCTATCGCGAAGAAGCAAAAATATTACGGGACTTTCTGCAGCAGCAGCAGCTGTTGCCCGATTCAGAACAGCCACTTGAGTTTCGTGTCACCGATAGCTGTTTCAGGCAGCCGGACTGTGGCAGTTATCTGCGCACCGAGCAGGGGGGGGTGCTCTTGATTCCCCATGATCAGCAGGTTGGGGGAGGCGAGAGCCGGTCAGCGATTCGAATGCGCAACCTCTATGGCAGTTGGGCAGGGCGTCACTATCTGGCCTGGGCTGGGGGCGTACCGGCACATAGCCTAGTGCGTCAGATCAATCCATCAGCCGCTTTCAAACGGGGCTGGGCCCACTATATGAGCCGTCTTTTAGAAGCAAATGGTTATTTCGATGAGCAGGATCGTACACTGCTCAATCAGAGAAGGTTGGCGCTGGCGGAACAGGCCTCTGTCGATCTCGAATTTCACTCTGGTCAAATAGACAGTCGCCAGGCACTTGAGCGATTGAAACCATTATCAGATATTCCCTGCTGGGCGGAAGTCAGCCTGACTGCCATCTCCAGACGACCTACAGATGCCTTTATGGCCCTGCTGGGTGCTGATCTGCTTGAGCACCTGTCCAATCAGTATATTCAGGCAAATCCTGGTTCATCTCCACTGACCTTGCATGAGCAGCTCCTCTCTCATGGACCTGTTGCTCTGCCTCTGGTGGTTCAGCGTGCCTGTGGTCAGGAGATCTGGGAGCAGGCCGTGAATGAGGTTATTCATGAAAAGACCTGAAAGTCACATTGGCATGCGCCACGTTGCGCTGAATGTCAGGGATATGGCCAGCAGCGAGCACTTCTATGTTGAATTGCTGGGTATGCAAATTGAGTGGCGACCAGACCCTGATAATCTATATCTGACTTCCGGGCCGGACAATCTGGCGCTGCATAAGATAGCCGTTGAGACATTTGATGAAGCTGCCCAGCGTCTCGACCACATAGGCTTTATGCTCAGTAGCCCAGAGAGCGTTGACGAATGGTATGATTTTCTGACTGAGCAGGGTGTGAAGATGCGCACTTCTCCTCGCACCCATCGGGATGGTGCCAGGAGTTTCTACTGTTTTGATCCAGATGGCGTTACGCTGCAGATGATTTACCATCCGCCAGTGGCGGAGTATGTGGCGAAGTGAGTCGGCTGAAAACGAAGCAGTCGTGATGCCTTTCGACAGGGCTGCTGATGAGCAGCCCTATCTGGGCAGTCAAGCCTGATCTGCCTCTCTCTTATGCCTGAAACCAATTAATCCCAAAAGCCCGCTACCAAAGAGCCAGACAGCAGCAGGGATGGGGACTGGGCTAACATCGATATTGTCGAGGGTTATGCCGCAACTTGTCGCAAATCCACAAGGAATGTCCATCCTCAGCAGTGTGATATCTTGAAACGCGGTATCGAAACTGATGGTTCCGAAATCAGTGGAGTTCAGGAAGGCGCCGCTATCAGCACTGAAGTTCACTCCAGAAGCTGTATTAGCAAAGATCTGTAAGCTGGTGAGATCAAATGCCCCTCCATCGGCGCGGGTAATAAAGGTTGTTTCTGCGGGGACACCCCAAATATTATCGAAACACCATCTATTCGGGCAGACTGTCATGTCTGTGTTGTGCGCTGGGTTTGCAATCTCGACGATATAGCCATCCTGAGAATAGTAGTCGACTCCGGTACCTGGTGACCTGTCGAGGAACGTTCCCGAACTGAAGTCGATAATTGCGGCATGAGTTGTTCCTGCGACTGCGACCAGTCCCAGGATAGCGAGTAGTTGCATCACTGATGCGGTGATTTTTCGACGCATGACCCTCTCCTTATCCATTTCTGATGTTGAGGTGCGACTCACCCAAATTCTGCTACTGATGGATGTGAAGCCGCTGATTCGGCTCAATAGGGGCAGTATTCGGGTTTAGAGTGCAGGTTGGTGAGTTAGTGATCGATAGAATCCCTCCAAGATTTAAGTGTGCTCTTTTTCCAAGAGTTGCTGGTGGTTCGTTACCAAGCCACCAATTTGGAATCTATTGAATGTCTTAGCGGAATACGTTGATCTGGGTCAATGTATTAGGAATTAAATTCTGTTTAAGGGTAATGTTCACAATTGTGAGGTAGGGGCAGCATTTGAGATGTTAATTAAACGGTAACAAAATATAGTTCACCCCTAAGCGCTTTGTTATAGGATGACTCGATAGAGTGAAAAGGAAGATTTAATGGAAGTGTTTTCAGGGATAGTGGTTCGTTCTGGATTTATATTGAATCTGCTATTGCTGTTGAGCGCTTGTGGTGGCAGTAGTGAAACCTCCTATCGAGTTGGTGGTGAGGTCACTGGTCTGACAGCTGATGGCCTCGTGCTTCAAATCAACGGGGGGGATACCCTTCCTGTCGCTGGTGACGGCCGTTTTTCATTTGCCATTGAGCTGGATGACGGTGCGGCCTATGAGGTAACCATCGCCAGCCAACCATCTGGGCAAACCTGCACCGTCAATAACGGCACTGGTACCCTCTCGGGAGCCGAAATAACGAATGTTCAAATCAACTGCACTGTTCAGGCGCTCAGCCTCACTGTTTCAGCGGAAAATACCAAACTACTTCGATTCTTCTGGGATGATGTGGGTGCCAACCACTATCGGCTGCTGAAGAACCCGGACGGGATTTCAGGCTTTAACCAGCAAGGCTCGGATCTCACATCAACCCAGGTTGACGAAGAGATTTCGGTGCACTTGGAAGATTGGCTCAATACTTCCTATTTGATACAGGCCTGCAACGAGGCTGGTCAATGTGTCGATTCTGAATCTATCACTATCAGCTCATTGATGCTCGACACGATTGGATATCTGAAAGGCTATGAAACCAGTTGGGAAGACTATTTTGGAACTTCTGTTGCAGTTTCAGGGGATGGGTTGACACTGGCGGTTGGTGCGCCAGGTGATATCTCACCGGCTACAGGTATCGATGGCGAGTGGAGCTTCACTCCAGACTATAAAATGAGTGCTGGCGCAGTCTATCTGTTTGCTCGCATTGATGGTGGATGGCAGCGTCAGGCCTATATCAAGGCATCAAACACTGATAGGGATGACGACTTCGGGAGAGCAGTATCACTCTCTTACGATGGCAACACACTTGCGGTTGGTGCCCCTGGTGAGAGTTCTGCAGCAACAGGCGTGGATGGCGATCAGCAGGATAACAGTGCCCAAAGTGCTGGGGCTGTCTATCTGTTTACCCGCAATGCTGACATCTGGGGTCAACTGGCCTATCTCAAGGCATCAGATAGCTCAGCCAGCGAAGTTTTTGGTCAGGCACTATCCCTTTCTGCAAGTGGCAATCGACTCAGTGTGGGGGCAGCTGAAAAGGTCTATGTATTCGAGGGAGGGGAAGATGTCTGGCAACAGCGGGCTATTCTCGAATCATCAAACGGCGAGGAAGGTGACTATTTTGGCAGCGCCGTACAACTTTCCGGTGATGGGGTAACCCTGGCTGTAGGGGCTCACTATGAAGCTTCATCGTCAATGGGTGTTGATGGTGAGTCTGACAATAGTGCAGCTCAGTCAGGTGCTGTCTATCTGTTCGTATTGGATGGAGAGAGCTGGACCCAGCAGGCCTACATCAAATCCTCAAATAGTGAAGCCGGGGATCGTTTTGGTCACAGTCTGTCAATTAGTGATGATGGCAATCTGATGGTTGTGGGCGCTTGGGGGGAGGATTCATCCTCAACCGGGATCGGAAGTGATGGATCTGATAATAGTGCTGAATATTCAGGTGCGGCCTACCTGTTTGAGCGTATTAACTCCCAGTGGATTGAGTCAGAATATTTTAAGGCTTCCAATACTGGAAGTGATGACTATTTTGGTCACCAGGTTGCGATATCAGGGGACGGGATGTCTGTAGCAGTTGGTGCCCAATATGAGGGCTCTGTTGCTCGTGGGGTGAATGGGGATCAGGCTGATGACAGTGCACTATCTCAACCTGGGGCTGTATATCAGTTTACCCGGGAAAACCCCCTCTCTTCATGGATTCAAAAGGCCTATGTGAAGGCACCGGATACCTCTCCAGGATGGGAAGAGCCGGTATGTTTCCTGTTTTGCCGGATGGTAAACGATAGATTTGGCGCAAGCCTGAGTATCTCTCATGATGGGAGGACATTGGTTGTCGGTGCACCCGACGAAAATTCAGGCAAAAGCGATGATATGGAGGACACCTCCAGCCCATACTCAGGGGCTCTCTACATCTATTGAGGTGAGCTTAAATAGTTGTTGGCTGGGGATGGAGGATTACTCGGCCTAACGGCCTCGCCCCTACGGGGTCAGCTGAAGCTGCTCGTCATCGCTGCGCTCTTCCGTCGAACCTCTTATCGGTTCAAATCCTCCATCCGGGCAGCTTTGTAGAGAAAATAAAAAAGCCCACACAGGGTGGGCTTAAACACTTGTTGGCTGGGGATGGAGGATTCGAACCTCCACATACGGAGTCAGAGTCCGTTGTCCTGCCATTAGACGAATCCCCAGTTGCAGACTTGGTGCCAGGCGTCTCCGCCTGCAACGCAAGCCAGACTTAGCGCTTGGAGAATTGAGGACGCTTACGGGCTTTGTGAAGTCCGACTTTCTTACGCTCAACAGCACGGGCGTCACGGGTCAGGAATCCTGATCTACGCAGTGTGCTGTGCAGTGACTCGTCATAGGCGTCCAGTGCACGGGAGATACCGTGACGGATGGCGCCAGCCTGACCAGTGGTGCCACCACCTCTGACAGTGACTTTGATGTCAACTTTGTCGACAGTCCCTGTAGTTTCCAGCGGTTGGCGAACTACCATGCGGGCAGTTTCGCGACCGAAGTACTCGTCGAGAGGGCGGTTGTTGACGGTAATGTTTCCGTTGCCAGTAGTCATGAAGACTCGAGCAGTGGAACTTTTACGGCGTCCGGTAGTGATATGGGTATCTGCCATGGTCTTAAACTCTTGCCTTTAGATGTCCAGGGGCTGAGGTTGCTGAGCCTGGTGGGTATGCTCGGAACCAGCAAAGACACGCAGCTTTTTAAACATAGAGCGTCCTAACGGGTTTTTCGGCATCATGCCCTTGACTGCATGCTCGATTGCACGTTCTGGTGCCTTCTGAAGCAATTTGTCCAAGCTGATGGATTTCATATTACCGATGTAACCAGTGTGGTGGTGGTACATCTTGTCTGTCATTTTATTACCGGTAACACGGACTTTCTCTGCATTGACAACGACGATATAGTCGCCGGTATCTACATGCGGAGTATATTCCGGTTTGTGCTTGCCACGCAGACGTCGTGCAATTTCAGTGGACAGACGACCAAGGGTCTTGTCTGTTGCATCCACAAGGTACCAATTGCGGCGAACTTCAGCCGGTTTTGCGCTTAATGTAGTCATCCGATGTCGCTCCAATGGAGAACTATTGTGCCTCGAAAAAGACGGCGGATAATACATGAACCCCTGGGATGGCACAAGGACTATTTCACTCCCAGAGGGTAGTTGGGCGGATAATCCTGGAAATCGAGTCGCCAAGCAAAAAAAAAGCGCAACAGGAGATGTTGCGCTTGAATATATACCACCAAAGGAGGAAAACTGGTACATCTGAGTATCAGTATGTAAGAATCATCTAATATTCCGATATGATTGTCAAGTGTTTTCCTCTGGCTTTCTGCTATCATCTCAACCCTTTGACTATTCTCTTGGCGCATCACCTAATAATATGGTGTCAGCGCTACAAAGCTGCGACTGTCCTGGTGATCTTCAAGTAGATATAGATCAGGTGACAGTGTTTATTTAACTCGCTAAATAATATTATTTTAATGTTGCTGCATAGTTTCTCGATACTTATTGGTCTGGTGGTTTTAGTATGGAGTGCGGATCGCTTTATCAGCGGTGCCGCCGCATTGGCGGACAATCTTGGCGTCTCCCCCATGCTGATTGGCCTGACGGTTGTAGGGTTTGGTACCTCTGCGCCTGAGGTTCTGGTTTCCCTTATGGCGTCGGTAAACGGCAATCCGGGTTTGGCGATCGGTAATGCGGTTGGTTCCAATATTGCCAATATCGGTCTGATTCTTGGTGTTACTGCACTCGTTATCCCTCTCTCTGTTCACTCCAGTGTACTTAAGCGCGAATATCCAATTCTGCTTGCTGTTACGGTGATTTGCATAGTGTTGATGTGGGATGGCAATTTAAGTCAGGTGGATGGATCGATCCTGATCCTGTTGCTGATCTCTGTGTTCGGCTGGATGATCTACACTGCAAAAACAGGAGAAGCAGACCCCATAGCCGGGGAGTACGATGCAGAGATTCCGCACGATGTACCAACAAAAAAGGCGTTGTTTCTTCTGATCGGTGGTTTGGTATTTCTACTGATCAGTTCCCGGATATTGGTGTGGGGTGCGACCAATATAGCTGTGGCGCTCGGCGTCAGCGATGTGGTGATTGGATTGACTATTGTTGCCATCGGCACCAGTCTGCCCGAACTGGCGGCAAGCATTACCAGCGCACTGAAGGGAGAGGACGATATTGCTATCGGCAATGTCATTGGTTCAAACCTATATAATATGCTGGCTGTATTGAGTATTCCTGGTTTGGTCGCGCCGGGTGCTTTTTCGCCGGATTTGCTGAACCGGGATCTTCCGGTAATGTTCGCCTTGACGATGTTCCTGTTTTTAATGGGTTATGGATTTGGTAAACAGGGCCGTATTAATCGTATTGAAGGTTTGGGGTTGTTGCTCTGTTTTGTCGGTTACCAGACCTGGCTGTTTTACTCTTTAGTTACTCAATGAGCATAACGTGGATTTGCTGGAAGTGGATCGTAATTACAAGAAAATTCATGAAATTTAAACAGGTTATCTCCTCTCATGGCGGGTTTGTCCCCAGACAGGCCGGCATTTTGTGATGGCTCACTAAACAAGACATACTGTTCGGATGAAGAAACCCACACCACCCTCACAGCAAGAAATGACCCAAATGATCGAGTTGGGCCAGGCGGTAATTGAAACCGAGGCTGCGGCGGTCTCAGCGTTGATTCCAAGGTTGGATGGAGGGTTTGCCCAGGCTTGCCACTATCTGCTTAATTGTCGTGGCCGTATTGTCGTGATCGGTATGGGAAAATCTGGTCATATCGGTAACAAACTGGCAGCAACCCTTGCTAGTACGGGTAGCCCGGCATTTTTTGTCCATCCTGGTGAAGCCAGTCATGGGGATTTGGGTATGATCACAGCTGATGATGTGGTTTTGGCGTTATCAAATTCCGGGGAGACAGGAGAGTTACTGGTAATACTTCCCCTGCTGAAGCGATTGGGTGTGCCGTTGATCGCGATGACAGGAAAGCCTCATTCGACCTTGGCAAGAGAGTCTGAGGTTCATATCGATGTCAGTGTTGATAAAGAGGCCTGTCCCCTGGGGCTGGCGCCGACCTCCAGTACTACTGCCGCACTGGTGATGGGCGATGCTTTGGCGGTGGCTCTGCTGCAAGCGCGAGGTTTTACTGCCAAGGATTTTGCTTTGTCCCATCCTGGCGGATCGCTCGGTAGACGTCTGTTGCTGCATGTTCGAGATATCATGCATAGTGGAGAGGCCCTGCCATCGGTGACGCTTGAGGCTACGCTTCACCAGGCGTTGGAGGTGATGTCTGTGAAGGGGCTGGGCATGACAGCGGTTGTTGATCACGAGGGGCGTCTTGCCGGTGTCTATACGGATGGCGATCTAAGGCGTACGCTCAACCAGCCGATCGATATACACAAAATCAGTGTTGAAGAGGTGATGACAAGGGATTGCAAACGGGTTCCGCCAGAAATGTTGGCGGCTGAGGCGTTACAGTTGATGGATGAAAATAAAATAAACGGCCTGCTGGTGGTGGATGAGGAGCAGCGTCTGATTGGCGCATTCAACATGCACGACCTACTTAGAGCTGGTGTTATGTAGTGTCGTGTTTCAATTGGTCGACAGTTTTAGAGGCCTGAGCAGGCCTCCTCTCGGACAAGACGCTACCCGGCGACCCGTGTTGTTACGCGCCTTGGAAAGGGGGGGCATGCCTTGCGGCTAGCCATTTAGCGTCACGGTAACATTGTCAAACGATATGAAATACTAGACAGGGGGGCAAAATGCAGGATATTTATAATAAAGCAAAAGCAGTCAAACTCTTGATATTTGATGTTGATGGGGTATTGACGGATGGCGCTCTTTTTTTCGGTGATGATGGTCAAGAGTACAAGTCCTTTAATTCCAGAGATGGACATGGGATGAAAATGTTGCAATTCACCGGTGTGGTGATTGGCATTATCACTGGCCGGACCTCTGAAGTGGTGAGGTTGCGCATGGAAAACCTGGGTATTGAGCATGTCTATCAGGGCAAACTCGAGAAGCTTCCAGCGTATGAAGAGTTGAGAGATAAACTGGGGCTTACTGATGAGCAGGTCGCTTACGTCGGGGATGATGTTGTGGATCTTCCTATCATGCGTCGAGTCGGGCTTGCCATCGCCGTTCAGGATGCGCACCCCTTTGTGGTTCAACACGCCCACTGGCAAACGCCTCATGGCGGTGGACATGGGGCTGGCAGGGATGTTTGTGAGATGATCATGGAAGCGCAAGGAACCTTGCAAGCCAGTTTGGATCACTATCTTTGAAGCATGAGTTCGCAGTTGATTATGGATATGTGGGAAGTCTAGCTTGAACAGACGCCTGCTTGGTCTCTCCTTGATGCTCGCCCTGGTGCTGAGTTTAGCCTGGTGGGTGAATGAACTGACGCGCCCTGAGATGCAGAAACGACAGGTAGCTAGGGATATCCCTGATTCCTATGCCGTGGACCTACGCGTAAAACAGTACAATGAGGATGGGGAGCTTCTGCAAACATTACAAACCCCTAAAATGTTACATTATGAGAAGCGTGGTATTACCGAGCTGTTAAAGCCAGTGGTATGGCGTTTCCGAGCCGATACGCCGCCATGGAGGATGCAGGCAGAACAGGGTGTGGCAGACCATCAGCAAGAGACACTCTATCTTCCGGGCAGAGTGATCATCGAGCGTGAAGGAAAGGGTGATTTCGCACCTTATCTGATTGAGACCGAAGATCTGACTTTTAAATCAAAAGACTCATATGCATCAACGGCTGAGGCGGTCGAAATTCAGAGTGGTCAGCAGCGAATATCAGCAGTCGGCATGCAGGCATGGCTGACTGAGCCATCTCGCTTGAAGTTATTACATCAGGTACGAGGCTACTATGAGTTCGAGTAAGGGCATTCTGTCAATCCTGGTATATGGCCTTGTCTGTTTTGGCGCAATGCCGATTATGGCCTTGGAGAGTGATCGGGATCAGCCAATGCAGCTTGAGGCGGACAGTCTAGCCATTGATGAGTCGACAGGTATCAGCCTCTATGAGGGGAATGTGACGATCACCCAGGGTAGTATGAAGTTGTGGGCTGAGCGCCTCTGGGTTCATCGTCGGCAGGGAAAGACGGAGCGGATCATCAGTGAAGGCGAACCGACTAGATTCAGTCAGCTGCCGGAAGTCGATGGGGTAGAGGTGCATGGTCAGGCGCGAAGGATGGAAATTCATGTTGATCGTGATGAAATGGTATTGATTGACAATGCTCTGCTTGAGCAGGGCGGTAACAGTTTTCGAAATGACCGGATTGTTTACAATCGAACCAGTGCCCAGGTGAAGGCGGGTAGCAGTGCTCAGGGTAAAGAGCGGGTTCAAGTCGTAATTGAACCCCAGACCAAGAGCGATGCACCGTGAGCCAGTTGCGGGCAGATGCACTTGAGAAGCAGTACCATAAGCGTAAAGTGGTCGATGGTGTTTCGCTCAATCTGAATAGCGGTGAGGTTGTTGGGCTGTTAGGGCCAAATGGTGCCGGAAAGACCACCAGTTTCTACATGATCGTGGGCCTTGTTCAGGCTGATCAGGGTAGAATCTACCTGGATGGAGAGGAGCTCACTGATCTTGCAATGCATAAGCGCGCCAGCATGGGTATTGGTTATCTGGCCCAGGAGCCCTCTGTTTTCAGGCGGCTCAATACAGCGCAGAATATATTGGCGATACTGGAAAATCGAAAGGATCTGGACGCGCAAGCAAGAAGAGCGCATTGTGACCGGCTTTTGGAAGAGTTCGGTATCGAACATTTGAGAGAGAGTATGGCTATGAGCCTCTCAGGTGGAGAGCGACGCCGCCTGGAGATTGCCCGTGCGCTTTCAATGGAGCCCGCATTCATTTTGTTGGATGAGCCATTTGCAGGTGTCGACCCAATTGCGGTTATCGATATTAAAAGAATCATTCAACATCTTAGAGAATTAAAGATTGGGGTGTTGATTACCGACCATAATGTTAGAGAGACTCTTGATATTTGTGATAGAGCCTACATCATTAATACTGGTAAGGTATTGGCGGAAGGAACCACCGAGGAGATCCTCGATAACCAGGAGGTACGTAGTGTTTATCTGGGCGAAAATTTTACTATGTAAGGCTATGTTTATGTTTTTTCATGGATTATGTGATTTAAGAGTAGAGATGATGACTACTCGTCAGCTGACAAAATGAAGGTTAAAGTATGAGGCAGAATTATATTCAAACGAAACAAATACCAAGAATTATTCCGTGAACGGCATTTATTAGCTAGAATGAATATAAAGACATACAAATAACATACCAGGTTTAAAGATATCTCTGCTATGAAGCAGGCTCTACAGCTCCGGCTCGGACAACATTTAACAATGACACCTCAGTTGCAGCAGGCAATACGCCTGTTGCAATTGTCTGCGCTCGACCTGAGTCAGGAGGTGCAGGAGGTTCTTGAAACAAACCCCATGCTGGAGGGTGAAGAGGAGTTTAGTCAGCAGACTCAAAAAGAAGAAGCTAGTCAAGAGAGCTCTGATCAGAGTTCAGACAATAAAGAGTCTTTGAGCTCCAACGATATCAACAACGAGCGGGAAATTCAGACCGACAGTAGCCAGATCACAGAAGACCTGCCCGTTGATAGTGAATGGGCTGACGTATACGACAGTTATCTTCCCCCATCGAGCAGTGGTAGTGAATCTGCAGACAATGACTATCTGGTTCAGCGCAGTGGCGCGATCACTTTGCATGACCACCTGGTCTGGCAGATGACACTGACCCCATTCACTGAGCAGGATATTCTGATTGCCACTAACCTCATCGACAGTATTGATGAGGATGGATATTTCAAAGGTGATCTCCAGGAGATCCTGGTTTCCCTGAATGATGAGGAGATGACTCTGGAGGATGTAGAGGCAGTACTTCATCGTATCCAGGCTTTCGACCCTCCGGGGGTTGGTGCTCAGGGTGCTCAGGACTGCCTTCTAATTCAACTTCGGCAACTTCCTGAAAAAACACCCTATTTGGATTTGGCGATCAGACTCTGTCGCGACCATTTCAACTTGCTCTCTGCACAGGATCAGAATCAGATCATGCGACGAATGAAGGTTGATCAGGACGACCTGATGGCTATCATGCAGTTGATCAGGACGCTCAATCCTCACCCTGGCACAGCGATCGCCAAAAGCGAGCCTCAGTATGTGATTCCTGATGTATTCGTCAGCAAGCGCAATAATCGCTGGGTTGTGGAGCTAAATGGTGAGGTTACGCCTAAACTAAGGGTAAACAACGACTATGCCAGTCTGATCAAGCGTGCGGATCAGAGTGATGACAATACTTTCCTGAAAAACCACCTGCAGGAAGCGCGTTGGTTCATCAAAAGCCTGATGAGTCGAAATGAGACTATTCTGCGTGTGGCGAGTAAGATTGTTGAATATCAGCGGGGCTTTTTTGAACATGGCGAAGAGGCTATGAAGCCACTGGTTTTACGGGATATCGCTGAGGCTCTGGAGATGCACGAGTCGACCATATCCAGGGTGACAACCCAGAAGTATATGCATACCCCCAGGGGTACGCTGGAGTTTAAATATTTCTTCTCCAGCCATGTGAACACAAGTGCAGGGGGTGAGTGCTCCTCCACTGCTATACGTGCGCTGATAAAAAAATTGATTGCTGCAGAGAATACAAACAAACCTCTCAGCGATAACAAAATCGCCGCCATATTGTCGGAACAGGGTATAAAAGTGGCCCGCCGAACGGTGGCAAAATACCGCGAGTCGATGAGTATCCCACCATCGAACGAGCGTAAGCGACTGATGTAGGTGAAGTGAATTATCGGAGTGGCTATCATTCATGCTTGATATGCTTACTGAACCGGAGCGGTTTCAGATAAAAGTGGATTCATGAATGAGTTGCTGTAAAAATGCCCCGGCGTTACTTCACCGCCTCAGTTAGAGTGATGAGCCAACTCATCTAAGACAGGAGAAAATTATGCAGATAAGCGTTACCGGTCATCATGTGGAAGTTACCGATGCCTTGAAAAGCTATGTAGATAATAAGTTCGAACGTCTTGAGAGGCATTTTGATAATGTAATCAATGTACATGTCATCTTGAGCGTAGAAAAGCTGAGGCAAAAGGCAGAGGCCACCATGCAAGTGAACGGTGCCAGCGTATTCGCTGATGCAGTACAGGAAGATATGTATGCGGCCATTGATGGGCTTACCGATAAGCTGGATAGGCAAGTCATAAAGCATAAAGAAAAGATGCAGAGTCACCGTGCCGGTAGTGGCGCGAAGTACGCTGTAAGTAGCAGTAGTTCAGAATAGATAAAACTGGCGAGGTCTCCATGTTTCCCGACGGATTTCTGCTTGAGGAACGGATCGGCTGCAGTGTGGAGGCAGCCAGTAAAAAACGTGTCCTGGAGCAGCTTGGCCAAAGATTGGCCAATTCTGCTCCTGGTCTCACACAGGATACTGTGTTTGATGCATTGCTTGAGCGTGAACGTTTAGGCAGCACTGGACTGGGCAAAGGAATAGCGCTACCCCATGCGCGAATGTCACAGATAACACAATCCACCGCAGCATTTATTCAGCTGCCTTCAGGGGTCGATTTTGATGCGATCGACAGCCAACCGGTGGATCTTGCCTTTGCCATGCTGGTTCCTGAGGAGGCAACTGAAGCCCATCTGCAACTACTGGCAAAATTGGCCAGGATGTTTGATGACCCTCCATTCTGCTCGGCACTGCGTGAAGCGGAAACAACGCAGCAACTGTTTCAGTTAATCCGGCAGCGAGAAGCGGCGATAACGTCAGTTTAATGCCCACCAACTACACCATTCGCGATCTTTTCGACGAATTTGCCAGCGAACTTTCACTGAGCTGGAATGGTGATGGTGATGAAAAAACAATAGAGTTGGACAGTGAGTCGCCCCACGGTCAACAACCTGTGGGACCACTGAATCTGATTCGACCCAATCAAATTCAAGTGATTGGTCCTCCTGAGCAGAAACATCTACAGAGCAGCGGTGAAGAAAAATACCGGGAATCTCTGAGGGCGCTTTTTACCACCTCTCCTCTGGCGCTGATATTTACTGATGGTCTAAAGCCTCAACAGAGCTGCCTTGAATTGGCAGAAAAGAACAGAACTGCACTCATGTTCACCCCGAAAGGTGACAACTATGTAATCCATCGACTGCTGGAGAAATTCAGTCTTCCAGTGGGTGAGACGCTGTTGTTACATGGGGTCTATATGGAAGTTTTAGGTAAGGGTGTACTGCTTAGTGGAGATCCGGCAATCGGAAAAAGTGAGCTGGCCCTGGCTCTGATTTCGCGGGGGCATCGTCTTGTGGCTGATGATGCAACAGAGTTTTATAAAACCGGCGGTAAGACCTTGAGCGGTCGCTGTCCCAAGGTACTGCAGGACTTCCTCGAAGTTCGTGGATTGGGGCTGATTAATGTGCGTGCGATCTTTGGTAACAGTGCTATAAAGCCAGAGAAGCAGCTACACTTAATAATCGATTTGCTGCACTTTGATGATAAAAAATTAGATGACATGGATCGCCTGGAAGGTTGTCATTCCCATCGAACATTGCTGGGAGTTGAGGTGCCGCAGACGAGCCTGCCTGTTGCAGCAGGTAGAAATCTGGCAATCCTGGTGGAGACGGCTGTACGACAACATCTGCTGAAGATGGATGGGTACAACGCGACCGAGGATTTTATCGAACGTCAGAAAAACTATATAGATCAGGCTTAGCCTACTCTCATTGATGTGTGCAGGATGAATATGCTGAGGGTAAACTCAGCTGGGCAAGGTATCCCTATCTGCTTTGTCGATATTCCTGTTAACTTGTTTACAAAAAAGGTAATTACCTCCTGCGATCTGGCGATGTTACCGAGCTGGATTCGGGTAAAACACTAGTTTCAAGAGTCTGAACAGAATGGCAAATGAGATAAAACTTCAGATTGTTACAGGGCTCTCCGGCTCAGGAAAGACCATTGCTCTGCATACCCTGGAGGATATGGGGTACTACTGCATTGATAATCTTCCGGTCTCGCTTTTGGTTTCAGTATCCGATTATTTGAACGGTGAACCTGAGGAGATCTTCAATAAAACTGCAGTAGGTATTGATGCACGCAGCCAACCAAGTCAGATCTCAAGTCTGCCGGCAGTGGTGGAGAACATTCGTCAGCGTGGTATTAATTGCAATATGTTGTTTCTCGATGCCCAGCTGGATACGTTGATCAAGCGTTTTAGCGAGACCCGGCGTAAACATCCCTTGAGCAACCAGCAACGCTCCCTCAGTGAGGCGATTCAACATGAGCGAGAACTTCTGCAGCCGTTGAGTGAAGCGGCGAATCTCAGAATAGATACCACTCACAGTAACGTACATGAGTTACGAGACCTGGTTCGTAATCGAATCGATGGTGAGAATGGGCAGGTTTCAATTCTGTTTGAGTCCTTCGGATTCAAGCACGGGCTGCCTCGAGATGTGGACTATTTGTTCGATGTGCGGTGTTTACCCAACCCCTATTGGCAGACTGAATTACGTACCTTTACCGGATTGGATCAGCCTGTTGCTGAATATCTTAATGCTCAGAATGAGACCAACCTCATGGTGTCAGACCTGATCAGCTTTCTATCCCGTTGGATTCCCGCTTTCGAAGCAGATGGGCGCAGCTATTTAACCATCGCTATCGGTTGTACAGGTGGGCAACATCGTTCTGTGTATGTTGTTGAACAGTTATATCGACATTTTAAGGATGCAGGTTTGCAAGTCATGTCTCGCCATCGTGAGTTGTCATGAGCATTGGGTTGTTATTGATAACCCATTCTCAAATTGGTGATGCTCTGCTTGAGACAGCAAATAAGATGTTCAATGGTGCGCTGTTGTCTGTTGAAACATTAACTGTGTCGACTGACTGCAATCCTGATCAAATTAAAACTCAGGCCCGTAAAGCAGTGGATAGTCTTGATGAAGGGGATGGCGTGTTGGTGTTTACCGATATGTATGGCTCCACACCCAGCAATATTGCTTATAGTCTGGCTGAGTCAGATCGAGTGAACGTGGTATCAGGGCTTAATCTGCCGATGTTGATTCGTACGCTCAATTATCAGGATCTCGACCTTAAATCACTAACGGAAAAAGCCGTCAGTGGTGGCAGGGATGGGATTCATTGCTGTAAAAGCCCACTAAAATAGTATTAATCATGCTTGAAAAAGAGATAGAAATAGTAAACAAACTTGGATTGCATGCCCGTGCTGCAGCAAAGCTAGTCAGCTGCGCCAATGGTTACGACAGTAACGTATTTTTGAACCGAAATGGTCAACGGGTTAATGGTAAAAGCATTATGGGTGTGATGATGCTTGCAGCAAATAAAGGCTCTGTATTGAAGCTCGAAATCGATGGCAACGATGAACAGCAGGCGATGGAGGCATTAATAGTTCTCATCAACAATAAGTTTGGGGAGGAACAATGACGCTCTCCTGTCAGGGCATCGGTATCAAGACGACCCGCGAGGTCGCAATTGGTGATGCCTACCTTTTACAGCAAGGCGTACCGGAGATCACTCATCGAGAGATTACCAGGGATCGGATTAATGCCGAGGTAGAGCGTTTTGAAACGGCCTTGCTGACCACCACCAGTCATTTACGTTCAGTACGCAACCTGATCCCTGAGGATACTGCCCAGGATATCAGCGAGTTTATTGATACTCATCTGTTGATGCTGGAGGACAATGCCATCAGTCAGGCAACCATAAGCCTGATCCAGGAGAAGTTATACACCGCTGAGTGGGCATTGCAGGTACGGCGAGATGAGCTGGTTAGGGTCTTCGATGAGATGGACGACCCCTATCTGCGTACCCGCAAAGATGATGTGAATCATGTTGTGGGGCACGTGCAATTTGTTTTGGCCGGTGGAGAACCTGAACAGAGGGGTGATCTCAAAGGGCGGGTCATCGTGGCACGGGATCTGACCCCTGCTGAAACTATCATGATGAAAAATCAGGGGGTTGCCGCATTTATCACCGAGTATGGTGGGCCGCTCTCCCACACCGCAATCCTGGCACGCAGTCTGGGTATTCCTGCTGTAGTGGGTATTCACCAGGCAACCGTTCTGTTTCGACAGGGAGAGCCGCTGGTTGTTGATGGCGCACAGGGTGTTGTGCTGGCTGATCCTACCGAACGAATCCTGGATTACTACCGGCAGCGAATAGAGACCCGCCGAAGAAGAGAGGTAGAGCTTCGCCAGCAGGTAGACCTGCCTGCTCTGACTACAGACGGCGATCAGATATTTCTCTATGCCAATATTGAGCTTCCAGAAGACATCGGCATAACGATGGAAAACCGAGCAGATGGGGTGGGTCTGTTCCGCACTGAATTTCTCTATATGAATCGTAGCGAACCCCCGACTGAAGCTGAGCAGTTGGATGTCTATATCGCTGCTGTAAGAGGATTGGGCGGTATTCCGCTCACGATACGTACACTCGACCTGGGGGTGGACAAGACCACGGGCGCAATCGCCGAATCGAGTTGCATGCCATCCATCAACCCAGCACTGGGGCTGCGGGCGATCAGGCTCTGCCTGAAGGAGCCTGAACTGTTTGTGCCACAGCTGAGAGCTATTCTCCGCGCATCTGCAGAGGGGCCGGTTCGACTGATGATACCGATGCTCTCTGGGATTAAAGAGTTAAAGCAGGTTTTGGATATCATCGACAAAACCAAGCATGAGCTGACTGAAGAGGGAATCCCTTTCGATTCTGAGATTCCTGTCGGCGGTATGATAGAGGTTCCGGCTGCTGCGATTATAGCGGATCGTTTTGCCCAATTACTCGACTTTCTCTCGATAGGTACTAACGATCTGATTCAATACACCCTTGCGGTGGACAGAATGGATGAAGAGGTCAATTTTCTTTTCGATCCGCTGCACCCGGCTGTGCTGTCACTGATTCAAAATACCATTGATGCAGCTCGTCAGGCAGATATACCAGTCAGTATGTGTGGCGAGATGGCAGGTGATCCGCGTTATGTAAGGTTATTGATCGGGATGGGATTACGCGAACTCAGCATGCAGCCCAGTGCCCTGCTTGAGAGCAGAGAGTTGATCCGCCAGAGTAACCTGACAGATCTCAAGCAGAGAACTGATCTCTTTTTTGAGCAGCTGGGTGAGAGTGATGATGAGCAGCTGTTCGATAAGCTGTTTGTATAATAAAAAGCGCTCATAAGATGATATTTAGCTGCACATGAAACTCATCTAATTAGTTTTCAAGCGTTGATAATTGTTTATCTATTACCAGCAACTAATCGCAAGATATAGCCAACCCTACTACCTATCACAATGAGAGAGTCAGATACCATCTCTCCCTTACCTTCCGTAGGGTGGGGCCATGCCCCACCATATATGGTGGGAAATAGTGATAAGTTGCAGAGAAGTTCATTCAAGATCCAGAGTGATCATCCACTATTTGTCTACTTCTAACCTATTTGGTGGGGCATGGCCCCACCCTACGGTACAAACATAATAAGTCCGTAGCCTGGATGAAGTGCAACGGAATCCTGGGGAACAGCGCACCAACCATCCCGGATTCCGCTGTGCTCCATCCAGGCTACCTGGGTATCCATGGCATGTTGAACATCCGGGCACAGTTCGATAGCTCAAGATTTTATGAAATACCGAAACTCGCCACCTTATAAACCAAGGTTATCGACAAAATCCATTTTAGAGTTGCAATGGAACAGAGTATCTACGGTATAGGTATCACCTTTGTGCGGTTGGGTGAGAGTGATGATGAGCAGCTGTTTGGATTATAAATTGTCTTCTGCAGGAGTATCTGAATCAGAGCTCGACAGACTCTACGATGCCTATCAGTCATCATCTTCCTCGGGGTATTCATGGCATAAGGTGCAACTCACTTGCGTACCTTTCGCCACGAAGATGGTTCTCTCTCCATCATCGTCCCGCAGGTAGTTTCTGTCATCAGCAGCTTGGGATAACACGGTACCTTGCAGGTTAACGCCATGGCAACTTTGGCAACTGCTGGGGTTATCTTTGTAAAAGTCTTCATGATCAAGGTTCCAGCCTCGGCTATTGACGTTATGCATGCCATGGGGGCCGGACGTGGTCAGAGGCAGGCTGGTATGGCAAGTGCTGCAATCACTGATTGTGCCGACATGTCCCTGGAGTTGTATCGATGCCAGGTTGTCATTGGAAGCCTCATTGGCATTCGGCCAGATGGCATGGGTTGAGCCATGACAGCCTTCGCAGGCAACACCGCCATGACCGAGACTGTTGCGATAGAGCGTCAAATCGTTTTCTGCGAAGCGTTTGTTGGTCGCGATTCGGGGTGTTGCTGTGTCGATGTTGTCTTCCCAGGCCTGGCTCAGTCTCAGGCTGGCACCAAGATGACTGGTTGCATCACCGGTATGGCAGGATTCGCAGCGAGGCTCGTCAAGCCAAGGTGTTCTTGTCTCCTGGCCTACGGCAAGCATACTCCCATGACAATCGGCACATTCGATACCTGCACCACCCATAGCGCCACGAAGGCATTGGGTAACTTTTCCTGGGTGGCACTGGTAGCAGGTCTCTTCCAGGTCGCCATTGCTGGGGAAGATCGGTTCACCGCTCGTTTCATCAGTCAGCTGACCATGATGCCTGTGCATGACTTCTGACATGGTGTCATTTCCGAGTTGGCTGCCGGCAGGTCCGGAACCACTTAAATCCAAGGCAGCAGAGTAGTGGCATGCGGCACAAAGTACGGGTTTGCTTGCTACCAGGTTGGTAGCGTGTTCCGCATCATGCAGTAGCAGTATGTTCTCTTTTGCGGCCTGCAATACAGCATTGGAATCATTGATGTCGTCCGGGATCAGGTAGGGGATTTCGCTGGAGATGGGTGCCGCAATCTCACCTGCTGCATGACAGTTCTGGCAATCTGCCTCTGAGGCGACGGGTAAGACGACATCAAGCGTGGCAAGGGCGGTTTCGCTACCCACTTGCTGGGCAGTGACTCTCATCAAAGGATAGGCGTTGGGTTGTCCGTTGTCGTCGACCGGCAGAATTGGAATACCCTCAGCAGAGAACCAGCCTTTGGATCTGTTGAATTCGTTGAACAGCTGGGGATCATTGGCGCTGTATGGGTTGAGAATGCCAGGCATGTTTTGGCCAAATACCAAGCCCTCGTCCGGCACTGGGTTATCTCCGAACAGATCGAAGACATAGCTATTACCCGAATTCGGGTTAATGCTCCAAAAGTTGGTTTTATTGACACTGCCGGCCAGGTTCTGGCTGGTAGTGTTGATCGAGCCGCTCGGATCAGATGTAGCGAGATAGCTGACTTCGACGCTATTGTCATCAAGCAGTTTCGGAGGATTACCCCGTTCAATCACCTGGCTGTGTATGACATTGAAGGGGGGCAGGATGACGAATGTCGAATAGTCGAGATCCGCACAGTGCATACCCAGGTCATTAAAGGCCAGAACGCGATGGCTGCCGCTGACTTCAGTTACGCCTGGACCGCTGTTGTCATCATCATCGTCATCACTGTCGTCGTCTCCACCGCCTCCACCACAGGCAAAGAGTGAGAGACTTAGTGTTAACAGGGTTATCCAGCTATGCTTTCCATTCATGCCATCACTCCCTTTGTAGAGGCAGATGATCCAGTGTTGGTTTGTATGGGAATTATATCCCATATTTAGAATAATTGTCTTGCTGGGTGCTTTTTATTGATTCTCAAGTTTCTTTGCGTCTTTGAGTCTCTTATTTCTCTTCAACAGATTGGTGGGGCAGGGCCCCACCCTACCGAGTAGCTCAAGTTGGGGGGGGCTAAGATGCTTAAAAATATGATAACAACTTTCGTATGCATTTCTGATTAACCCGACACTTGCTCCACCTGCCATATCTTACTGGCATATTCACTGATGGTGCGATCACTTGAGAAATAACCCATACGCGCGGTATTGAGTATTGCCATTCGGACCCAGGATGAGGGTTCCCGATAGATGCCATCTGCTTTATCACTGATGGACATATAGGTATCAAAATCGGCCAGGACTTTGAAATGGTCACTGCGCAGCAGGTTATCGGTGATCATGCGATAGCGGGAGGGTTCTTCAGGTGAGAAGAAACCGTTCGCGATCATATCGATGATGCGTTTTAGTCTGGGATCGGATTCATAGTATCTCTGTGGATGATAGCCTTGATGATTGAGCCGGGCGATATCATCAGTGGTGAGTCCGAATATAAAGATATTTTCATCTCCCACTTGCTCAAGCATCTCCACATTCGCACCATCCATAGTGCCCATGGTCAAGGCACCATTCAGCGCCAGCTTCATGTTGCCGGTTCCCGATGCCTCCATACCTGCGGTAGAGATCTGCTGTGACAGTTCAGCGGCGGGAATGATGTCGGTGGCGGTAGTGACATCGTAGTTGGGGATGAAGATGATCTTAAGGCGGTCGCTGACAGCGGGATCGTTGTCGATTACATCTGCAACATCATTGATCAGGCGTATGATCATTTTCGCCATACTGTAGCCAGGGGCTGCCTTACCACCAAAAAGAATGGTGCGGGGAACACAATCGATACCTGGATTATCGACCATTCGGTTGTAGAGTTCGATTGCGCGAAACAGATTCAGCAATTGGCGTTTGTATTCATGAATTCGCTTTACCTGGACATCGAACAGGGTAGTGGGATCGACCTGTTTATGCAGGTAGTACTCAATCAGGTTGGCCATGTGATCCTTGTTGGCCTTTTTGATATCAAGGAATTTGTCCTGGAAGCTGCTGTCCTGGGCGAATGCCTCAAGCTTTTTTACCTGGCTGAGATCCTTTATCCACTCGGGGCCGATAGCATCACTAATCAAAGATGAGAGTTTTCTATTAGAGAGGTATAACCAGCGACGAGGGGTGATGCCGTTGGTGATATTAATGATTTTGCCTGGATAGAATTGGTTGAACTCCTTGAAAGTCGACTCTCTCAATAGCTCACTGTGCATGGCAGAGACACCATTCACCTTGTGGCTGCCGATGATCGCCAGATGAGCCATGCGGATACGTCGCTCCCCACCTTCATCGATGATTGAGAGGCGGCGCAGGATATCCATGTCTCCAGGATGGAGGTGTCCCAGCACCAGCAGGAAGCGTCGATTGATTTCGAGAATCAGTTGCAAGTGGCGGGGAAGGAGTTCTTCAAGGATCTTCACCGGCCAGGTCTCCAGGGCCTCCGGCAGCAGGGTATGGTTGGTGTATGAGAAGACCCTGGTGGTGATCTCCCAGGCCGGTTGCCACTCCAGTTGATGCTTGTCCATCAGCAGTCGCATCATTTCCGGTATGGCAATGGCTGGATGGGTGTCATTGAGCTGGATGGCGACTTTGGATGGTAACTCCTTCAGATCTTCATGGTCTGTGAAGAAGCGTCGCAGGATGTCTTTCAGTGAGGCGCTGACGAAAAAGTACTGCTGCTTTAATCTAAGCAGCTTATTCATGGTGGAGCTGTCGTTGGGATAGAGTACTTTGGATATGTTTTCTGAGAAGGTCTTGCCGACTACCGCCTCTGTATACTCCCCCTGGTTGAACTGATTGAGGTCGAAGGCTTCGTGGGCCTTGGCGCTCCACAGGCGCAGATTGTTTACCGTATCATTCTGAAAACCGGGAATCGGGGTGTCGTAAGCCTGTGCGATAACAATGTCGCCATCGATCCAGTCGAAATGCTTACGGCCACTGCTATCCTGGTACTCCATGACCCGTCCGCCGAAGCGAATCCGGTAGGAGACTTCCGGACGTGGAAACTCCCACGGGTTATCATGCACCAGCCAGTTTTCCGGTAGCTCTACCTGGCTGCCATTCTCAATTTTCTGGCGGAACATGCCATATTCAAAACGGATGCCATAACCATAACCGGGAATATTCAGGCTCGCCATGGAATCGAGAAAACAGGCAGCAAGTCTTCCCAGGCCTCCGTTACCAAGGGCTGCGTCGTGTTCCAGGTTTCGCAGCTGTTCAAGTTCGATGCCCAGTTTGTGCAGCGCCTGGCCGCACGCATCGTAAATATCCATATTCAACAGGCTGTTGATCAGGCTGCGACCGATCAAGAACTCCATCGAGAGATAGTAGACACGCTTGGCATCGTGTTTGTAGTAGTTACGTTGTGTCTCCATCCAGCGTTCGATCAAGCGATCCCGAACCACATGACTGAATGCCATCATCCAATCGTGATCTGTTGCTGTGAATGGATCCTTGCCGATGGTGTAGACCAAATGGTTGGAGACTGACCTCTGAATTGCCTTAGGATCAGAGCCCAGGTAGTCATATTTAAAAGCACTGTGTTTAACGTCGCTGCTCATAACTGCCTGCTTGTTGTGTGGATTTATTGACTGATTTCGAGATCTCTCAATGAATATACCAATCCCTATAAGAATTATATTGGTTTTTGGGGTTGCTGTGGGTAAGTGTGAAAGATTGTGCGAGTGTTTTATTTAAGCCGTTTGTTATCTGAGTGATTTAAGCAACTTATGTCGCATAAACCAAGGAAGAAGTAGAGTGTAGAGAATTAGCCCAAAGGCGTCTGCTGACAGGTCAAAGAGAGAAAAGAGGCGATGGGGGAGAAAGGCCTGCACCACCTCAATGGCGAGACCGTAACCCAGAAGTAAAAAAAACTTTAACTGATTCCAAGGGGATTCAGGCCAGGAAAAGTCCGCCAGAAAAGCAAGGCAGAAAAAAGCGATTATGTGAGAGACTTTGTCATTCAGGCTGCTGACACCCGGTAGATCCAAAGGGGTGAAAGCCAGATAACTGATGACTGCTATTGAGACACCCAAGGCACCCCGAAACAGGGTGCGATGAGTAGAGTGTTTCCGACTGGGTTTTTCAACCGCCATCAGCAGCCTTTTCCCGGGCAATGGCCCGGTAGGCTATATCAGAGCGGAAGTAGATATCCTGCCATTGAATTGTACGGGTGAGCCGATAGGCGTCCTCCTGGGCTTGGGTAACACTCTCTCCCAGAGCCGTGGCACAGAGCACTCGCCCACCTGCAGTCAGAACTTTATCACCATCCAGGCGAGTGCCTGCGTGAAACACTTTCTGATCACTTGATGACGATTCAGACAGTCCGGTAATGGTTAGGCCTTTGTCGTAGCTTCCTGGATAACCTCCTGCCGCCAGGACGATGCCAACCGATGCACGGGGATCCCAGACAGTTGTTTCCTGATCCAGCTCTCCTTGCAGAGCGGCGAGACAGTGTTTGACCAGGTCAGAACGCATGCGCAACATAATGGGTTGTGTTTCCGGATCTCCAAAGCGACAGTTGAATTCAATCACTTTAGGGGTGCCATCGGCAGTGATCATCAGGCCGGCGTACAGAAAGCCGGTATAGGGTAACCCTTCATCCGCCATACCCTTGATGGTTGGATAGATGACCTCATCCATAATGCGCTTCTCAACGCTATCGGTAACTACCGGCGCAGGTGAGTAGGCACCCATACCACCGGTATTGAGGCCCGTATCACCATCACCGATTCGCTTATGGTCCTGGCTGGTGGCCATGGGCAGGACATGTGTGCCATCAGCCATGACAATAAAGCTTGCCTCCTCGCCCTCGAGGTACTCCTCAATAACCACCCGATGGCCAGCTTCCCCAAAAGCGTTGCCGGCAAGCATGTCACGTACTGCAGACTCGGCGGTCTCCATCTCCATGGCGACGATGACCCCTTTACCTGCAGCCAGACCGTCGGCTTTGATTACAATGGGTGCGCCACATTGATGTAGATAATCCAAAGCGGGATCTATCTCAGTAAAGGTCTGATAGTCAGCAGTGGGGATTTTATGGCGAGCGAGGAAATCCTTGGTAAAAGATTTTGAGCCTTCAAGCTGAGCAGCGCCCTGTGAGGGTCCAAAACAGCGCAAGCCGGCCTTCTGGAAGGCGTCGACTATACCCATTACGAGGGGTACTTCAGGCCCTACGATGGTCAGGCCAACTTGATTCTGCCTGGCAAAGTCCACCAGTTGGTCAAGGGCCTCTACGCCAATCTCTACATTCTCAAGTTTATCTTCCAGCGCAGTACCAGCATTACCTGGGGCTACAAACACCTTCTCTGCCAGGGGAGATTGTGCAGCTTTCCAAGCAAGGGCGTGTTCTCGGCCGCCCGAACCGATTACCAGTATATTCATCAGTGACGGAAATGACGCATGCCAGTGAATACCATCGCCATGTTGTGCTCGTCAGCTGCAGCGATGGCTTCGTCATCACGCATAGAGCCACCGGGTTGAATGACTGCGACAATGCCAGCTTCGGCAGCATTGTCTATACCATCGCGGAAAGGAAAGAAGGCATCAGATGCCATCACCGAGCCTTTGACTTCCAGCTTGGCATGTTCTGCTTTTATTGCTGCGATGCGTGCAGAGTTAACCCGGCTCATCTGTCCTGCGCCCACGCCAATGGTCATGCCGTCACGGCCATAGACAATTGCGTTGGACTTGACATATTTAGCGACTCTCCAGGTAAACAGAAGATCTTGCATCTCTTGTTCAGTAGGCTGTCTTTTAGTGACAATCTTAATCTCTTGTGTCAATTGCAGATCGGCATCTTGAACCAGTAAGCCGCCGTTGACACGTTTGTACTCAGTACGATGCACAGATTCGCTGAGCCACTCACCACAGGCCAGTAGGCGAACGTTCTTTTTACTGCTTACCGCTTCGACTGCAGCAGCAGAGACCTTGGGGGCAATAATCACTTCTACGAATTGCCGCTCAACAATGGCTTTTGCTGTATCCCCATCCAATTCACCATTGAAGGCGATAATTCCGCCAAAGGCCGATTCAGGATCGGTGCTATAGGCGCGGTCATAGGCCTCAAGCAGATTTTTACCATAGGCGACACCGCAGGGATTGGCATGCTTGACGATGACGCAGGCCGGGCCTTCATCAAAGCTCTTAACACACTCCAAAGCTGCATCGGTATCGCCGATGTTGTTATATGAGAGTGCTTTGCCTTGTAGTTGAGTAGCTGTGGCAACACTCGCTTCCTCAATATTGTGTTCAACAAAGAAAGCGGCTTTCTGGTGGGGATTTTCACCATAGCGCATGGTTTGACTCTGTTTGAACTGTAACGATAGCGTACGAGGAAAATCAATCACCTCACCCTCAGTTCTGGCACCAAGATAGTTGGCGATTGCACCATCATAGCGAGCGGTGTGTTCAAAGGTTTTGACTGCCAGGTCAAAGCGGGTGGAGTCACCTACCTGATTGTCATTAGCCGCCATTTCGTCGTTGATTCTCTGGTAGTCAGATGCATCTACAACGACAGTGACATCTTTATGATTCTTTGCCGCCGCTCTGAGCATGGTTGGGCCGCCGATGTCGATATTTTCAATCGCGGTGGGCAGATCGCAATCCGGTTTTGCCACAGTCTCTTCAAATGGATAGAGGTTAACCACGATCAGATCGATCTGACCAATGCCGTTCTCCTTCATTACGCCATCATCGGTACCACGGCGACCAAGGATTCCGCCATGGATTTTTGGATGTAGAGTCTTGACTCTGCCATCCATCATTTCCGGGTAGCCTGTATATTCTGATACCTCGATAACAGGCACATCATTTTGGGTAAGTAGTTTTGCGGTGCCTCCAGTGGAGAGTATTTCCACATTTTTTTCTGCCAGATTGCGGGCGAATTCAACAATCCCCGTCTTGTCTGAGACACTGATCAGTGCGCGTTTTATCGATGCCATGAGTGATACCGTTGGTTGTTATTTAGAAATATTGTTTGGTCACGTTAAAAAAAATCACTATGAAGGGAATCTACAATTAAATCTGTCGGATGCTTCAATGATTTGATATGACGTAAATGATCGTTTTGGCCTGATCTGCAAAGTAGTCAGATATAGCCGCTTAATTCACATAAGATGATTCTGAAGTTCAATCAAGGTCGTACTGGGAAAGTTTCTTGCGCAAGGTGCTGCGACTGATGCCCAGGATGGTGGCAGCTTGTGTCTGATTCCCGCCGGTATGCTTCATGACACTTTCAAGTAGTGGCGCTTCAACCTCATTCATTACCAACCGATAAAGATTGTTGGCACCATGTCCGTCTAAATTACTAAAGTAGCGCTGCATGGCGTCGCTGACACACTGTCGCAAGGGTTCAGATTTTTTGCTGTGAGTAACTGTCAGATACTCTTCGCTTTGTTGGTCAGGTAGAGCCGCTTCAATCATCATGCTGCCAGGTCCCTTTTGTTATACAGGAACTCAAAATATTCCTGAATTGCCTGCATTTGCTCTGCAGGTGATTCTGAATAGTTTATTTTGTTCCTGAAAACGGCGCCTTCAGGGCGCCCTTTGCTGTACCAGGCGATATGTTTGCGGGCAATGCGAACGCCAAGGTACTCCCCATAAAATAGATGCAACTGCTGGACATGTTTGGTAAGGATGCCAGCAACCCATTCGAGTTCCGGTTCAGGCAATAGCCTGCCGGTTTTTAAATAGTTGTCGATCTCGTTAAAGATCCAGGGGCGTCCTTGCGCAGCGCGGCCAATCATTAGGGCGTCAGCGCCTGTTCTTTCAAATACCTCCGCAGCCTTATGCGGGGAATCAATATCTCCATTTGCAATAACCGGTATGGTTATCATCTGTTTAATCTGTCTAATGGTCTCATACTCGGCATGACCTGAAAATTTGCAGGCTCGAGTACGGCCATGAATGCTCAATGCCTGGATGCCAGCATCTTCGGCTATCTCGGCAATTCGTAGACCATTTCTGTTTTGTGGATCACTGCCGGTACGTATTTTAAGGGTGACCGGGACATCCACAGCATCAACAGTCGCTTTTAGTATTTCAGCGACCAGTGGTTCATCCTCAAGCAGTGCAGAGCCGGCGGCACGTTTACATACTTTTTTTGCTGGACAACCCATATTGATGTCGATGATCTGGGCGCCCATCTCTACATTGGCGCAGGCGGCCCGAGCCATCATCTCAGGATCAGAGCCTAAAATCTGTACGCTGATTGGTGCATCCTCACCTTCGTGGTCTAGTCTCCTTACGCTTTTTTTAGTACCCCATAAGGACGCATCGGCAGAGATCATCTCTGACACGGCAACACCTGCACCCAGACTTCTGCATAGTTGTCTGAACGGCCTGTCCGTTACGCCTGCCATCGGCGCTAAGAACAGATTATTTGCAATTTTATAGGGCCCAATGCGCATTTAAATCGCCCCTCTTAGAGGGCTTTTCACAGGATAAGGAGGGGTTGGGATACTACCCGTAAATCGGGGTGGAAGCAAAGGCAAAATCGAGTTGAATTGATCCAGTGCAGGGGTTCGAAAGAGATGAAACTTGTGAATCGGCTGGAAGGGTGTTGAGTAAGCTATTCAATCTCCTTTAGATATATAGGCTGAAGAGGATGAAAATGAATATACATTTAAAATGTAAACTTTTTTGAGAAGTAAATTCCCTGATTGTGATGTCGTTTTTAATTCAAACCAGGGTTGGTGAAAGTTTAGGGTTGTCTTATTTATTACAAGCCGACGACATATTCAGTTGCCGGGTTAATAAAATGGTCAAGTACTAATGGAGGTTATGAGTCAATCGAATTTAAAGAAACTCAAATTTAAAACCAGTGACCTCTTTGCCGGGATCGACCAGTTCAAGATCGATTTGGATCGGTTTCAGTTTGGGCATCAACTCATCTGTTCCGGTATATGCTGGGCGATATTGAGACGTGCTAAAAGTTCGACGCGCGATGAGTGCCCCCATATCGTTGAACAGGCTTAGTTGAAGTTTAGGAAAGGGTTGTTGAAACGGTGCGGTATTGACTATCTCAAGACGCATGGAAAGCGTATTCTCTTTTTCAGGGTGAGCGCTTAACGAGCGCTCGGTAACCAGTATCTTACTTCTGTCTTTTCGCTGCGGTGTGGTGCAGCCGGCAACAGTGCAAACAACATCCAATAGTTGTCTGCCTGTTTCATGATGTATCAGGTTATCCCGATACTGCCATGCCATCTGCCCGCATAGCGGTATCAACAATAGCAATGATCCGATGGTCCAGAAGATGGAGGCGCCGTTTGAATCTGCTTCCTCATCATCCTGAGCTTCAAAAGTGAAGGGTAACTCCTTCTCAATTTGATCCTCGATGTTTCGGAGCTCCTCTTCCACCGACTCAATTGGCGGCTCTTCCTCTGCCAACTCACTGCTATCCGTATCGCCTTGACGTTCAGCTTCAAGTTCACTGCTATCATTGATCAGGCTATCCGATGACGCTTCATATTTATGATGAGACTCGGGGATGTCCAGCTCGATAATCTCAGCAAGGCTGGAATTCGGGTGTTCACTGTCGAGGAGTAATGAAGCCGAGTCCTTGTCCAGTAATTCAGACATTTGGGATTCTGAGCCGGAGGCGAAGTAGTCAGGCTCTGTCTCCAGACCATCATTCACTTCATAGAGATACGGGTTGCTACTCTCTTCCAGTAAGCCTGGTTCGTCGCTCTCCAAATTTGAATCATCTGAAAATGGAGGAACAGGGGATGAGTCATCTGCTAGATCATCAAGTGACCTCTCAACTTCACTGTCATTGATCAGTGCTGAGTCATGATCATGTTGTTGGGGTGGGTAGTAGAGGAGTTGATCATCTGAGACACGCTCTTCATCTGTCGCGACATCCACTATCTCTTCTTGATTGCTGAATGGTTTCGGAGTTTCTTGAAGGGTCTCCAATGCATTGAAGATCTGGTTGCACTGACAGCATCTGACCTGACCCTCGGCGGCCTTGAGTTGCTCCGAGTTGATGCGGAACAGAGTTAAGCAGTGTGGACACTGGGTAAACATGTGTTGAATATCGGTCAGTTACTTAGGGCCTGTTAAGCCTACGTTAGACTGTACTAAAATCCTAGGCAAGTCTTAACCTCTTTTGTCCCTAGGAATTATTTATTAGCGGGGCCTTTTAGTGCTTAGTACCGCTGATCAGGATCCACTCCTCTCGTTGTTTGACAGGTGAGAGCTCAGCAAAAGCCTGATAGTGATTGCCAACTTCATCCGCCTGTTCAGCAAGGATTCCCGAAAGGGCAAACTCTCCACCTGAATTGATGCATTCAGCCAAATGCGATGCAAGCTCTATCAGGGGGCCAGCAAGAATATTGGCTACCAGGTAATCGGCACTTAGTTTTGGTGCCTCTTCAGGCAGAAAGGTGGACAATCGTTCAGCAACCCCATTTTTCTCTGCATTATCCTGACTGGCCTGAAGTGCCTGATGGTCGTGATCGATGGCTATCACCGAAGCAGCGCCTAATTTAAGTGCGGCGATGGCGAGAATTCCCGATCCACAACCATAATCAATGACTCTCTTGCCATTAAGTGGCTGGCCATCCAGCCATTCAAGACAGAGTGCAGTAGTGGGATGGGTTCCTGTGCCAAATGCCAGCCCGGGATCCAATTGAATGACTATGCTATCGGGTTGTTTAATGGTCTCCCCTACTGGACAGACCCATAAGCGTTGACCGAAAGACATGGGTTTGAAGTGCTCCAGCCAGACCCGTTCCCAAATACGGTCTTCAATCCGTTCCCAGTGAAGCCGCCTTACAAGTGGTTCACTGAGTGCCTCAGTCAGCGCGAGTTGCAGTTGTTGCTGGTCCTGTTCACCCTCGAAAAGCGCTGTTACCCGGGTATGCTGCCATAGCTGCTCTGTCTCTGGCGGAATCTCCAGAAGTGGTTGGTCTCCTGCATCGCCCAGGGTGACTGAGAGAGCGCCAAGGTTTTCAAAGACCAATTCAAGGATTGGTGCTTGATCCTCATCGGTATCAAGTGAGAGTTGAAGCCAGGACATGATTGTTTACTGACCAGGATTATAACCCCAGCTTTTTTTCCAAATAGTGGATGTTGGCACCACCAGCATTGAATGCGCTGTCTTTCATGATGTCGAGGTGCAGGGGTATATTGGTTTTGATACCACTGATCACCATCTCATGAAGTGCAATACGCATACGTGCAATAGCAGACGCACGATCCTCACCATGGGCAATCAGTTTGCCGATCATCGAATCGTAGTAGGGTGGAACCTTATATCCGTTATAGATATGCGTATCGACCCGAATACCTGGGCCGCCTGGTGTGTGCAGTTGGGTAATGGTGCCAGGGCTGGGCATGAAATTAACAGGATCTTCCGCGTTGATACGACACTCAACAGCATGACCTTCGAGTTTGATGTCGCTCTGCTTGAATCGCAAAGGCTCACCTGCAGCGATGAGTATCTGTTCTTTAACGATATCGACGCCGGTAATCAGCTCAGTGACAGGATGCTCAACCTGAACACGGGTATTCATTTCGATGAAGTAGAATTCGCCATCCTCGTAGAGAAATTCGAAAGTGCCTGCTCCGCGATAGCCAATCTGGCGGCACGCCTCTGCACAGCGTTCGCCGACATCCCTGCGTTGCTGTTCGGTGATACCAGGGGCTGGTGCCTCCTCGACCACCTTTTGGTGACGGCGCTGCATCGAGCAATCACGCTCACCCAGATGAATGGCGTTTCCGTGAGTATCAGATAGTACCTGGAACTCTACATGGCGTGGATTTTCAAGAAACTTCTCCATATAGACTGTCGCATTGCCAAATGCAGCATCAGCTTCAGCCTTGGTCATTGCTACGGCATTCAGCAGGGTGGCTTCACTGTGCACGACACGCATGCCGCGTCCACCACCACCACCAGCCGCTTTTATGATGACCGGGTAGCCTATATCATTTGCCAGTTCTCTGGTGCGCTTGGAGTTGCTGTCCAGTGGGCCATTGGAGCCGGGTACTGTTGGTACCTTGGCTTCTATCATGGCATCGATGGCTGCGACTTTATCGCCCATGACACGAATAGTCTCAGCTTTGGGGCCGATGAAGATGAAGCCGCTGTTCTCAACCCGCTCTGCAAAATCTGCATTCTCGGAGAGGAAGCCATATCCAGGATGGATTGCAACTGAGTCTGTTACTTCGGCGGCGCTGATTATTGCAGGCACATTGAGGTAACTTTCACTGGAAGGTGCGGGTCCTATGCAGACTGATTCATCAGCAAGCAGTACGTGCTTGAGGTCCCGGTCAGCTTCGGAATGAACGGCAACAGTCTTGATACCCAGCTCTTTACAGGCTCGTAGAATGCGAAGTGCAATTTCACCACGATTGGCGATTACAATCTTGTCTATCATGGTTTCACTCAATCAATGATGTAAAGGGGTTCGTTATATTCCACCGGCTGGCCGTTATCGAGCAGTATTTTCCTTACTGTTCCCGCTTTGTCTGATTCAATCTGATTCAGAATCTTCATCGCTTCGATGATGCATAGGGTGTCACCCACAGCAACCTGCTGACCCTCTTCAACAAAAGGCTTACTGCCTGGTGAAGGTGAGCGGTAGAAGGTGCCTACCATTGGCGAGCGTACCGCATGTCCCTGGATCTCTGCAGCACTCTCTTCTACTGGTGGAGCTGAAGCGGCGGGCAAGGGAGATTGAGCTTGTTGAGGCGCAGCAACAGGGGCAACTGCAGGTGCCGCCATTGTCATGGGTATGGAGTTGTTGCGGCTGATTCTGACCGACTCCTCACCCTCGTGGATTTCAATCTCCGCAACATCCGACTCCTCAAGCAATTCAATTAATTTTTTTACTTTGCGAATATCCATGATGTTCTGTCTCTAGATTGTTTATTTGTTGAGCCGCGTAGCAGCGGCTTGCAATGCAAGTTCATATCCCTGAGCGCCCAGGCCGACGATGACACCTTCGGCTTTGTCAGAAAAATAGGAGTGTCTGCGGAACTCCTCTCTGGCGTGTACATTTGAGAGATGAACTTCGATATAGGGTATGCCTGTTCCCAGAAGGGCGTCCCGTAAGGCAATACTGGTATGGGTGAAGGCGGCTGGATTGATGATAATGAAAGCCACCTCATTCTCGTAAGCCTGATGTATCCAGGTCAGTAACTCATGCTCAGCATTGCTTTGACGGAAGTCGATCTCATGGCCTAACGATTTGGCTATGGACTCCAGGTGTTGGCTTATCTCATTCAAAGACTCATGACCGTAGTGATTGGGTTCACGAACGCCAAGTAGATTCAGATTGGGGCCATTGAGTATCAGAATGGTCGCCATAATTCTGCTGTCCCGGACAATGAGTTGCGAAGTAAACCGCTCTTTTTATTCCCAATTTCTGTGCATGGGAAGTGATTCGGCGGTGTTTGAATAAGATTCGACTAATTTTGCAAGATAAGCGCGGTTTTGTCCAGTTTCAATGCAGAACTTATCAAGATCGTTACAGTTTGTCAGTGTATAAATGAGATATTTCGGCTTTTCAGGGAGATCCTGCACCAATAAGGTGCAGGTTTTTTACGCTATTGAATGGCCCTTTGCACATGCTCTGCAAACTCGTCCGCTGGCTTGAAACCCACGACACGGAAGGCTTTGCGCTCTTGGCCATCCGCCCCGTAAAAGATGATTGCCGGTGGGCCTGGCAGACCGAAATGTTCTTGCAGCAAAGCTTTGTCCGTATCGTCGTTTGCAGTCACATCCGCTTGCAGTAGAACTGTATTCGAGAGCGCGCTAATCACATCTGAATCACTGAATGTATATTTTTCCATCTCCTTGCATGAGACACACCAATCCGCATAGAAATCGAGCATCACCGGTTTGCCTGCTGCAGAAGCAGAATCAACCTCCCGTTGAAGATCTTCGAGACTCTTGATTCGTTTGAAGGTCAGTTCCTGATGGGCTGATCCCGAGCCGCCAGCCATCACAATGCCCCTCAAGGGTTGCACCGTATCCTTGCCACCTGCAGCTGCGCCGACAAGCATCAAAGTACCGTAGACGAGAAACACGAAGCCCACGCCTTTCCAGAGTTTCTGCCACCCGCTGGCTTCAATTTCCAGGTTACGCAAGGCGCCCATATAGATCGCGGAGATGATCAGAAGAAGGCCCCAAAGCACCATTGCTATTTCTGCAATAATTATGCGTTCCAGCATAACGATGGCAACGCCCAGCAGGGCAACGCCGAATACCGCCTTCACTGCATCCATCCAGCCTCCGGCTCTGGGTAGGAGTTTCCCGGCAGATGTGCCGATGGCAATCACCGGTGCGCCCATACCCATGCTCAGGGCAAACAGCGCCAGACCACCGAGCAAGGCATCGCCTGTCTGTCCAATATAGATCAAGGCGCCTGCCAGGGGTGGGGCGACGCAGGGGCCGACGATCAGGGCGGACAGGAAACCCATAATGGCCACACCAACCAGGGATCCCCCCTGCTGTTTATTGCTCACTTCGGTGAGCCTGCTCTGCAGGCTGCTGGGCAGTTGCAGATCGTAAAATCCAAACATCGAGAGTGCGAGTAGTACAAATACCAGGGCGAAGCTGGAAAGAATCCAGGGATTCTGAAAATAGGCCTGAAGATTCTCTCCAAACAGTCCGGCCAGAACCCCGGCAAAAGTATATGTCACTGCCATTGAGAGGACATAGACCAGTGACAGTGTAAATGCCTTTTTAGTTGTGATCTGATCACCATGACCTGCGATGATGCCCGATAGGATTGGGATCATTGGAAAGATGCAGGGGGTGAACGCCAAACCCAGTCCAAGCAGGAAAAATACGCCAACAATCACCAGCGTGGAGTTTCCTTTCAGGGTATTGGTGATCTCATCGGTTTCCGATTGGGCTGGTGCCTGGGTTGTTGAGGATGATCTACTGCTCAGGGCAGTGGTTGACGCTTCAGCCTGGGCCACTGATATACCAGGCAGACTGAGTGTGAACTGCTTGCTGATTGGTGGGTAGCAGACTCCGATCTCGGCGCATCCCTGATAGTTGGCTTCAACTACGATCTCTCCAGCATCGACGCTGCTTCGCACCAATGGCACAGTCAAGTCAACTTCGTTGTGGTAGACCGCGACATCCCCGAAGGAGCCGTCCGGTCGGATAGAGTCTTGTTTGATCTCTGCTTCTGGTAGATCGATCTGCCCGAGCAGCGCTGTCTCATTCTGCTTCAGGGAGAGTCTTATCTTATCCTGATAGAGATAGGTACCGTCTGCAATGGACCAGTAGAGTCGTATATGTGTGCCATCTTCGACTGAAGCGGTAAGTTTGTAGGCTTCATCGGGTTCGAGCAATTCATCCTCTTCGCTATTGTCGAACAAGGGAGCAGGGTCACTATCTCCAAGCAAGGCGAGTGGGTCATTGGTCTCGGCAGCGGCAGCATCCTCTGCTATCGGCAGCAGCGCCAGTCGGACCTCCTGCATATGAGGAGGAAAGCAGATGCCCTGATCGGCGCAGCCCTGAGAGCGGGCTTTCAGAAGCAGGGTTTCCGGGGCGCCCTGGATGCGTTTGATCGGAATCTCAGCAACGGCTTTATTGCGATAGATCGCCACTTCCCCAAAGAATTCGTCCTGTTTGATTTTTGCCTTGGAGAGGCTGGCTTCGCCCAATTCGATGCCGATGGATTCTGTATCAAAAGAGATCTTATCCCGATACATGTAGTAGTCATCAGCAATAAGCCATTCGACTCTGAGTGAGTCCGGCGTGAGGCTCTCTGCAGATATCTGGAAAGCCTGATCCGGCATCAGCAGGTCATCTTCATTCCACTCAGCCAGAGTTGTGCCTGCCAGCCCTGTTAGCAGCAACAGCAGGGCAATTAATTTGTTTGGTTTGTGCATCTTTCCACCCAGGTTATATAGTCATCCAGCCCCTGCTCTACAGGGACTGCGATGATTTCCGGAAGTTCATAGGGATGTTCCGCCCGGAGTGCCGACTCACATGCCTGGTAGCGATCTTTTGTTGTTTTTATGAATAACTGGATTTCGTCAGACTGTTCGGTTTTACCCTGCCACTTATAGATTGAAGTGATCGGCGCAGATAAATTGACACAGGCGACTAACCCCTGTTCTACCAGTGTTCCTGCAAGACGCTCGGCTGTCCCGCGGTCGGGGGCGGTGCAGAGTATCAGGAGGAGTGGTGTAGGCATCCGCGAAAAATACACTATCCGGGTTCAGCAAGCAAAGTTTGAACTGGTGATCTGTATAGGCTTTCGGGAGCCACTTTTATGATGATAAAACCATAATTTATATATGGAAAATGCTCTATTCAGGGAGCTGTTAGATGATTCTGGAGGGTGATTTCTATGTAATTAACCCAGCTGCAGGGTCGAAATATCTTGATCGACTATCGGCTTTGTAGTGTCTTGATTGATGTTTTTTCCTGTTTCTGGGCTGTAAACAGAAGCGGCCGGTAAACCGGCCGCTAGTCTGATCGGTTTTTGATTACAGCTTAGTCACTGACTTTCAATCGGCCACCTTTACCCAGGCCACCTTTAACCTTCTGGGCTTTATAGTTGCGCAACGCTTTGACCATCTGATTGTAGGAGTCGGCAAAAGCTGCAGTGACGACTTTTCCTTCAGGTGTATCGGTAAATCCACCGACACTGCCCCATCTGCCACCGCCGAAGAAGCCGCCAAACAGGCTGAAGTCGAAATTTTTGGCGTTACCTACCGATGAGGAAACCTGCACCCCGGAACGATTGTCGATCAGCAGTAGCGTGGTGGCGGCTTCATTGGATTTTAAACCGCCTGCAAGCCTGCCGAGTCGGTAGTTTCCAAGCAAGCCTCCGACAGTGGCGCCGAGGCCACCAGTGCCTTTCTCAGAGAATTGGATGCTGGGGTTCATGGTGTAGTCAGCTGCTACCATCTGGCCTTTGCCGAAGTTGCTGCCCTGGCGCATCTCACCGGATTGCATAAGCGCCCGTTCCTGCATCATGTTGTTCATCGCCTTGCCACGTTCGACCACCACGAAGCAGTTGGACTGTTGAATCATCATGCGCAACACCGGTACGGTGGTACCTAGAGTTGGGTAACGCCTTCTATAGGTATGCCACCAGGGTGCGGCCTGGTCCTCTACAACAGACAATGTGCCGAGGGTCTCTTCACAACTTTCAAGTGCGCTGTTTTCTCCCGCAGAAGTTTCACCACCGGCAGCACCGGTGACGGTATTACCTGATGAGCCGCCTAAGGTGGGCATGCTGCCACCACAGCCACTGAGTCCAATTACTGCGGCGACAGTGATCCAGGTTGCTGTTTTGAAAGAACTAAATATCTTGCTCTGGATATGCATTCTCATTCTTCTCCCCTATGAGTCCAGTAGGTTATAAACCTGATGTTAAAAAGATAAATTACTTGGTTATATATATAAAGTGAGTGTGAAAGTCACTCTCACTTGTGTGTCATATTCCCGCAGCGTAAGCTTTCAGCTATGAATCCCATACTCTTAATTCTGTTGTTATTCGTCGGTACACCACTCGTCGAGCTCTATTTTCTCATTAAAGTAGGTGCTCAGATAGGTGTTTTCTCTACCCTGTTTCTAACTCTGTTTACGGCCGCATTAGGCGGGTGGATGGTACGTGCCCAGGGACTTTCAACCTTTGGTCGGGTGCAAGATGCCATGAATCGAGGCGAGGTGCCCGCGATTGATATGATGGAGGGTGCGGTATTGCTGGTTTGCGGCTTTCTGTTGCTGCTGCCTGGCTTTATTACCGATATCGTTGGCTTTATCTTTCTCATTCCCTGGATCAGGCGCTGGCTGCTGACTGTAGGTTTACAGAGTAGTGGAGTCATGCGGCCGATGCAATCGCCTCGTGATGATTCGGGGTCTGATCAGAATAGGCGGGTCATAGAAGGAGAGTATCGCCGGGATGATGATTGAACCGGCGATCCCCTTTTACTCGCGGATAGTGGTGGGGAGTAGCCCCACCTTACAGATTGTCTGAGCGTTACCTGATTTACCCCGCGGTCCACTCGATCAAGGATAGACATCCGGGACAAATGTTTGGTCAGTGATGGGGGGTCTTACATAGCCGGTGTTTTCTGTTCTTTGGGGTAGTTCAATAGGCTCAGGGGTCAGATCCTTATAGGGTATCTGGCTCAGGAGGTGTGCTATGCAGTTCAGTCTTGCATGCTTTTTGATATCTGAATGAACCACATACCAAGGGGCCTGTTTTATATCTGTATGGGCAAACATCTCATCTTTGGCTCTGGAATACTCAAGCCAGCGGGAGCGTGATTCCAGATCCATAGGGCTCAGTTTCCAGCGTTTGTGAGGCTCTTCCATGCGACTTTGGAAGCGGCGTTCCTGCTCTTCATCTGAAACTGAAAACCAATATTTAATGAGTATGATGCCTGAGCGAACCAGCATACGCTCAAATTCTGGGCAGGAGCGCATAAACTCCTGGTACTCGTCATCGGTACAAAAGCCCATCACCTTTTCAACCCCTGCACGGTTATACCAACTGCGGTCCAACAGCACCATTTCACCCGCTGCAGGCAGGTGGGGCACATAGCGCTGGAAGTACCACTGAGTCTTTTCCCGTTCTGTGGGGGCTGGTAGGGCAACAACCCGACAGATGCGTGGATTGAGGTGTTGATTGATACGTTTGATTACGCCACCCTTGCCGGCAGCATCCCGCCCCTCAAAAAGGACGACTACTTTCAAACCTTCGTGCTTGATCCACTCCTGTAGCTTGACCAGTTCCAATTGGAGTTTGAAAAGCTCCTTTTCGTAGACCTTGTTGTCGATCTTCTTTGGCTTTTCACTTTTCTGCTTTTTCTCTTTTTTCTCTGGCTTTGCTTCTGCCATGGCGATCTCCCGGAGTAAGGCTTATTGGCTGCTATTAATATAGCGGCAAAATGAGCTATTGGATTATTAAACTGATAGACAGATGGATAAGCGGTTCTAAATGAGGAAACTCACTCAGGCGTGCTCAAATCTTGCCTCCCCTATGTGGTTACTGAATATGCCTCGCTATTGAGTATGTTGCATCCGGAGCCACCCCAGTATGTCGGCTCTGCTTTGCGGCTCTAGACAAGCTTGTAACCTTATTATCACACAGAATGGCGGCAGGGTGAGTCAGAGCTGGAGTCTGATAGTGAAAATCTCGCGCTATGGTCTTGACTCTCGGATATTTGCCACTATTATTAGCACTCAGTAAAGGCGAGTGCTAACAACATTGCCTGCTAACCACGTAAAACATTCGAATTAAAACACCAAATATAGTTAGGAGAACAGTCGATGAATATTCGTCCGCTGCACGATCGCGTAATCGTTCGTCGTATGGAAGAAGAGCGCACCAGTCCTGGAGGCATCGTACTCCCAGATGCTGCCACTGAGAAACCCATTCAGGGTGAAGTGATGGCAGTAGGCAACGGCAAAATCACCGATAGCGGTGAAGCCCGCCCTCTGGATGTCAAAGTTGGAGATAAGATCTTGTTTGGCAAGTACTCCGGTACCGAAGTGAAAGTGGGTGGCGAGGAAGTTCTGGTCATGCGCGAAGAAGACATCATGGGTGTGATCGAGGGCTGATCGCTCAGCAGCGATATCCCTGCAGGCTTAGCCTGATGACGAATCTCAACATTTTCCAAGGAAATTAAGACATGAGTGCAAAAGAAGTACAATTTGGTGATGATGCCCGCCAACGTATGATGAAAGGCGTCAACATCCTGGCCAATGCGGTTAAGGTAACCCTCGGCCCTAAAGGTCGTAACGTAGTTCTGGAGAAGAGCTTCGGTGCGCCAACCGTAACCAAAGACGGTGTTTCAGTAGCCAAAGAGATCGAGCTTGCCGACAAGTTTGAAAACATGGGTGCGCAGATGGTTAAAGAGGTCTCTTCCCAGACTTCTGATGTTGCTGGCGACGGCACCACCACTGCTACCGTGCTGGCTCAGGCCATGGTTCGCGAGGGTCTAAAAGCCGTCGCTGCGGGAATGAACCCGATGGATCTCAAGCGGGGCATCGATAAAGCAGTGATCACCGCAGTTGAGGAGCTGAAAAACATCTCCCGTCCTTGTTCAGACGATAAAGAGATCGCCCAGGTAGGCACCATCTCTGCCAACTCTGACACCAATGTGGGCGACATCATTGCTGAAGCCATGCAGAAAGTGGGTAAAGAGGGTGTTATCACCGTCGAAGAAGGCTCTGCTCTGCAGAATGAGCTTGATGTTGTGGAAGGTATGCAGTTTGACCGTGGCTACCTCTCTCCCTACTTCGTCACCAATCAGCAGAGTCAGGCGGCTGAGCTGGATGAACCCTTTATCCTGCTGCACGACAAGAAGATCTCCAATATCCGTGAATTGCTGCCAGTGCTTGAAGGTGTTGCCAAAGCGGGTAAGCCATTGCTGATCATCGCTGAAGATGTGGAAGGCGAAGCGCTGGCTACTCTGGTGGTCAATAACCTGCGCGGTATCGTCAAGGTTACTGCTGTCAAAGCCCCAGGCTTTGGTGATCGTCGTAAGGCGATGTTGCAGGATATCGCTATCCTCACCGGTGGTACTGTAATCTCAGAAGAGGTGGGTCTTTCTCTGGAGAAAGCTACTCTTGATGATCTGGGTAGCGCTAAGAAAGTAACCATCACCAAAGAAGAGACCACCGTTATCGATGGTGCTGGTGTTGAGGGTGATATCAAGGCCCGAGTCGAGCAGATCCGTGCTCAGATTGAAGAGACCTCTTCTGACTATGATCGGGAAAAACTGCAGGAGCGTGTAGCCAAGCTCGCCGGTGGTGTTGCCGTGATCAAGGTCGGTGCTGCTACCGAAGTTGAGATGAAAGAGAAGAAGGCTCGTGTCGAAGACGCTCTGCATGCTACTCGTGCGGCAGTTGAAGAGGGCGTTGTTCCAGGTGGCGGTGTCGCTCTGGTGCGTTCTTTGCAGGCCCTCTCTGATCTGACTGGTGAAAATCACGATCAGGATGTCGGTATTACCATCGCCTGTCGTTCCATGGAAGAGCCTCTGCGTCAAATCGTCAGCAATGCTGGTGGTGAGCCTTCAGTAGTGCTGGACAAAGTTCGCAATGGTGAAGGTAACTTCGGTTTCAATGCCTCGAATGACACCTACGGCGACATGATGGATATGGGTATTCTGGATCCTACCAAGGTTACCCGTTCTGCGTTGCAGAATGCCTCTTCCGTAGCTGGCCTGATGATTACCACCGAGTGCATGGTGGCTGATGAGCCTAAGGACGATGCTGCTGGACCTCCAATGGGAGATATGGGCGGCATGGGCGGCATGGGTGGTATGGGCGGCATGATGTAAAAGCCCTACAGCTGATACGTTCAATACCGTAAACCCGCCTCCGTCAGGAGGCGGGTTTTTTTGTAAACTCTATTAAATATTTTACTGATTTAGCCGTTACCAATGTTGAAAAATCTATTTTGCACGAAGGGAGTCGTCATTTTCTGAGGAAAAGCTAATGTTACGCAGTATTGGCATTTCGGCTCGCTTTGTCTACGCGACTGTATTCGCTGTATTGGTTGTTCTGGCCATTACACTTTTCACAACATTCAACTTCATGGGGGGGATTCTCAGCACCTCTGAAGAGAATGAAATCAGCGAAATCTTCGAAAATGTAGTTTCAGGAATTGAATCCGAGGGGCGATTGGCTCGGGCTATGAGCGCCTTGGTGGCAGGTATTCCCGATGTTCAGGAGGCCTTTAGCAATAAGGACAGGGAGGCCCTGTCTGATCTCTTTGCACCAGGTTTCGCAAAGCTCAAGAAGGAGTATGGGGTTAGGCAGTTCCAATTTCATGAACCGCCTGCTACTTCCTTTCTGCGGGTACACAAACCAGCAAAATTTGGCGACGATCTATCTGGTTTTCGCCTTACCGTAGTAGAGGGTAATCGTGAGAAAAATCCAATCCAGGGGTTAGAGGTCGGTGTTGCCGGTCTTGGTATCAGAGGGTTGGTGCCTGTAAGTCATCAGGGCAAGCATATCGGTACGGTTGAATTTGGCATGTCGTTTGGTCAGGCTTTTTTCGATGAATATGCCAAGCATCATGATGTGGATCTGGAGCTCTATATTGATCGCAAAGGCGCCATGGATCGATTCGCCTCCACAATGGAAGGTAATAACCTGATCTCCTCAGATGAGTTATCTGCGATTCTAGGTGGTGAAAGTCACTATGGTCGAGGTGAGCTTAACAGCAAACCAGTAGCCTTCTATGCAGCGAATATCAACAACTATTCCGGTGATCCCATTGGTGTTTTGGTCGTTGCCAAGGATCGCTCTGAAGCAGCAAATGCAATCTCCAGTCTTACCTGGATGTTATTTGCCTTGGGCCTGGTTTCTGTGATCGTAATCGGTTTTCTGGTTTGGGTGATCAGTGGTGGCGTGGTTAAACCCATCTGTGTCGCGGCTAAGGCAATGGAGGGTATCGCCTCTGCTGATGGTGACCTGACAGTACGTATGGATGAAAGTGGAGAAGATGAGGTTTCCCGTCTCTCCAAGGCCTATAACCGCTTCGCTGAAAAGATTGAAGGTATGGTGAAAAGTGTCTCCAATTCTGCAGGTAACCTGAGTGTGCAGATCGGTGAATTCGCTAACCTGGCTGAGCATACCAATAGTGGAATTCGTCAACAGCATGAACAGACCACCCAGGTAGCTACCGCCATGACGCAGATGTCAGCCACTGTACATGAGGTGGCGCACAATACCACCCAGACCGCAGAAGCGGCTCGAGAGGCAGATATGCAGGCAAATTCAGGGCGTACTGTCGTCATGGATGTAACCAAGAGTATCGATCGCCTGGCAACGGATGTTGGTAAGGCGGTAGAGACAGTACAGCATGTGGCCGGGGACAGTGAACGCATTGGTTCTGTGTTGGATGTCATACGCGGTATTGCTGATCAGACCAATCTGCTGGCACTGAATGCAGCCATCGAGGCAGCCCGGGCTGGAGAGCAGGGGCGTGGTTTCGCGGTGGTTGCAGATGAGGTTCGTACACTGGCCAAGCGTACCCAGGATTCTACAGAAGAGATCCAGGAGATGATTGAGAGCCTGCAATCAGGGGTGAATAAGACGGTTGCAGTAATGGAGACCAGTCAACAGCAGGCAGCGGAAAGCGTGGAGCAGGCTGGACGGGCACACGCCTCCCTTGAGGAGATTAACCAGGTTATCGACTCAATTTCTGGTATGAGTGCACAGATTGCCACTGCAGCGGAAGAGCAGAGTGCAGTGGCTGAGGATATCAATCGCAATATTATCGAGATTACCCAGATTGCGGATGAGACCTATAAAGACTCTGATAAGAGCTATCAGGCCAGCACAGAGATGTCTGATGAAGTCGATAAGCTGAGTCACCTGTTGGGTCAGTTCAATATCGGTGATACTCATGGCTAGCATCTGCAACAGGCGATGCTCGCCCATCTGAGCTGGAAAACAAAGCTGCGTAGTTTCCTGGATGGAAAGGGCGCTCTGGATGAACGGGTTGCCTTTGATCATACCCAGTGTGGCTTTGGTAAATGGTATGACGCGCATGGTCGAACTGATCTGGGACATATCAGTGAGATTCGTGAGATAGAGAAGCCTCACAAGGAGCTTCACGAACTGATAAAGACCATTGCTGAGTTAAAGAAACGCGGCGACCTCGCTGGGGCTGAGCGCGAGTATCAGCGGGTCGGCCCGATGTCAGAAAATATTGTTGCTCTGATGGGGTCGATAAAGAGCAAGTTGTAGAGCATAAACAGACCAGACCACCGGGCCGATCAACGCCCGGTGGTCTTTTTTTTGATCTGCACCAGACTCTTCTACTCTATCCCTCCTCGATTGACAGAACTCCTATCCATAGGCAGACTGGCCCTGTCTCAGTGATCATCATGTTTTGGAAAGCTTCAGACACTATGGTTTGACATAATTGACTGTATCCTGATGTCCTTATTTGGGGCGAACCGAGACAGTACCATGCAAGCGGAATCGGGTGTGATTCGAATGCACCCCTATAGATTCGGCATACTCAGTTGTCGGGTTAAAAATTGATCATGCTGAGTCTCTTGCTCAGATAGTCAGGCTATCCGGTAAAAATATGGAGATGCTGCCGGTTAGTAAGTGTCTTGCGCCTCCTTTGGATGTGTTAAGTGGAAATGCCTGATTAATACCTGTCCAGATATGAAAAAAATACTTGTCATTCAATATTCTCAGACCGGCCAGCTATCCAGTATCATTGAGTCTGTTTCCCGGCCGCTGATTGCTTCCCCCGATTTGGAGGTCTCCATAGAGACCCTTCAGCCAGTTGAGCCCTATCCTTTTCCCTGGCCATTTTTCAAATTTCTGGATGTGTTTCCAGAGTGTGTGGCTTTGGATGCGCCAGAGCTTCAACCCTCTGACCTGGCAGCACATAGTGATGCTGATCTGGTAATTATTGCCTATCAGGTCTGGTTTCTCGCGCCTGCACTGCCAATCACCAGTTTTATGCAGAGTGAACAGGGTAAAGAGCTGCTTAAGGGTAAACCTGTGATTACCATCATCGGCTGCCGTAATATGTGGACCCGGGCTCAGGAGACCATGAAGGCGATGTTGGATGACTGTGGCGCCCGTTTGCTTGATAATGTGGTATTGACCGATCAAGGTTCGTTATTGGCCTCCTTTGTGACCACCCCACGATGGTTGTGGACGGGTAAAAAGGGTGCTTTCTGGGGGTTCCCCGCAGCGGGTGTTTCCAACCAGGATATTGAAGCGTGTTGCCGTTTCGGAAAAGCGATTGAGGCAGGACTTGCAAAAGATAAAGAGAAGGATCAAGGCCCTATGCTATATGGATTGAAGGCTGTTGAGGCGGATGTGAGCCAGATTCAGTCGGAAAAGGTTGGTTTCCGCAGTTTTAAGGTTTGGGGTAAATTTTTACGTTCGATCGGTAAACAGGGGGATCCAAAGCGGGTTCCGGTTCTGGCAATCTATGTGGTATTTCTGATTCTGATGATCATAACCGTGGTGCCAATCAGTATGTTATTGAAGGTGCTTTTAGCGCCGCTTATGAAACAAAAGCATCTACAGAGCAAATACTATTTTGAAGCGCCTTCTGGTTCAGGAGATGAGCGCATGGAAGAATTCGGTTGCAGTAAATGAGGGCATATATCACTAATACTTCGGCTTTTCTGCCGAATCAACCCGTTGAAAACGACCAGATCGAAGCTGTACTGGGTATGGTGGGGGGCAAGCCGTCCCGAGCCAAGCGCCTGGTGTTACGCAGCAATGGTATCAAACAACGTTACTACGCCATCGATCCAGAGAGTGGTGAGATGAGCCACAATAATGCAGAAATGACTGCATCCTGTGTGCGTGGCCTGTTCGCTTCTGATGATGAGCTTGATCAGATGCAGTGCCTGGTTTCCGGAACCTCGATACCGGATCAAATCATGCCCGGCCATGGACTGATGGTTCATGGTGAGCTGGGTAATGCCTGCTGTGAAGTTATCTCCACCTCCGGCATATGCCTGAGTGGCGCAGCTGCACTGAAGTATGCCTATCTGGCAGTTAAAAGTGGTGAGTTCTCTCAGGCTGTTTCGACCGGTTCCGAGCTGGTCTCCCCGGTATTACGTGCCAACCATTTTGAAGGCGAATCAAAATATAAAGTTGAAAGTCTGGAGAAAAAACCAGAGATAGCCTTTGAGAAAGATTTTCTACGCTGGATGCTCTCCGACGGGGCTGGGGCCTTTCGTTTGGAAAGCGAACCGAATCAGCGTGCACAACAGCCAGTGCTCGAAATAAACTGGATAGAGATCTACTCCTATGCCAACGAGCTTGAGACCTGTATGTACTCAGGGGCTGAAAAGTTCGAAGATGGCAGTCTGAAGAGCTGGAAACTCTATAGCCAGCAGGGGCTGATTGATCATTCGATCATGAGTATCAAACAGGATGTTAAGCTGCTCAATGAAAATATTGTACCCATGGCCGTCAAGGAGACACTGAAGCGGGTGATCGCCAAGACCGGCTTACAGGCTGATCAGGTAGACTATTTTCTACCCCATATATCCTCCATGTATTTTGATGAAAAGGTCTACGAAGCGCTGGTTGAACTGAACTTTGAGATTCCCAGGGAGCGGTGGTTTACCAACCTCACCAGCAAGGGGAATACCGGTTCTGCCTCTATTTACATCATGCTGGATGAGATCCTCAAATCCGGGCGATTGCGCAGTGGTGACAGGTTGCTCTGTTTCGTGCCTGAGAGTGGCCGTTTCTCCAGCTCTTTCATGTTGCTGAGTGTGGTATGAAGATAAAAGATGTGCCCCAGGATAAGGCTGATTCGCTGGGCGGTGAGACCAAAGTGATTTACGCTGAATCGGAAGCTGGCCGGATTGAATCTTCGGAGACCAGCGGGTGGGAGGTTGAAGAGATCGTGCTGGGTCAAGCTCTGGATGAGATCAAGCGCCTGACTAAGGATGCCTATGCCCGCGCAAATCAGGGCACTACCTCTCCGTTGGAATTTCATATGTATCACCAGAGAATGGATCTGGCGATGTTGGCCCAGGCGGTGGGGCGTTTTCAATGGATGGTTAAGCGGGATTTCTCCCCGCAGCGCTTCTCCCGGCTCTCTGCACAAAAACTGGCAAATTATGCTGACGTGCTGGGTATTGATAGCAAGACATTGAGCCAACTGCCTGAACAATATGACTGATAAGAATAATACAACCTTCGAACACCGACATGCGGCACATTGTGAAACCGGTGTAATGTCTGCCATGCTCCGTCACTATGGCTTGGCGGTGTCAGAACCGATGGCCTTTGGCCTCGCCAGTGGTTTGACCTATGCCTATATTCCTTTGGTGAAAATCAATGGTTTGCCGCTGATCGCCTATCGCACACCACCACGAATGATAATACGTGCCTTGTCGAAGCGTATCAGTGGCCTGAAGATGAATTTCCAGAAATTCCGCAAACCTGCCGAGGGTGAGCAGGCGCTGGATCGACTGTTGGATGATGGGCGGATCGTAGGGTTGCAGACCTCTGTCTTTTTCCTCCCCTATTTTCCTGAGGATATGCGTTTCCACTTTAATGCCCACAATCTGTTGGTGTATGGCCGGGAAGCGCAGGAGTTTCAGGTCAGTGACCCGGTTTTTTCCCATCTGGTGACCGTTGACAGGGAGAGTTTGAGCAAGGCTCGGTTTGCCAAAGGTGCGCTGGCGCCCAAAGGGTTACTCTACTATCCAGAAGAGGTTCCGGCAGAGATAGATTTCGAGACGGTATTGCCCAAATCGATTCGATTTACGGCCAAAATCAATGGCCCCAAAAGCCCGGTACCCATCGCCGGTTCCAAAGGGATTCACATGGTTGCCAAAAAGATTCGTAAGCTGGCGGATGCTGAAGAACGTTATGCTCATCTCTATCTGGGACATATAGTTCGCATGCAGGAGGAGATTGGCACCGGGGGTGGTGGATTTCGCTTTATGTATGCAGCCTTCCTGCAGGAGGCATCAGAGATCCTGGCTTCTGAACAACTCTCTGAGGCCGCGGAAGAGATGTCCTCCATCGGTGATGAGTGGCGTCTGTTCGCACTGATGTGCGCACGTAAAAGTAAAGCGCGCTATGACGATACCTTCGACTCAATAGCTGATCAGCTGGACAGGATTGCTGAGAAAGAGGCAGCTCTATTTGGCCGACTCAGTGCTTTTCAATCAAAGTGATACTCAGACGCTGACTGCCGGCAGTGCCATTCAACATGCCCAGGCGCTCCCCCTGTTGGGCACTCTTTAACCAGCTTTGCAGATAGTAGGCGTTTTGAGTGAGGTAGTGCCCACAGCTTGCTGTTACAAACCGCTTGCCGGGTAACTTCAGATCCTTTAATGGTGAGTTTTGGATGAAATCTCCCAGCAGGTGGTGAGTGATCTGATGTTCCCTGAAAAAAGAGGTTACTTCATCCTTGTCTAGCATCGGGCCGCAAAATTTGATTGTGGCCAGTGCTGTTTGTGAGGCGGGCTGGTCTCCGCAGAGAAACCAGAAACTCCCCTCAGCCAATGGACTATCGTCACTCATATTCAGACGGCGTCTGTGCTGCTCCAGGTCATTGGGGATCTCATCAACTGTACCGAGCAGGATGGGAGAGACAGCGCTGTGCTGCAGCGTACTCGCTATCTCTATTCCCGCCTCGAGAGAGCAGTGGTCTCTGGAGACGGTGATTACCTGGCCATGGATGCCCAGAGTCATACAGATGTGATATGAGGTAGAGTTGTTAACTGTGTTGATAAAGCCGATTGGGTTGGGGATGGTTCCGCTGTCAAAGATCTGCTCACTGTTGGCAATGGTACTGCTCAAATTGGCATCGCCACTGGTGAGAACCAAGTTGGTATGCTCGCTCAATGGCAAACAGCCCGGAGTGTTTGCCAACCCCAGCAGACTGAGTTGAGTTAGCCTGTCTGAGCGGCGTGGCAGCTTGAAAGGAAGCGCCTTCAATAGCGAATTCAACTTGGGTAGTTGCTGCGAAACAGTGTGGCAATAGCCACCATAGGCGAACAGGGGCAGGTTCAATTCCATTAGACCTTTTCCAAAACAAGAACGGTGTTACTCCCACCGAAACCAAAATAGTTAAGTAGATAGACACCGTTTTGGGCGTCAATATCCTCACTCAAGGGTAGTAGAGCCAGTTCCGGGTCGAGGGTTTCAAAATTGAGTGTTCTCGGTACAAATCCCTGCTTGATGGCCTGGCCGAACAGTACAAGCTCAAGGGTGCCGCAAGCGCCCAGAGTGTGGCCGACATAGGGTTTGATTGCTGTGATCGCCGGCGTATCCTGGGGGAAAACAGCCTTAATGCCACGTGACTCCGAGATATCATTCATAGAGGTTGCGGTGCCATGGCTTTTAATCGCCACAACCTCATCCTTGCGGGTGTCGGTCTCCTTAAGGGCGATCTCCAGAGTTTCGGCGATGGTCGAGCCGTCCGGGTTTGATGTGGTAATGCTATAGGGATCAAAACTGCTTCCACCACCACGTAGATAGAGTCTTGTTTCAGAGCCCTCCGTTGCGCTCAAGATCACCGCTGAGCAGGACTCGCCGAGGATGATGCCATCACGGTTCTTATCGAAAGGTGCAATCCGCTCTTGCGCAATCAGCTGTAGACCTGAAAAACCATTGATTGTGGTCTCGTTGAAGAGTTCGATTCCCACCACGATGGCGTGTTGGTAGCGTCCCTGCTGAATCATGCTTTGGGCAAGCAACAGGGCGTTGGCGCTGGAGGTGCAGGCAGAGTTGATGTTGAAAGGTTCGGTGTTGATGCCGAACTTCTCACAGATCAACTCACCCAGGTGGTTGTAGCCGGTAAATGGCATTGGGATTGCCTGCTGACTGTTCTCCCTGAGTTGCCGTTTATATTCAATTTCACTGCGACGAAGATCATAAGATGATGAGCCGATGAAGAGGCCAGTTTCGGCGATCTGCTCGGGGTTTAATTGACTTCTTTCCAGCGCCTTCTCTATGACCTCGAAGAGTATTCTTTCTGTCCGCTCCGGTTGATCGAACTGCTCATCGATTGCGTAGTAGGGCAGCCGAAGATCTGTCGAATCCAGATGAATAGTTGATGGTTTGAAATGCTCCTCCCTGGCTTGCTGATCAGGCGTGCGGGAGATCTCCCCGCCCAGATGGGAAGCGCAGGATAGCCCGATGATGGATAGCTTAGAGTGACTCGTCATAGACGCTCTACCATACAGCAAGTCTGGCAGGGGCTGGCCGCGCCTTGATCTGGCCTATTGGGGTGGCTCTGAATGGTAGAGTATCTATGACGAGGCACACTTGCAGAATTCATGGGTTACTCTGGGTGCAGGTGGTCGGCAAGGTTGTTGATTGTGGCGAGAATCTCTCTCGATTCCGCATCATTCTGGATATGTACCCCATATCGATTCTTTATTGTCACTATAACCTGGAGCATGTCGATTGAGTCGAGTCCAAAGCGGGCGTCCGGCCCAGCAAGATATTCGCCATCCTTAATCTCCTGAGGATCGAATTCGTCTAACCGACATTCATCCACGATCATCTGTTTTAGTTCCAGTTTAAACTGTGTATCCGTTGAACCTTTCATTATTTAGTGTCCGTCAGGCCTCGGTATGAGTAGAGTGAGAGTAAGAACAAGCAGCCGGAGAATGCCAGCAGTTTGAGGATCTCGGGCCCGACCATGGCCCATCCCCCCTGTCTCAAAAGGATGGAGAAGAAGCCCTCTAATGCCCAGTTCATGGGTGAGAGCGCGGCTATCTGCTGCATCAGTTCGGGCATCACAAAAGTTGGCACCATGATACCACCAATAGCCGCCAGAATAAGATTACTAATACCACCCAGCGTGGTGGCCTGTTCCGTGGTTTTGGCGCGGGTCGCGATCAATAAGGCAAAACTGATTGCAGACAGGCTGGTGGTTAAAATCAGCGGCGCCAGCAGCCAGGTCTCTCCAACCAGATGAAGGCCTTCGCCTGTTACCAAAGGAACGAGGTAGATGCCTACCAGTAACATCAATGCAGCCTGTACCAGATTGATGCCGAGGTAGGGAATGATTTTACCGATTAGCAGATAGCTGTTGGGGACTGGCAAGGTTTGCAGCCGTTGCAGGGTGCCTTGCTGCCGCTCAGTAAGTAGCGTGGTGGATATCGGCAGGACGACAAAAAACATGGAGAAGATCAACCAGGCAGGAACGCTCTGCTGGACTGAGTTGGGTTGTGATTCAAGGTCGCTGCCCTGGGTCTGGGATGTGACCAGCGATCGGCCGAGCAGGTGATCGACACGGGCCTGACGTTGGGATTGGGTGAGGTCGTCATATTCAAACAGTTTGTTCACCTGATAGGCGCCAAGGGCTTCACGGACTGCACCCAGGATTGAGCGTCGCAGTGAGTTGGGCAGGCTGGCGGCATAGATGATCTGTAATTTTTCGCTCTTATCGGTAACCGGGGAGTCGATGGATTTTGAAAACTGTGCAGGGAGAATGATCCCGCCAAGGATCTCCCCACTAACCAGCAGTTGGGTTAACTGATCCTGGCTGTTGACTTGTTCGACCCTCAAACCTTCGAGATGGCTGAATGTCTGGGTCAGGTCACTATTCTGATCGGCTCCGTTTTCGACCCAAAGCCCAACCTTTGGCTGATCCTTGCTCTCCGGGCTCATACGATCCTGGAGGGCCATGGACATGATAAGAATGAACACAATCGGCAGTAGAAACAGAACCAGCAGAGCGTGAATATCCCTGGATACCAGCAGCAGCTCCTTCTTGATTACAGCAATCAGCATGGGTCAGTCCCTTAACCGGGTATGGGTCAGTTCGAAAAAGAGCTTTTCGAGGGTATGTTTGCCATAGGAGAGTGTGACCACATTGATACCCAGGGCATCGATGGATTGAAGTAGTTCAGCGATCTCACCTTCATCTTTGGGGTGGCCGATAATGGTTCGTTCTGACAACTTAAAGCCGCGTATCTCTAGCGCATCGCTGAGCTGATGAAGCAGACTTTCATCTTTTTCTGCTTCCAGCTCGATAGTCAAAAGGGGATCTCTTTCGAGAATCTTCTGTAGAGGGCCATGTACCAGAATTTGTCCATGATCCATGATCGCCACCTCGTCACAGAGTTGTTCGATCTCCTCCATATAGTGGCTGGTATAGACAATGGTGCTGCCCGCCTTGTTCAAGGCCCGGATCGATTGCAGGATGAAGTGGCGGGATTGAGGGTCTATGCCGACTGTGGGTTCATCTAGAAAGATCAGTTCAGGTCTGTTGAGTAGGCCTATTGCCAGGTTGAGGCGTCGCTTCAACCCCCCGGAAAAATGTTTGGCCAGCTTTTTTGCCTGGTCAGCCAAACCGGTCAGTTTCAGTGCTTCATCGATGAGCTGCGGGCTTTGGCGACCCTGTTTGGGATAGAGACTGGAAAAAAACTGCAGATTCTCCATCACAGTGAGCTGGGGATAAAAAGCATACTCCTGTGGGATGTGTGCCAGCTTTTCAAGAATCCTGCCCCGATTACTCTGGTAAGTTTCGCCATTAATGCGGATATCGCCGCTGCTGGGTTTACGTTGCCCAGTCATCAATGAGATCAGGGTGGTCTTGCCAGCGCCATTGGGTCCTAATAACCCAAACAGGGAGCCCCTCTGAATCTCCAGATTGAGATCATCGAACAGAGGGGGGCTCTGCGGGTAGTGATAATCGATATGTTGAAGGTTTATCATGCTTGACCTAAGCCGAAAATTAGACCCGGACGGTTTGCAGTGGGGCTTGTTTGTATCTTCTGAATGCCATCTGGAATTTGGGTAATTAAAGTGTAGTTTGACCAAGCTGAGTAGAAACTCAAAGCGTACTTACAGGTTATAATTTCGGCTCTGGTAACGCCTCGAAACCCGCTGCTGAAGGCTGCAACCCTATGTGATTTGTTACCACTTGGCAATAATCGTTAACCCGATCTATGATTGATCCGGCATTTGATGCAAGACTCCGCGCTGTTCCGGTTCGCCGTGATCGATAGTGGGGTTGGTTCAAACCCCGCTCAGGTGTAACCTGACTGGATGCCGCTACAATAAATCTGATGATGAGAGCAGCCGTGGAGCCAGAGCAAAAAGAGAATAATAAACAGTGGCTACAGTGGTGTGAAAAGCTGACTGAGGCCGAATTGAGCCCACCTGAGGATAAAGCATTCATCAGTCGCCTGAAGGTTGTTTGGGAGGCCAGTGAGTATGTTGCTCAGGTCTCCACTCGATACCCGGCTCTACTTCTGGATCTGTTTCAACAAAATCTGCTGGATCGCTCTTTTCAGGCCGGAGAGATCTCTTCCCTGCTTGCTGAGCTTCTAGAGGGCGTCTCAGATGAGGCAGCTCTGGCGAAACATCTCAGGCACTTCCGGCGTGAGCAGATGGTACGCATCATCTGGCGTGATCTTAACCGACTGGCAGAACTCGATGAGACCCTGGAGGATCTTTCCGCGCTTGCCGACGCCTCTATCGGACACGCTATGGAGCACCTCTACAGCTGGTGTTGCAAGGAGATGGGTGTTCCCAGGAGTGAAGAGGGAGAAGCTCAGTCTTTGGTAGTACTGGGTATGGGGAAGCTGGGTGCCCGCGAGCTCAACCTATCTTCTGACATCGATCTGATTTTTGCCTATCCAGAGACAGGGTCGACAGATGGGGCAAGACGCCTGACCAACGAACAGTTCTTTATCCGTCTCTGCCAGCGGCTTGTTCAGGCGTTGGACAACCATACCGCAGAGGGATTTGTGTTTCGGGTTGATACCCGTCTGCGCCCATTTGGTAGTGTCGGCCCTTTGGCGATGAGCTTTTCAGCGATGGAGAGCTACTACGGCTCTCAGGCCCGGGAGTGGGAACGCTATGCCATGATCAAGGCGCGGGTAGTAGCAGGAGACTCGGCCGCCGGTGATGAGTTGATGGCCATGTTGAGACCCTTTGTCTATCGCCGTTACCTCGATTTCAGTGCTATTGAATCACTGCGTGATATGAAGCAGTTGATCAGTAGTGAACTGCATAAAAAAGGCATGGAGGCGAATATCAAACTGGGGCCGGGCGGTATTCGCGAGATCGAATTCATCGGCCAGGCCTTCCAGCTGATCAGAGGGGGACGGGACAAAGCACTGCAGACACGCCCCATTCTTTCGGTATTGCAGATATTGCAGGAGCGGGAGCTTGTTCCGGAATATGTAGTTCGTGAATTGACCGAATCCTATGTTTTCCTGCGCCTGGTGGAGAATCGTATTCAGGCCTGGCAGGACAAACAGACCCATCTACTGCCTTCCGATGATGCCGGGAGAGGGCGTCTTGCCAGATCCATGGGGTTTGATGCATGGGATCCCTTTTCTGAGGTGCTGGAGCAACACAGAAGGCGGGTTCAGGGCCATTTCGATATGGTCTTTGCCGCACCTCAAGCTGAAGCCGAGGAGCAGAGTCAACCCTTGACTGGGGTCTGGAATGAGCTGCTTGATGAGGCGCAGTCGACCTCCATTTTGCAGCAGAATGGATTTCAACAAGCCGACCAAGCCCTGCATCTGTTAGGGGCATTGCGTAATAGCCATGCCTGTAGACAGCTAAGTGCCAAAGGGTGGGAGCGACTGGATCAACTGATGCCACTACTTCTGCAGGCGGTTGGTCAATCAGAGTGTGCCGATGTTGCCCTGCCACGGGTGCTCGATCTACTGGCAGCAGTCGTTCGCCGCACCTCTTATATTGCCTTGTTGGTCGAAAACCCGATGGTGCTCTCTCAACTGATCAAGCTGGCTGGGATCAGTCCCTGGGTGGCGAGTATGCTGACACGCCATCCTATACTCTTGGACGAACTGCTCGATCCCCGGCGACTCTACTCGCCGCTCAAGCGTGAGGCACTCGGTCAGGAGTTGGCGGAACAGCTCACCCGCATCGACGAAGATGATCTGGAGAGTCAGATGGAGCGACTGCGTCAGTTTGGACAGAGCAATCGCTTACGAGTGGCAGCTGCAGATATTGCCGAGCAGATTCCGCTGATGGTGGTCAGTGACTACCTTACCTGGATCGCAGAAGTGATCATTGAGCGGGTGATTCAACTGAGTTATCAGGAGATGTTCCGGCGGCATGGGCAGCCCCCTGGGCTATCTGAAGGAGAGACAGGATTTGCCGTGGTAGGTTACGGCAAACTGGGTGGTATCGAACTTGGTTTTGGCTCAGATCTGGATATGGTGTTTCTGCATGGCTGTAAAGATAGAAATGCCTTTACCGACGGCAAGAAGCCTGTCTCAGTTGACGTTTTTTATGCCCGCATGGCCCAGCGTTTCATCCATATCATGACCACAAGGACACCCTCCGGAATTCTCTACGAGACCGATATGCGTCTGCGCCCGAACGGCAACTCCGGGATGATGGTCTGCTCTTTAGAGACCTTTGAAACCTACCAGCAGAAGAGTGCCTGGACCTGGGAGCATCAGGCACTGATACGGGCAAGAGTGGTAGCCGGCGATGTTAGGGTTGGTGAACGTTTTAACGAAATTCGGCGAACCATTATCAGCGAGCAACGGGATGGGGATAAGCTTCAGGGTGAAGTCGTTGAGATGCGAGAAAAGATGCGTGCATCTCTGGATAAGAGCAATGATGGCCTATTTGATTTAAAGCAGGGTACCGGCGGTATCGTCGATATAGAATTTATGGTTCAATACACGGTCCTTCGGTGGGCTCATGACCACCCGGAACTATTGGTCTGGACCGATAATATTCGTCTGTTGGAGACGCTTTCCAAGCTTGGGTTACTGAGTAATCAAGCTGCAGAGCGTATGATGGGCGTCTACAAAGTCCTGCGGGCAGCCTACCATCGTAGCGCGCTACAGGATCAGCCAGCCCTGGTGAAAAGTGAAAAGCTTGCCGAAGAACGGGCCTTGGTGCAGGACATTTGGTCCTGCTTGATGCAGAACAAAGAAGTTGAGCGAGAGAAGTTTCAATGATGTCGACAATGGCAGACCGTGACGGTGTCATCTGGCTGGATGGCGAAATGGTTCCCTGGCGTGAGGCGAAAACCCACGTACTAACACATACCCTGCACTATGGTATGGGCGTGTTCGAGGGGGTGCGTGCTTATCACGCCGAGCAGGGTACCGCTATTTTTCGCCTGCAGGAACATACTGACCGTCTGTTCCGCTCCGCCCATATACTGAATATGCCAATGCCCTTTGACCGGGATACCTTGAACGAGGCGCAACTGGCTGTTGTCAGAGAGAACAATCTCGATTCAGCCTACATCAGGCCGATGTGTTTTTATGGTTCAGAAGGGATGGGGCTTAGAGCTGACAATCTCAAGGTTCACTGCATGGCTGCAGCCTGGGAGTGGGGTGCATATCTCGGTGCGGAGAATATGGAGAAGGGAATCCGTATCCGTGTCTCCTCTTTTACACGCCACCATGTCAATATCACCATGTGTCGGGCCAAGGCCAACGGCAACTACATGAATTCCATGATGGCGCTGCAGGAAGCGCTGCATGACGGCTATGACGAAGCGCTGCTGCTGGATGCGGAGGGGTATGTGATGGAGGGCTCAGGTGAAAATATCTTCATCGTCAGAGACGGAGTGATCTACACCCCTGATCTTACCTCGGCGCTGGACGGCATCACCCGTAAAACAGTCATTGAGCTTGCTGAAGAGCTGAACTACAAGGTGATTGAAAAACGCATCACCCGTGACGAAGTCTATATCGCCGACGAGGCATTTTTCACCGGTACTGCTGCGGAGGTAACCCCGATCCGCGAAGTTGATAACCGCAGCATCGGTGAGGGTGGTCGTGGTCCGATCACCGAACAGTTGCAGAAGCGTTATTTCGATCTGGTGCATGGACGTCTGGCCTCCCATCCCGAGTGGCTGGCCTATGTCTAATAAGTCACTGGCCGATAGTTCTAACCACCCACGGTTCGAAATCAAGCTGAGACTCCCTAATCAGGAGAATTAAATATGACCCAGGCAGAAAAACAATCAACACAGCAGGATGTACACAAGGTCACCAGAAACGATCTACCTCTCAGTTGTCCAAGACCTGGTGAAACCCTGGCTTCACTCCACCCGCGGGTCTACCTGCCAATTGAAAAGAGCGGCACTGCTACCTGCCCCTATTGTGGCACCATTTATCAGTTGAGTGATTAACGATAAAGTAAAGGTGGCCGCACTGTTCTGAATTAGAGGCACCTCTCTAATCTGGTTGGGTAGGAGCCTGGCCCTGAAAACTATTCCGGACCGAGTCATTGATTTGTTTTCAAAGGCCTGCTTGGAGTTCGAATGGCTTGAACAGCGCAGGAGTCAATGCAGGAGAAATTAGTCGTTTTGTGATTGGCTGCTATGCGCAAATGGGCGTAGTAATACCCTTAATAAAAAAATATTGGCTGCTGCTATTTGTATTGCTACTTGAAAGTGAATGGCCGCCTGGGAAACTTCGGTTATGAAAAATGATCTCATCCTGTTGGTTGAAGATAACCCCGATGATGAGCTGTTGGCTCTGCGTGCCTTAAAAAAGAACAAATTAAAACACAAGGTTCAGGTAGCTCGTGATGGTAGTGAAGCTGTGGAGTATCTGCTTGGAAGGAGTGAGAAAGCCCCCCTGCCAAAAGTTGTGCTCCTAGATCTTCAACTGCCCAAGTTAAGTGGTCTGGATGTGTTGAAAATCATTCGCGAGTCGCCACGTACACAATTGCTCCCCGTTGTAGTGCTCACCTCATCTGATGAAGAGAAGGATATGGTTGAGAGCTACCAACTGGGGGCCAACAGTTATATACGCAAGCCTGTGGGTTTTACTCAATTTGTTGAAGCGGTTCAGAAACTGGTGACTTACTGGATGGCCATGAATATGACGCCGAGAACCGTTAAATGAAGCGTAAGCAACCGATTCGTCTGTTACTTGCGGAGGATTCTGAAGATGATGCCTTGCTGTTGCTGCACCATCTGAAGAGAGATGATTGGGTAATCGAGCACTATATTCGGGTCGACAGCTCTAGATCCTTGCAAGAGGCATTGGATGGCACTCATTGGGATCTGGTTATAACAGACCATAACATGCCTTCCTTCGATTCGAAGGAGGCGTTGCAAATTGTACGTACCACCGATCTGGATATTCCGGTCATTATTGTTTCGGGTAGTATCGGTGAAGAGCTGGCTGTATCAATGATGAAAAGTGGCGCGGCTGATTACATCATGAAGGATAACCTTGCTCGACTGGGACCAGCTATCGAGCGTGAGTTGCTGGAAGCCCAATCCAGAGCTGCAAGACGTAGAGCAGAGAGTCAGCTTCAGCATATGGCCTACCATGATTCTTTGACTGACCTGAAAAATCGCAGGGAACTGGATCAGGCTCTGAATCAGAACCTCAATAGTGCCAGGAGTAACCAGGAGCACCACGCTTTCATGTACCTGGACCTGGATCAGTTCAAGGTGGTTAACGATACCTGTGGCCATATTGCTGGGGATGAGTTACTGCGTCAGGTTTCCACGCTACTGAAAAAGCAGGTTCGGGAGAGTGATCTCCTGGCCCGTTTGGGTGGAGATGAGTTTGGTGTGATATTGAGCAACTGCTCGCTTCCTCAAGCAGAAGTATTGGCGAATATGCTCAGGGAGACTGTAGAGAAACACAAGTTTATCTGGGATGCCCGGCCTTTTAGTACCAGTGTCAGTATAGGTCTGGTGGATATTACACCAGATACGAAGAGTAGTGATGAGGTTTTGAGTAATGCGGATATGGCTTGTTTCGCCGCTAAAAGCCGAGGCCGCAATCGTGTGCATATCTACACCGCAGAAGATGATGAGCTGGCGTTACGACGTGACGAGATGCAGTGGGTCAGTCGAATAAACAGTGCCTTAAATGAAGAGCGATTTTTACTCTATCGGCAACCGATTGTCTCTCTGGCTGACGACAGTAGCCCCAAACATATGGAGATACTGCTGCGTATGCTCAGCAGTGATGGTGAGATTATCCCCCCAGGTGCGTTTATTCCCGCAGCCGAACGTTACGATCTGATGCAGCGTTTGGATCGCTGGGTGGTTAATACCATCTTTACCTATCTGGGGAAAGATAGAGAACGCTGTGATGATGGGCGTCTCTATTTTATCAATCTCTCCGGAACCTCTTTGAGTGATCCTGGCTTCTTTAATTTTATTCAGGAGCGGATGAACCACCTCAAGGTGCCGCCACAAGCCATCTGTTTTGAGGTAACCGAGACTGCAGCGATCAATAATCTTGGTACTACTGAGAATTTCATTCAGGAGATACGGGAGATGGGCTGTTTCTTTGCGTTGGATGATTTTGGCACAGGTCTCAGTTCATTTTCCTATTTAAAGTCCCTTTCGGTCGATTTTCTGAAAATTGATGGCTCTTTCGTTAAGCAGGTCGAAGGTGACGAGATGAGCCGGGCGATTGTTGATGCGATCAATACCATTGGCCATGTTGCCGGCTTAAAAACCATTGCAGAGTTTGTCGAGCGGCAAGAGACTCGTGTTGTGTTACAGGAGATGGGGGTCGACTTTGCCCAGGGTTATGGTATTCAGCGGCCTGAACCATTGGAACCGGATAATCAATAATTGAGTTGCAGCTCTACCCAATATTAAACGCCGTGGACATTATTTGCAGCTCATGACGGCTGATCCCGATGCTTTTAGCCACCCTTTCCCACTGACGTACACTCGTCAGCACTTCACCTTTTATCTTTTCAGCATCTGCGTATTGCAGCTGAAAAAAATCACTTACTTCCATTGCCAGATCGTAATTCAAGCTGTTGTCATCATCGCTAATGTTTAAATGTAATCCATTTGTGGGAGTGACAGGGTTGATGTCATAAGCGGGTGATAAGAGCCAGCCGCCTTTGTGATAGATAAATCCGTGGTTTCTCAAATGATCATCCGTATTGGAGACAGCGATATTAAAGACGATGCGACGCCACAATTGTTCAAGGTCTTTTTTAGTATTTGTGCCATGTTCTGTGAGGAATTGAGCTAACTCAAGATAGCTGGCGTCATACTCTCCGTCATAGTAGCCAAGCTGTGTCAGCGCTGATGTAAAGTGTTTGCGACCCATTGCAGTGCGGTCAAAACGCTGAGTCAGGAATGTATGGTGATGGTTATTAAATTTTTCGATTCGGCAGGGTGCCATTTTAATACCTGCATCCAGTGCGAGCTTGTAGGCAAGATATTCCCAGGCAGCGATATCGTAATCATCATACTGGCTTGGGAATTTTGCAATCCATAGATGATTTTCATCATCGACCACACTTGCTTTGGGCCGAGCACCACCCAAGGAGGAGCCTGGCGATATCAGCATAAACAACCATTTTAAATAATCCGCATCATCCCTATCACCAACTTCAACTTGTTGAACTGCATATTCAAGATCTCTCAATGAAGACATGGGCGGTGCGGATAGTCGTTCATCATTGTCCAGAAATTCTCCGTCCAGTGAGCTTTTAAATCGCAACGCGCCTTGGCGGTAAATATCATGAACGCCAAGAAGATAGTCCACTTCATACAGCATCCGAGGCCGGCGTTCTTGCTGACGAGCAAGAATGGCTTCGCGACGCTTCATCAGCAGCCGCCCCCAACGATCCGGACAGGAATCCAGGAAAACGTGGAAGTTATTGGAATCCATATTGTGTTGTTCTCCGGAGAACAGATGGAGATCCGGATCTATCTTTTGGGCATTGGGTGACTTCAGCCACGCTTCATCATAAGTGAAGCTGTAGTGCTCCCTGTTTTTGTTACTAACCGCCGAACGGAGTCTCCCCACTAAAACCGGTTTTGCGAATTCCTCCCAATTGGCAAAGACGAATATTTCAGTATCCATTATTTTTTACTCATCAGCTTGATGTCCTGAAGCTTTTGGCCCAGCTCATCATCACTAGCCACCATCGCTAAATCTTTCACCAGGCCAAGTACGCTCAACACTGCCACATAGTGGCCCAAGGAGACTTTGGGATCTCCGTGTTCTATTTTTCGAATGGTCAAACGGCTCAAACCGGTGCGTTCTGAAATCAGTGTTTGAGTGTAATTCCGGCGCTTTCGTGCAAGCTTGATGTTTGCCCCCAACTGCGAAAGGTATTTTTGATTATTGGGGAAAACCACGGCGCTTCGTTTTTGGTTAGATACTTTAATGGACACTACAGTTACCAATATTTCAAATAATGGTAATTATAGTGACCAATTTAAAGAAAGTATAGCAGCGGATGAACCCTATGAAAGCATGGCTTAGGCGGTTAGTATCTGACTTCTACTGTAACCCAATAGCCACGGCTATCCATTGGGTAGTCATTGACTATAGATGAATTGGCCGGTTCGCGAACATCGGCATCAAACAGGTTTCTGACGGCCATGGTCAGATCCAGGTATTGCATAATCTGTTTTCGATGCAGAGTCAGGTTGACGATCTGATAGTCATCAATGTCGGGGCGGCTATCTCCCTCAGCACGCGCTCTATCGCCAATCCAGAACCACTGGCTATCAAGTGACCACTTAGGTAGGAATTGCCAATTCGCACGGGCGTAGTATTGAAATCCTGGCGTGTTGGCTACTTCCTCTCCACTGTCACTATCTTCACTCTGTTGCCAGGCACCATTCGCCTGGAGTTTTAGGGCTTGGTTGACCTGCCATTCGATCTCAAATTCGACACCCTGTCCCTCTTGATCCCGTGCGTTTTGGTTGGTGTTACTGGCGCCGTCGGCATCAGGGACGGCCTCGATCAGATCATTGATCTGATACGCATATAGGTTAGTGGCCAGTCTCAGGTCTGAGGTTGGTCGCCAGTCCAGTGCCAGCTCAAGGGTATCAATAGTCTCAGGATCTAACGCCTCATTGCCCAGTTGGACTGGATTGTTTTGTGCGTAGAGTTCGGAAAAAGAGGGTGGGCGAAATGCCTGGCCATAGAGCAGCTTGGTGGTTAAGTCGTAGCGGGTTTGCCACACCAGGGCGAACCGAGGATTGAAGGTGTCACCAAAGTCCGAATAGCTGTCGTAGCGTGCCCCCAGGGTCAGATCCCACCCTCTTGTCAGCGTCCATTCATCCTGCAGGGAGAGGTAGCGGAGATGACGAGTCTTGCTGGGGCCGTAGAGATAAGGTGTGGCGACATTAGTCAGATCGCCATCCACCACCGGTTGGTTGCCGTCGATCACCCCCGGGCCAAAGTTCTGCTTTGCATGGGGTTCCAATGTTAACTTTTTATAGCCTGTTGCAATACGATAGTGGTGATTGGCAAAACCATCGTAGAACCCTGTTGCCTCATAGCCGAGAGTTTTATTGCTGCTGTTCGGCTGGCCAATATATCCTTCTGTGAAGTGGGTGAGCCCGACTGGGTTATTGAAATTCAGGTTGCCGTCGGCGCCTATAGGCAGAGTGGCGCCAGCAGGGAAGAGTGTGAATCTATTGGTGTAGTCGGTGTAGTTGTAGTTGAAGCGAAAATTTAACGCCCAGTCCGGGTGAAGATCCTGGTTCTGGTAGAGGAGATCGAGGTTGTAAATGTCCTTCTCCAGACTTCCCTCAGAATCGAGCACAGGCGCTGCACCCACGCCGACACCGACATTCCTCTGCCGCAGGCCCCAGATACGAGCACTCCAGTTATCCTTACTCAAACCGAGATGGTAGTTGATGAGGCGCTGGTCAAGGTTCATCGCACCTGGGGCCAGAGACGCCTCAGTGCCGAAACTTTCATCCAGTGTGGATTGAAGATCCTGTTCAATGACTCGTTCATCGTCTGTGCCCTGCTTTAAGGCTTCCAGACTGGCGACCAGATCCCAGCCCTGGTGGTTGGTGCCGTACTGCATCCAGCCATTGGAGGTGTTGAAAGATCCCTGACGGAGTCCTACACGGGCACCATCTATCTCTTGACCATCTTTGGTGATGATGTTGATGGTGCCAGCAAAGGCGTCAGCGCCATGTACTGCTGACCCTGGTCCTCGCACAACCTCCACTCGGGAGATCATCTCAGCAGGCATTTCGAAGCGGTGACCGAGATTACCATTCCACAGATCCTTGATCTGTACCCCATTGATCAATACTAAAACTTGCGGGTTAAGGGCAGTAGTGATGCCGCGAATATTAATGTTGGTGATCAGCGGGCCATAATTGCTGGAGGGAGATATATGAACACCAGGCACGGTTTCGAGAATTTCAAAGAGCGTTCTGGCCCCCATGGCCTGGATCTCCTCTTTGCTGATCACACTGGCGACCGATGGAGCAAGAAATACTGGTTTGGCGCTGCCAGTGGCAGAGACAAGTACTGCGTCGGTTCTGTAGTAGTCATCTTCTCCTGGGCCGCTGAATAACGCCTCAGCCTCTCTCATCTGCTGGTCTGTGATCACAGGGGTATCCGCAAAAGCGCCGGTCGTAGCAGTCTGGGCAAGGATGAAAAAGAGTGAAATACACAGATTTCTGCTGCTTGATGTGAAAGGGTGTTGAGCTATCTCCGTATAGAGACCATCGAAATGGATTGGTTTGTCAGATGATTTTGGTTTATATTTCATAGGCTTACTTGAACTTCAGTCCAGATTTCACGGCCTTTCATCGGATAATCATCGGGGATAGCTGTAGTGCTCGGCTCCCGTACATCCTCATCAAAAAGGTTGCGTACTGCCAGTGAAACATCGAAATGTTCAAACAACTGCTGACGACGCAGGGTAAGGTTGACGATACTGTAGTCATCGACATTGTCCCGGGGATCCCCTTTGTCTCGCTCCCGCTGTCCGACCCAGAACCATTGTGCATTGACGGACCAGTCAGGAACAGGACGCCAATCGGAAGAGAAGTAGCCTTGTAGCCTGGGGGCATGGGGCACTCTCTCTCCTGTCTCTTTGTCTTTCGAGTCCTGCCAGGCAATATTGGAGTTGAGTCTGAGAGTTTCTGTAATCTGCCAGTCCCCCTCCAGTTCGACCCCCTTACCTTTCTGGTCACGGGCATTTTGAGATGTTGAGGTTGTCTCCCCATCGTCGGGTAAGAACTCGATCAACCCTTTGATATTATAGGCATAGAGATTGGCCGCGAGTCTTAAATCTACCGTTGGGCGGTAGTCGAAGACCAGTTCCAGAGTATCCAGGGTCTCTGGATCCAGGTCAGGATTACCAAGGCCTATGGGATTGTTTTGGGCATGTACATTGGTAAAGCTCGGCGCACGGAATCCGCGTCCGTAGAGCAGCTTGGTCGTCAGGTCATAGCGGGTTTGCCAAACCAGGGCAGCTCTGGGATTAAATGTGCCACCAAAGTCTGAATAGCGGTCGTAGCGGGCGCCCAGTGTCAATTCCCAATTTTTTGCAAAATTCCATTCATCCTGTGCGGAGACATACCATAACCTGCGTTCTACGTCTGGCATGAATACTCTCGGATCGCCTGTGAGCTCGGTCAGGGTTCCATCAACCTCGGTTTGAGTACCGTCGAGTACCCCTGGCCCCCAGTTTTGATAGGCTTTATAGCGAGTCTCAGTGTACTGGTAACCAAGTGCAAACCGAAGTTGATGCTGGGCCAGGCCATCATATAAAGCACTGCTTTCAGTACTGAGCTGGTTCTGAGTACGTATTGGAAAACCTATATATCCATCGGTGAACAGCGTCAGAGTTGCTGGGTTGGTAAAGCTGAGATTTCCGTCACTACCGATGGGTAGCAGGGAGCCTGGCGGAAAGAGCTGTAAATAGGTCGAGGCCTTCAGATAGAGATAACTGAGACTGAGGTCGAAGCTCCACTCTTCTGCCCACTGATCGTTTTTATAGTTGATATCTCCCAACAAGGTATCACTCTCAAGACGGTTGTCGTCGGCCATTGCGTTTGCCAGTCCTGCTCTGACGCCCCCGTCGTTCTCACGCCAGCCCCAGAGATAGAGCTGCCAGTTCTCACGATTGAGACCGATGTAGCCATTTAGAATGTCATGTTGGGTGTCCATGGCGCGGGGAGCCAATGAGGCTGAGGTACCGAAGCTCTCATCCAGCGAGGTTTGGAGGTCACGTTCGATGACCCTGTCGTTATCGCCATCCGATTTCATCATGTCTAAGCTGACTGCGATGTCCCAACCCTGGTACTGTCCTCCCTGTAGTGCCCAGGCATCTTTGCGGGAAAAGGAGCCGCCTCGGTATCCACCTTGACTGCCATTAATCTCCTGCCCGTCCTTGGTAATGACATTGATGGTGCCGGCGAAGGCATTGGCGCCATGTACGGCTGAGCCTGGCCCACGAATGACCTCCACTCTTGAGATCATGCTGACCGGTAACTGAACTTGACTGGGGCGTCTTCCCCGATGAAGATCCTGAACCGGCTGTCCATTGAACAGCAGCAGGACGTGGGGATTGGCATTGGTGTGGATACCCCGAATAGACCACTGGGTCTGATAGTTGGGTGACTGGGGCATGTAGACATGAAGTCCCGGAACGGTTTCCAGTACTTCATCCAGCGTAGTGGCCCCCATTGCTCTGATCTCCTCTTTTGTGATCACCGTTGCAACAGATGGTGCCAGGAATACCGGTTTTGCACTGCCAGTGGCGCTTACCAAAACAGCATCGGTTCGATAGTAGTCCTCCTCAACAGGACCACTGAAGAGACGCTCTGCCTCCTGCATCTGTTCATCAGAGATCAGGGGAGCTTCAGTTGCTGTGGCAGCGAAATGGCAGCTCAGAAAAAACATGAAGATGAGTTTACTATGGCGTCTAGTGGGCATGTTTACAGTCTGTTCAGTAAAGTCGCTGAAGAGATAGTAATAAGAATTCCAAAAAGGCTATCGCCATAAGATCTGCGCTCATTTTTCTTGATTGAGCTTATAAAGCTAGGAGCGCGATTGAGAAAAATCAAGAGAAATCGGATTCTTAGCTGACATAGCGCAAGTAACTATTTAAACTCTTTTGTCTATGAGAGTGATGAAATTCTTGTTGCCCACCGGAAAACTGCCCTCGATCCGACTCTATCTGGTATCGATGAATCTGGCATTACTGCTGTTATTTACAACCATCAGTCTTCTATTCTGGCAACAAATCAGTGACTTTCGCCAAACAGAGCATAAGGCGGATATTGCTGCCATACACAGTGCTATGCAGGCAAGGAACGCATCATTGGTGCGCAGTATGGCACTCAGCTCAAATCAAGCGATTGTTGGTTATGATTTCAGTTTTCTGAATGCCCTGATGAAACGGGTTGCAGATGGCGATGGTGATATTCGGTTCTGTTTGGTGGTCAGTAAACTGGGTCAGATTGTTGCTCACAGTTTGCCGCAACAGGTGGGCGCCACACCTAAAGATGCTGTTGATATCGAAGCGCTCTCTCTGATTGAGAGTGACTTTGCAGGCGATACGGTAAGTGACTTTTCGGTACGGTTTGTCAGTGATTCATCAAATGACTTACTGGCTGAAGAGTCGATGCAGGTAGTGACACCAGTATTTAATGGGCAAGAACTATGGGGTGTTTTACGTTGTGGAATATCACTGGTCGGCTTACAGGCAAGCATCGATGCGCGCATCGAACAGTGGGATGAGAAGATGCGCCAAATCCGCATTTTCTACATCTCAGTTGCAGCGGCATTTATCCTGTTTGGTTTTCTTGTGGCCTTGATCTTTACTCAACGTCTGCTGAGAGCGGTCAGTCAGCTCGATAAGGGTGTAAAGGAGGTATCTGCAGGAGACCTGAACTATCGTCTCAGTATGGATGGCTTACTCTGTTCTGAATTTGGCTCGTTTGCCACTTCTTTCAACCGAATGACAAGCAACCTGGAGATCTCCCATGGTCAGTTGGATGAGTACAACAGATCGCTTGAAAAGAAAGTGGCCGAGCGGACGATTGAGCTGGAACGGAGTAATAAAGAGCTGGAGGCCTTTAACTACTCGGTCTCCCATGATCTGCGTGCACCCTTACGAAGTATAGAGGGATTCAGTCAGGCGCTCTCTGAGGAGTATGAGGATAGTATTGATGAGATGGGGCATGACTATTTGCGTCGTGTCAGGTCGGCTGCTACCCGCATGGGCCATTTGATCGACGACATGTTAAGGCTCTCACGTCTTGGTCGTCAGGAGATGGAGATCAGTGATATTGATTTGAGTGAACTGGCTAACAACGTAGTGGAGAAGTTAAAGGGAGAGGAAACTGAGCGACAGATCCACTATCAGGTGGAGTCTGGGTTGAAAGTCCGTGGAGATCAAAGCTTACTGGCGATAGCGCTCGATAATCTGATTGGTAATGCCTGGAAATATAGCAGTCGTGTCGAACGGGCCGAAATTATTTTTGGTAAAACAGTTAATAAAGGGATGCCATGCTTTTATGTCAAAGATAATGGCGCTGGGTTTGATATGCGCTATGCTGATAAATTGTTTGGTGCTTTTCAGCGTCTCCATAAAAATAGTGAATTTGAAGGTTCCGGAATTGGCCTGGCAACAGTAGCCAGAATTATACATCGACATGGCGGTTCCGTCTGGGCTGAGTCAGAGGTAGATAAAGGTGCCACTTTCTATTTCGAGTTGCCAGGTGAATAAGATGCTCTTGGAGTGGTCTTGCTGCGTACTACATTAAACATTAACGCTTGCCTGCTATGGCTTTGGCTGCTGATCTTCCCAGGTGCCTTACTTGGGGATAGCGGTCTGCGTTTCTATTATTTCAATCCCGATTCACCACAGAATAATCTGGGCCGATTGAAAAGTGATATGGAGATGCTGCTTAGAGATTTCAGCATATCCATAGAGTTTCAGCCGTTTGCTCATCTGAACGATTTTGATCAACGGGTACGTGAGGATCGACCTGCATTTGTGTTTGCGCCCCATTGGTATCTGAAGCGCTATGTTGATGAGCTTGGGTTCAATCCGTTATTGCAAGCAGTACGTCATCAACGAAACGACTACCAAAAATTGCTGGTTAGTAAGCGTAAAGGGAATAGTGAATTTCGTAAGTCAGGGAGGAAAACTTTGGCGATGACCAGCTTGGGACCAGACTCCAAAAAGTTACTGAGTGGCATATTGGATGCTAGTGATCTGATTGATGTTGATCAGGTCAGTATTGTTGAGGTGCCCAAGGATGCGGATGCAATTTTTGCGGCTGCATTGGGGCAGGTCGATGTCGCTCTGGTAACTCAGACAAACTTGAAACTGTTTAAGAGCATTAACCCAAAACTGATCGATTCTCTACGGGTCTATAGCGATTTTACTCCAGTTGATATGCCGGTATTGGGCTACATGGATGGTGCCGTCACTAAAGAGCAATCAGATCAACTGATAAAATTCATACTTTCATCCCAAGACAGTACGGTGATGCGTACTCTTCAGATTGATGGGTGGAGTGATCATGCGAGATAGGTGTCTGCTATTTTTAGTCATGATTATGATGACCTTGTCTGCCTGGTCAGATCAGGCACCGGTTGTTGTGTTGCTCTCCGATTCAGAAGCAGTTTACGAACAGCCCCTTGTTCAATTCAGATCTAAATTGAAACGTCCGGTTGAGGTGTTCAATCTAAAAGGGGATATACAGCGGGCGCCAGAGGTGATGGCAGAGGTTATGGCATCCAAACCTGGTTTGATTGCGGCATTTGGTGCTAAAGCCGCCTATTTTGCTAAATTGGCTACCCAATCGAGGCAGGAGATACCGGTGATTTTTGCCATGGTACTTAATTGGCAACGCTATCGACTGCTGGAGGGACAGGACAACCTTGCAGGAATCGATGCTGAGGTCGCCCCTGGTACACAACTGCTTTCGATGAATCTGCTGTTTCCCGATGTCACCCGTTTAGGTGTTATCTATAGCAATACACATAGTTTGGCGAGTGTTGAAGAGGCAATCAGTGCCGCAGAACTGGTTGGTGTTGAAATATCAGCTGAACCAATTGAGCGGGCAAAAGAGCTTAAGCAGGCATACCGTCGATTGGCAGGAAAGGTTAATGCTGTGTGGCTGCCAACCGACCCTGTGCTCTACACACTGGAGAATATCCATTGGTTAAAACGCCAATGCGTTAAAGATCGTCTGATCTGTATCGGCCAATCTGACAATATCGTTCGTCTCGGATTGCTGTTGGCGGTCAATCCGGATATCCCAAGCGTCGGGGCCCAGGCTGCAGGCCTGGCAGAAGATATACTGCAACATGGTGTGAAACCGTCACAGATTGGCGTGCAGGACCCATTGGGTACCCGCATGACCTTGAATGCAAAAACAGCCAGTAAAATAGGACTTGAGCTAACGGAAAGCGTGCTGTTGTTGGCGGATGAGGTGGTCGAATAATAATTATGAGATGCTTGTTGCATCTCGGAAGTCCGTAACAGGATGAACCACTACTTCGCCGTTTTCCTCGAGTACACCGATCTGGTCTCCTGAAGGATTGGAGACAACAATCGTTACATCCTGAAAAAGCGGTCTTCTGATAAATTTAATTTTCCAGCCAAAGCCCTCGATCTTCTGCAAGGTCATTTGCTGCCATTGATTGAGCAGTTGCTGAAAGTCGTCTGGCACGGGCGGTAAGCCTGTTCTCTGTTCCTTGGCCATGAGAAAACGTCCCTCTTCTCGATCATATCCTAAATAATCCGTTTCCAATCCTATGGATCAGAATGGTCGATTCTAATCAAAAATGTCGATGAAGTCACTGCGAGCAACTGAGATGCTCTTACACCAGCAATAGAGGTGGAAGATTGTATGAAAATGCTTTTCAGGACTCTCCAAAATTACCGACGATGGGCACGGCTTCGAGACCACTTATAGCGGGGCGTCCCCCCACCCAGCGCTCGAATTTTTCCGATTTGGGGTAGGGTGGGGCCATGCCCCACCAAAAGCCATGTTGAATCGTACTTACGGCCTGCCGCACCACCCAGGGTATGCATTCGCAAAAAACCAGTTACTTGGTTCATTACCCGCAGTGTCAGTAAAGCGGTTCGTCAGGTGGCTTTTGTTTCAGTTGGGCATGGTGCGGCAGGGCCGCACCCTACACTCGACTTTATTCCGATTTGGGGTAGGGTGGGGCCATGCCCCACCAAAAGTAATGTTGAATCGTACAGTACGTCACCGCCGCTCCTTTTCTAATTCAACATCTAAAGAATTTCTATTCAAACTGTAACCACCAGCCTCACTGCATCAAGACGCAAGCGGGCTGATTGAAGATGCTGGTGCAGTGATAATCCCTGATCCTGGAGCAGATCGATCTCTTCGCTTCTGACTGACGGATTGTGCTTTTTCAGCGCCTGCATACGTTTGATCTCCGTCGTATAGTGGCTCATCATTTCCGCTGAGGCTTGCTTGACTGTCTTTTCGATCTGCTGTTGTGCAACCTCTTCAGCGCGTGATATCAGAGCTCTGATCGCTTGCCGGTAACTGTTGATAACGGGTAAAAGGCTTTGTCGATCCAGATCCTGGGCATGTTCCAAGAGGCTGTCACAGTCGATCAGATGATCGTATCGAGTCCCTTTTGCATCTATGAAAATACGCTTCAGGGTTGGTGGTAGAAAACGGCCAATCTGCAGTTTTCGTGGGGCAGGGCACTCTAGAACGAAGAGGCACTCCAGCAGCAGCTGCCCCTTTTTCAGTTTAGGGTGACCACAGGCAATAACGCTACTGTTACCAGTCTGTATGCCTATGACCTGTTCCATGGCTCCCCGTACCAGTGGGTGTTCCCAGGTCAGGAATTGCCGCTCTTCGTGGCTCAGTGCATCCTGTCGACTGAATGTTACTGTCAATCCATCTGCCGGCAGACCAGGTAGGGAACCGGCGACTACCTGCTCTCCCGGACGCAGGATGAGCCCGGCTTTGCCCAGCTCCTCGGTTTCGATGTTGTAGCTGTCAAAAAGACGGCTTAGATAATCAGTCAGGGCTTTGGAACTGTCTTGCTGTTTGAGCTGCTCCACCACCTGGCTGGCCACAGGTTCTCTACAGGCGCCCAGCTCAAGTAGATGGTCTCGGCCCTGTTGTAGCCGGGTCTGGATCTCCTCCTTGAGTTGTCGGGTTTGCTCAATCAGCTGAGGCAGTGCTGCGTTATCCTGTCCATTTTCAATCAGCTGCCAAAGTTCTGAGCTGAGTTGCTCACTGATCTGCTGGGCACCTGGTACGTGGTGATTGAAGGCATCTAAACCATCCCGGTACCAGTGCAGTATGACCGACTGTGGGCCTGGGTCGAGATAGGGTTGATGTATCTTTACCGTCTGCTTTTGACCGATTCGGTCAAGTCGGCCAATACGTTGTTCCAATAGGTCTGGGTCAAGGGGCAGATCGAACAGAATCAGGTGGTGAGCGAATTGAAAATTGCGGCCTTCACTGCCGATCTCTGAGCTGATTAAAAGACGCGTGCCTTCCGGGTCAGCAAACCAGGCGGCAGCCCTGTCGCGTTCAACGATGCTCATCTCCTGATGGAACAGTCCGGCAGAGATACCGGATTGAGTGCGAACCGCTTCCTGCAACTCTACGGCTGTCTCCCCATGGGTGCAGATCAGTAAAAACTTAGTCTCAGGGTGTTGTCGTAACAGTTCGATCAACCAGGGCACGCGGGGGTCATCCTGCCACCAGGTTTTGTGCCCCTGCTCGCTAAAGATCCGCTCAGGTGTCAAACGTAACTCAGCAGACTCTATATCAGAGCTCTCCAGCAGATCTGCATAGGACTCTGGAAGTGGCAGCGGCGTCGCTAACAACTCGCGTTCAGGGAAGCCGCTGATGCGTGCCCGGGTATTGCGGAACAGCACTCGGCCTGTGCCATGCCGGTCGAGCAGCATATTGATCAATGTCTCCCTGGCTTCACTGCATTCGTGCTCACTACTGCCAGGATCATTCAGCAGATTGAGCAGAGGAGTGCTCTCGGTCTCATCCAGTTTGCTCAGCAGCGCCTGGGTTGCCTGCTCAGGGAGGGGCTCCTTTCGCAGCAAGTGCTCGACCGCTTCGGCGACAGGTTGATAGTGGCGCTCCTCTTGTAAAAAACTCTGCAGGTCATAGTAGCGGTCGGGGTCGAGCAGTCTCAACCTGGCGAAGTGACCGGCCTGGCCGAGCTGTTCTGGCGTGGCAGTGAGTAACAATACGCCTGGAGTTCTCAGGGAGAGCGCCTCTACCAGTAGGTACTCGGCGCTTGGATCCTCCTCTGACCAGGTCAGATGATGGGCCTCATCCACGATCAACAGATCCCACTCGCCATTCAGCGCCTGGCTGAGACGGTCGGGGTTATGATGAAACAGGTTCAGGCTGCAGAGTACCAGTTGCTCTGAGTGAAAAGGGTTGTCCCCCTGGCCTGAGTCCTGGATGGCTTGGCAGGTCTCTTCGTCGAGAATGCGGAATTTGAGGTTGAAGCGTCGCAGAAGCTCCACCAGCCACTGGTGTACAAGAGGGTCGGGTACAAGAATCAGCGCCCTGCTGGCACGGCCTGTCAGCAGCTGCTGATGGAGTATCAGGCAGGCCTCGATCGTCTTACCGAGGCCAACCTCATCAGCAAGCAGAACTCTCGGGGTGGGACGACTTGCCACTTCATGAGCGATATAGAGTTGATGGGGTATCAGGTCAATACGGGGGCCCACCAGACCGAGCAGTGATGATTGTTGCCGCTCCCCAATCTGTTTAAGGGTAAGCTGTCGAAGATTGAACCAGTGCGGTGGATCGATCTGGCCGGTGAGCAGGCGCTGTTTGGGCTGATCAATGCGTAGTGTATCGTCCAGATCTATCTCTTCCAAACGAGCCTGGCTGCCGTCGGTTTTTTCTCCCAGATAGGTGATCAGTCCGTCGTTGAGCTGGGTTTCACGAACCTGCATCTGCCACCCTTCCCGGCTTTGAATCTCATCACCGGTGGCGAAGGCTACCCGAGTCAAGGGCGCTCCTTCTATGGCGTAGACACGGGTTTCGTCTATCGCGGGGAAATTGATGCTGACACGTCGTCCTTCACAGTCGGCAACAACCCCCAGGCCAAGTTCAGATTCTGTGTCGCTGATCCAGCGTTGGCCCGGTAGAAAAGATGGCATGTTGATATGGTCCTGACGAAAAGGGGCAGATGATAATGGCTATCCGCTCAGCATGCCATATGGTTTTTTAGCTCGGAGCTGATGATCGTGACTCAGATATGGATTCTGGGATGATTAGAAAATCCCGCCGATAAGCTCTTTTCTCAGAGAGCGGGTGATATTAAGTTGGCGGGCCATGTCTGGTATGATTTGACCGCTTTTTAACAAGACTGAGAATAATTGAATCGTGGAAGCAATGTTTGAGAAAATACTCTGGAACAGCCGCCTGATCGTATTGGCAGCTGTGATTGCAAGCCTGGCTGCAGCTGTCGCTATGTTTTATATGGCCTCTATTGACGCCGTCTACATGATTTCCCATCTGGGTTCATATGCATCGCCGGCATTGACTGGCGAAGAGCGGGTTGCTCTGCGTTCATCCACGGTGACCCATGTGGTGGAAATTGTCGATGGTTATCTGCTGGCCACGGTGTTACTGATCTTCTCTCTGGGTCTGTATGAGCTGTTTATCAGTAAGATCGGTCATGCTGAAGGATCCGAAAGCGCTTCCAATGTGTTGATGATAACCAGTCTGGATGATCTGAAAAGCCGCCTGGCGAAGGTGGTGATGATGATCCTGGTGGTGCGCTATTTCGAATTTGCCCTGGGGATGGAGTTCACAACCCCATTGGATCTGCTTCAGTTCGCAGGGGGGATTGCCCTGCTTGGATTGGCCCTCTATCTATCGCACATGGCGGATAAGGGCTCTCACTAGTATGACGCACCACACTAGGTGACCGGCCTGCAACCCAAATTGCCTGGCACCTATGTTCTGCTACTGAAAAACAGCAGGCAGAAAGCCATCAACGTGGGGCGTCTGGGCAATTGTGAATTCCCAAAAGGCTGGTATCTCTATGTTGGCAGTGCTTTTGGCCCTGGGGGGGTGGCAGCGCGATGTGGACACCATAAGCGCGTCAGTCAGCGTCCCCACTGGCATATCGATTATCTGCGTGCTGAGACGGTGTTGAGAGAGATATGGTTCACTCATGACCCGTGCCGGCGAGAGCATGAGTGGGCTGGATTGTTTGCCGAACACCTAAAACTCAGGCAGCCGATTCCTGGATTCGGCGCTTCAGATTGTGATTGTGGGAGTCACCTCTCTATTTCTGATGTCAAACCCAACTGGAGTAGATTTGCAGGGCTGGCTGGGGAACTTTTGAACGGGCAGAAAGTTATCTTTTGTGAAATTGTTTAATTGACAATTATCGTTTATAGGCATTTACTGCCCGTTTAACGTATAATCCAGCATTTTTGTGGGAAAGGACTCTTGAATTAACCCCCGCAGGTGTACCCTAAATAACTGAACTACATGAGGATAAATCCCTGATGAATAAGATGAAATCATTGCTGCTGTCTACCAGCGCTTCCCTCCTTGCTCTTGGTGCTGTTGCTACTGCGTCAGCTGATCCTGTTGCGCTTGCTACACAGCGTGGTTGCATGGCTTGCCACCAGGTTGAGACTAAGGTTGTTGGTCCAGCATACAAAGAAGTTGCTGCCAAATATAAAGGTCAGGACGGTGCGGTAGATGCGTTGGTAGCCAAGGTTAAAGCTGGTGGTTCTGGTGTATGGGGTCCTGTGCCTATGCCACCTAATGCCCATGTCAGCGATGAAGATATCAAAGCAATCGTAGAGTGGGTTTTAACCCTCTAAGATCGCTCTGACAGCTCGCCACTTGTATAAGAGTGGTAGAAAAGCGCCTGACATTTTGCAGGCGCTTTTTTTATGGCTGATTAAAATGCGCTCATTCTCTGCAAGTGTGTGTGGGATATGGCCTTAAATGAGTGATTTGACACATTTTAAGGTGGATTTTTAGTAAACATTGGTCAGATGGGATTGCCTTTGTTATCGGATTAATGCCATTCTCCTGCGCCAAGGGGTTTATTGGGCCTCTCAAGAGAAGGGTGGTTGAGTATGTGTTCACGAGTTGCCATGCCAGACTGCCATTCCCCTAACTAATTTGAATTCTCGGGAGAAAGTAATGAACTTTCAGCGTTTTTCTCTACTCATCGGGTTTTGCCTGGTCTTCATGAGTCAACTGGTTTTAGCCGCTTCCGCCGGAGAGATGGTCATGGTCGACGATCCCTATGTCCGGGCTGTGCCTCCAGGGCAGCCGAATTCGGCCTCCTTTATGTCACTCCACAACAAGAGCGACAAAGGGGTTGCCCTGGTTTCCGCCAGCAGTAGTGCCGCTGAGGTGGTCGAACTGCATACCCATACCATGGAAGATGGCATGATGCGGATGCGTAGGGTGGAAAAGATAGATCTCCCGGCAGGAGAGATGACCAGTCTGAAACCTGGTGGGCTTCATGTGATGTTGATTGGCTTGAAACAGAAGCTGATCCCAGGCGAAATTATCGCTCTGACTTTGTCCTTCGATGATGGTTCTCAGCTCAAGGTGGATGCGCCTGTGCGTAAGTTGCGCATGAAGATGAAGTCTTCGGATCACAGTGGTCATAGTCACTGAAATCAAAGCAACCTCCGGGTAAGTCTGGGCCGAACAGTTTACCGGCAGGATGTCGGTAGACTATCTATTCAGAGGTTTCCTGTGGCTGCTACAACCTCGCGAGAGGGCTAAGAGATCGTTTCGATGGGCCAATCACCCTTTGATTCATTTTCCGGCATGCAAAAAGCATTTGCCACCGGTCTGGAGCGTCTGCTTCAGCAGCCGGGTCTGGGCAGTTATATTCTGGTTCATGCCAACGCTTGCTTCGATGAGGAGGTCAAGCGGATCTTGCAAACCCAGTTGCGTCACCGGTTTGATCAACACGCAGAGTATTGTCGTTTAACGCTCAGCGAAGGTCGTGAATTAGCTGGCGCAGCTGACGACAGTCTGGTCTTTCTGAAGCTAATGGCTATCGGTTTTGATGGTGTGCAGACCGCAGATTTTCGCCAGGAAGATGGATGGGAGCTTCAGTTCAATCATCTGCGTGCTTTTCGGCCATCCAGAATGACTACCGAAACAGTAACCGGGCTCAGTCGCCCTTTCGATGCCGATGGTTTCCACTTCAACAAGCCATTTCTAAGAAAAGAGGCATTTTGGAGAGGTGAGCTACACGGGGTGGAGGTGGAGCTCCTCTACAACAAATTCCCTTTTGTTCCAATGCATTGTCTGCTGGTACCCGACAGGAGTTTGCGATTGCCGCAGTTGCTGACACCTAAGTACCACAGATATGTCTGGGCCCTGGCTGAACGGATGTCTGGTTCGCTGCAGGATATTGGCATTGCCTATAACAGCTTCGGTGCTTATGCCTCGGTCAATCATCTCCATTTTCAGGTTTATGTTAAATCCGAGCCTCTGCCATTGATGCAGGATCACTGGCGTCATAATGGGGGAGATCGCGACTATCCTCTGGGTTGTGAAGTCTACCTGTCGGTAGACCAGGCTTGGCAGCGAATCGAAGCGCTGCACAAAAGTGAGACAAGCTACAATTTGATCTACCGTCCAGGCAAGCTCTACTGTATACCGAGAAAACGACAGGGGAGCTATGATCATGAGCCGTGGACCAGGGGCTTTGCCTGGTATGAACTCGCCGGTGGATTCACAACCTTCAGTCGTTCAGATTTTGACACTCTGGAAGGCTATGCCATTACCAGGGAACTGAGTAAACTTCAGCTCAGCCAGCTGACCAGGTAGTAGAGGCGAAGCCCCTCAGAAGAGCGGGAAGGACCGTTCACCTGAGCGGGGTGGTAATTCTCTTTTTCTGCAGCTTTTTCCAGCGCCTCTTCAGCCGATGTCATCAGGGTGACGCAATTCTCGGGAAAGCGGTCTCTACGCTGGCTGGGGGTATAGATCACCGCATAGCTGGTGCGCACGATCGACTGATCCGGATCTTTTTGCATGATGGCAGGCCTGAACTGGAATTCTGTGTTGAGTCTAACCTGATTATTACATTCAGTCTCTATTGAGCGGCTACCAGGAAGTCAGTGCCCTTAATTAGAAGTTCCTTGGATTTAGATAGAAATTTGAGGGGTTTTTCCAAAAGCGATTAATGAACCACTCAGGTGAGCCTGAGTCGAATCAGAAAATGTCATTTAAAGCTTGCTGAAGATCCATTTTGACCTTTATTAGGAAATTCTGGTATAGTTCCGCAGCTTTTTTAGGGTCTTTACAGCGCTCAGACTGTGGTCTGGTCAATTGCTGGGAGGCTCAGGATTTCAACCTATCCAGCATAATTTCAGAGCAGGATTGATAATGAATAAATGGCTCGTAACCGCAACCCTAGCCCTATCTTTCAGTGTTGGCCTGGCTAATGCCGCCGGCAATGCAGAAGAGGGTAAAAAGAACTCCGCTGTCTGTGCCGGTTGTCACGGCGCAGAGGGTAACAGTCCCATCAACCCGGTATGGCCAAAGCTTGCTGGGCAACATCCCCAATATATCGAGAAGCAGCTCAGGGATTTCAAAGCGAAAGACCCTAAACGCAGCGATCCGATGATGTCGCCAATGGCCGCGCCTCTGACCGATCAGGGTATTGCCGATCTGGCTGCCTATTTCTCCAGCCAGACAGTCAAAGGTGGCGTTGCAGCTGCTGATAAGGTCGAAGCAGGTGAGAACCTCTACAGGGCGGGTAACGCAAAAACTGGTGTCGCAGCCTGTATGGCTTGCCATGGCCCCTCTGGTGCAGGCAACCCACAAGCAAACTTCCCTGCCATTGCTGGCCAGCATGCCGCCTACATAGAGAAGGCATTGAAGGATTTTCGTGCTGGTAACCGAACCAATGACACCAGCAAAATGATGCAAGGTGTTGTAGAGCGAATGACTGATGCTGAGATTGCTGAGGTTGCTCAGTATATTCAGGGACTCAGTCGGTAACCCGATATAATGCATTTTTTTGAAAGGCGGTGTTTTGGCACCGCCTTTTTTGTTTCAGCTGCTTTCAGAATGGTTAGTGGCTTGTGGGCCGGCCCGAAGGGAGCCTCGTAGCGGGGCTCTGAGGGTTACCGCACTTACTGCGAGGCCCACTAGGCAGGGCTGTCTATCAGAGTTGGTATAGATGGCCACAACACACTATTCACCCGGCTTGAGTATATTGCTTTCAGGGCTTCAGGCTTGCGCTTGATCAAGATGTGGCTCGAGAGAAGGGGGGGGTCCCTTGTTATTGGTAGGCACACTGCAGCTGAAGGCATATACTTAGTCACCGGGTTAAAAATGTTCAGGGATTGAACGTAGTTCCAGAAGATCTTTGCTTTGTATGTTAAATCTGAACATACGGATTCAGGTTAAAGTGACGGTTTAGTCTTAAGTTTTTTGGCTTTTATCCGCAATATCAATAGATACCGGAGAGAAATTAAGCGTCGCTAAATAATGAATAAGCAAATCCTAGAAAATCAACCGGCTCTGGATGACACAAATCGTTTGCGCCTGCTCAGCTATAACATCCAGGCGGGTGCTGATACCCGCCGTTACAGTGAATATGTCACCAGTGGCTGGAAACAGGTTCTCCCGCATAAAGAGAAGCGAAATAATCTTAATCGTATTGCTCACCTGCTCAAGGATTTTGATGTGGTGGGATTGCAGGAAGTAGATTCCGGAAGCTTCCGTAGCGGCTTTATCGACCAGACCGCCTACTTGGCAGAGCAGGCAGGTTTTCCCCACTGGTATAAGCAGGTTAATCGCAAGCTGGGTAAATTGGCGCAACACAGCAATGGTGTGTTGAGCCGTGTAGAGCCAAGGATTATCACTGAGCATAGACTGCCCGGTTTACCAGGGCGGGGTGCGGTACTGATGGAGTTTCACACCAATGAGAAGCCCCTGGGTATCTGTATGATGCATCTAGCTCTGGGGCGGCGGGCCAGACTGCGTCAGTTCTCCTTTATCAGTGAGCTGGTATCCCACTATTCTCATCTCGTGCTGATGGGAGATTTCAATTGCGGATGCAGTTCGAAAGAGTTTCAGTACTTGATGGAGCATACCAATTTGCAAGGCAGTGCTTGCGATATGATGACTTTTCCCAGTTGGCGACCCAATCGCAAGCTGGATCATATTCTGGCCTCACCAAGTCTCAGGGTGTCGAAATCGGAGGTGCTCAACTATGCACATTCGGATCACCTGCCAATCACGCTTGAGATCGAATTACCTGAGAATGTTGTATTACCAGCTGCGGCTTGACCCGGTTCAATACAACTAAGCTGTTAATCTATAAGCTATATCTAGAAGCCTATGAACGATGTCGATTGGAAAAAACGCTATGAAGAGCTGTTGCACCAATATGAAGGTGAGGAAGAGGCAAATAAGGCACTAGAGGAACTGCTGACTCGAACTATTCTTCGCTTGACCATTGCTGCCAGCGGTCTGGACAACCGGCTTGAGCCTCACCTTAAGGCAGTACGGAATACTGTCAGAGGGGGGGCGAGTGTCAAGCTCAGCGATAAGCTGAATGAGATTACTGAAGGGTTGCTCCATTTTGCGGAAGAGAACGACAGCATCGCCAAGGATAGTGATGACGAAGTACATCTGAAGCTGATTGCCCAGTTGAAGCTCTCAAAGAAAGAGTCTGCTGAAGCCGGTGATCTGCTGAAGAAGCTGCTGGAAGATCCGGCTGCGATGGAAGAGAGTGCCTTCACCCGTCTGACCCAGCTATTGGGCCAGGGTGCTGATGCCACTATCGAGAAGAAGGGGAGTGGACTATTCGGTCGCTTGCTCGGGCGTGCCTCTACCTCAGATGAATCAGGACCTCAGCCTAACGATATCCTGCTGAACTTACTCGAACAGGCCTCCTGGCCTGGGCATTGGGGTGAGACTGTCAGCAGTTTAAAGCTACGACTGATCAAGGATGCTGCGGCAGATACCTGGGTTGGTGTTCTGGATGACCTGCTGTCTCTCTCGGCCAGGTCCTTTGGAGAAATTCAGTCTGAGATACAGGAGGCTGAAGATTTTCTCGAAGAGTTGACCCAGCGGTTGCAGGATCTTGGCCTGCATCTGCAAACTGCCCATGAAGGCCGTGACAAAATGGTTCAGCATGGGCGTGATTTGAGTGACACGGTTCATGGGCAGGTTGGTGATATCGGAACCCATGTTGCTGAGGCTACTGATCTTCACCAGCTGAAAGAGGCTGTCAGTCAGCGCATCTCTTCAATCCAGCAGAGTATCGATACCTACCTCCAGGAGGAGCAGGAGTGGCATCAGCAGGCAGAGCAGGGGGAGCACGCACTGCGTGAGCGCTTGGCGCATCTGGAGAAAGAGTCCTCCGATCTGCGTTCCCGCATGGTTGAGGCTCACCATATGGCGATGTTGGATACTGTAACCGGGCTACCCAATCGACTGGCTTATGAGGAGCGGGTTGAGCAGGAGCTGGCCCGCTGGAAGCGATTTGGCAGTCCGTTATCGATGCTGGTCTGGGATGTGGATGATTTTAAACTGATCAATGATCGCTACGGTCACCAGGCGGGAGACAAAGCGCTTCGCATAATTGCCCAGAGTCTCCAGGCCCGTTTGCGGGAGACCGACTTCATTGCCCGGTTTGGCGGTGAGGAGTTTGTCTGTCTGCTGTGTGGTACTGAGGGTGAAGAGGCATTGAGTGTGGCTGAAGAGATGCGCCATTCAGTGGAGAGCAACGGTTTTCACTCTCAGGGCAAACCAGTACGGGTCACTATCTCATGTGGGCTTACCAGTTTTAATGATAAGGATAGTCTGGAAAAGGTTTTCTCCCGGGCGGACAAAGCGCTATACAAGGCGAAACGCAGTGGTAAGAATCGTTGTGAGCTGGTTTGATTGGAAGCTGTGCCGTTTGCCTGGCAATTGAAGCTATTGTCAGGCACTGGAATAGAGAGTCCTGGTCTGAGCCGGCTTTCCATTGGGTGAGGCGCTAAGCTGCCATCCCCGTGCTTGTACCCCAAGGGCACTCGCTACGGGGCGTTGTGCTGTATTGACTTATGACGTTTTAAATTGCGAGATCATCTGATGCATTGACTCTCCCAGTTGCGAAAGTTCAGTGCTTGCTTGGGTGATCTGTTCGCTGGCTAAAGATGATTGTTGAGCGAGCTGAGAAATCTGAACTACGCTTTTGTCGATCTCCTGTGCTACAGCCGATTGCTCTTCAGATGCACTGGCAATCTGGGTGTTTCGTTCAGAGATGACGCCGATTGATGAGGCGATATCATTCAGAGATGTTGTCGCTTCTCTTGCCTTCTCTACCGTCGATAGTGTGGTAGCGCCACTTTTGTGGATGACGTCCACTGCATTTTGAGTACCGGACTGTAACCGTTCAATCATCTCTTTGATCTCAGCAGTTGCCTCTTGAGTGCGGCTTGCCAGAGAGCGGACTTCGTCGGCGACCACAGCGAAGCCACGCCCCTGCTCACCAGCCCGTGCAGCCTCAATGGCGGCATTCAGTGCCAGCAGACTGGTCTGTTCAGCAATTCCGCGAATCGTTTCTGAAACTGCACCAATGCCATCACTCTCTTTTGCCAGGAGATTGATTACGTCCGAAGCGGAGTCCATCTCGCTCGCCATATGATCGATGGCCTGTGTGACGCCATCGACGACACTCTTACCCGCCAGCGCCTGATCGTCTGCTGTATGAGCGGAACCCGCAGCGCTCTCTGCGCTTTCTGCAATCTCCTTGATGGTTGCGGCCATCTCGGTGACGGCTGTCGCCACCTGGTGGGTTTCGTTCTGCTGTTGGTTAAGATTCTCGTGGGTCTGTTCGGTGGTGCTGGAGAGTTCAACAGCTGCGGTTGCAAGCTGGGTGCTGGATTGAGCAACCTGCTTAATAATGTTTTCGATCTTCTCGATGAAACGGTTGAATTCAGTTGCCAGTTGAGCAACTTCATCTTTTCCACTCGAGTCGAGGCGACGGGTAAGGTCACCCTCACCGGTGGAGATATCATTTAGTGCGGCGACCGTCTCATTGAGCGGGCAGGTAATGCTTTTTGTAATGATGTAAGAGATAAACAAGAAGAGCGCTACGACAGTCATGGCCGCGACTGCAATCATGGTGGCAAAGTGCTTAAACTCTTCTTCAACATCGTCTATATAGATACCTGTACCCACGACCCAGCCCCAAGGTTTAAAACCTTTAACATAGGAGATTTTGTCAACCGGGGTGTCTGATCCGGGCTTGGACCATTTGTAGGGTACGCTGCCAGCGCCTTCCTGTTTGGCAATCGCTGCAAATTCACTGAAGATCCGTTTCCCATCGGGGTCTTTAAAGTCTGAAAGATCTTTGCCATTGAGTTGGGGTTTGATGGGATGCAACACAATGTGTGCGTTGAGGTCATTTATCCAGAAGTAGTTGCCACCGTTATATCGTAATCCTTCGATATCCTTGATAGCACGCTTCTGAGCTTCCTCCATGGTGATCTCACCCTTCTCAGCGTGAGCATGTTGTGAGTCTATCAGGCTGTGGGCGGTATCGACCAAAGCCTGAGTCTGAAGAATCTTTTCTTCAATTAAACCCGAGTGGAATGCATCAAGAGAGATCGCAGTTATAACCAGTAAGCCTAATAGTGTGGTTGCCGTTAACAGCCATAACTTCTTCTGTATTTGTAGTTGTCTGAGTATTTGCATTGATAGTGAGTCCGAATGATATGTGCAGAACAATTGAATGGCGTTACATCAATGCCATTAGGATTATGTTTCGGCTCAATGCGGATTTGCTTAAGAGTTTTTTTTGATAAATGTCAATGAAGTGAATATTGCGAATAAGATTCCTTATCTATGTCACAGAAAAGTAGGCAAGCCATTGTTTTATTAATGTTTTCTTAGGGTTTGGTGAAGCCAGTTTTTACTAATTCCTGGTGATAGAAAAAGTGCCAGATCTCTTCCTTGCTCGAATGCTTTAGGCTATCGAGCAGGCTTTGAGCAGGGATCGCTTCCTGGGGGAAAATATTCTCCAGATAAAGTAGAAATCGCCCGCAGCCGGCACTCTGCTTGAAGTCATATGTGGCCGGATCCTGTAAATGTCCGCAGTGAGGGCATTCAGACTGCCAGCCATCACCTTTCTCTTCCCATATTTTAAAAGTGTTCTGCCAATCGCCAAGTCGTTTGCGGCATCTTTCGCAGCGTGGGGGAAGGGTGTTTTTTCCGACAATTAACTTTGGACGGGGATATGGGCCATCCAGCAAAAGATGACAAAAGGGTTGATCGCTATCGTCAGGTGCAAGCCGGATAGAGGGTGAGCAGCCCATGAAGGTGATCAGCTGCATGAATGCTTCGCCTGGCAAGTAGGAGTGGCCAGTTTGGAGAGGGGTATCTATCAGGCCGATCTCCTGCAGTCTGGTAAAGATGGCCTCAGGATTTTCAGGTAACTGATAAGGGTTCTTTGGTGTGAGTACCAGGCGTCCGGTATGTAGCAGTTGGGTCATTGTGCAGTTGGTGTCTGTGGTTGTTTGCTCAATGGGTAGTAGAGGGGAACTGCAGTGATGCTGTTTTTAGGAGAACCATCGACCAATTTGTCACTGTAGGTCATATAGACCAGGGTGTTGCGTTTAGCATCATAGAAGCGAACCACCTGCATGGTTTTAAAGAGAATCGATGTGCGCTGTTTGAACACCTCTTCTCCATCTCTGGATTGATTGAGTATGTTTCCTGGAAGATTGACCGGGCCGGTCTGGCGGCAGGCGATAGAGGCGTCAGAGGTATCTTCAGCAATACCTATAGCACCGCCCACTCCTCCGGTTATTGCACGACTGAGGTAGCAGGTGACACCGGATACGGCGGGGTCATCAAAGGCTTCTATAGTAACCTTATCGTTTGGCCCAAGCATTCGAAACTTGGTGCTGACTTCTCCCAGCTGCTCTGCCTGAAGCGGATTCAGATAGAGGAAGATCAGTGAAACGGTCATAAGATATTTCGATGTCATGATGGTTGTATGAGCGTGTTAATCGTTGTTCTGTGTTGGTCTGCATCAGTGTTATAGATTAGAGCCGCTATGATACGCACTTTTGATGCCGGTAGCAGGTGTTCTGGTGGTGTGGAAAGTGTGAACTATTGATAGTTGCGAATAGAAGGGTGTGGCCCTGCCGTACCTTATTAATCTATGACTGAACCCCTGGTGCAGCAGGGCTGTACGCTACCCTCAATAATATCAGCACGATCTGTTTTTCTATTTTGAGGTGATTAGAGCACTTTAGCGGTTATGATCTTCATTTCAGTGCCCTCGATGGGATGGGGCTTTGGCATTTTGTGATGGCTAAAAAGTGACGCGCCCATCTAAGAGGCTGCAGAAGCGGATTATTCCACAGCCAATGACAGGCACGTTGCACATACCCCATCAAACTATCAAGGGTATAGCTCAATGGATTGATTTACAGGCAACTGCGTCCAACCGGTCTGCTCAGTCCAGCATAGCGGCAGGCCATTTTTGCACCACCGGAAAAGAGGGTTTCGATATAGCGCTTGGTCCAATGGCAATCGTCTTTGTCTTTGCACAGGTTTCTGGCCAGGATGGGCATTTCCGGCGCAATACCATACTCTGCGTAGAAGCGATGCAGAAAATCGATCAACAACCAGTGCTCTTCAGTCAGCTCCACGCCATCGGCTTCGGCGAGGGCTTCTGTGACCGCAGGACTCCAGTCATCAGGATTAATCAAATAGCCATCTTTATCTAGTGCGATCATTCGCCCTTCAACTTCTAAGGGAGTTGACTCTTTCAGGCTTTCAGGAGGGGTGCGGGTATCTGAGTGTTCTAACCTCATGGTGGATCTCCTTGGTGAAATGCAAGTTTTATCTAATCTGTTTTTTTAATGCTTGTTCTTTAACAATAGCAGTAGTGATGTAAGGTTTTTGGAGGTAGGTTGATCTGGATCAACTCTTTCATACTTAAGAGATATTGAATATAGTCAGTTTTTATTAGTTAAAGCGGCTCGATAATAGATTTCACTATAGAAATCCGTTAGGTGGCGGTATGAGAGTAGCGATGAGTGTTGATGAGTTGGATAACAAACTACTGGATCATCTAAGTCTGTTATATGGAAAAGAGAGGGCTACGGATCTGCTGCCCAAAGTGCTTGAGTTGATCAGTCGTCATATCGAGGCCCGGCAAGGTAAGCGTCTGGAGATTCCTCGCTGGGATGAAAAAGACAGTGTGCTGATTACCTATGGTGATAGTGTCCAGTATCCTGGAATGATGCCTCTGGCTGCATTGAAGCACTTCCTCGATCGACGCCTGAATGGTGTCTTCAGTATGGTGCATGTTCTGCCCTTCTTCCCCTACAGCTCTGATGACGGTTTCTCGGTCTCCGATTTTCGTGCAGTCAATCCGCAGTTGGGGGAGTGGGAGGATATTGAGCGACTGGGAGAGGGGTTCACCCTGCTATTCGACCTGGTTTTGAACCATATGTCCCGAGAGCATCTCTGGTTTGTTAATTTCGTACATGATGAAGAGCCTGGCCGTGACTATGTCGTGCAGGTGGCGCCGGAAGAGAATCTCTCCATGGTGGTGCGGCCGCGCAGTACCCCTCTGTTGAGCCATGTCCGTACACCCAGAGGGATGATTGATGTCTGGGCCACCTTCAGTAATGATCAGATCGATCTCAACTATGCCAACCCTGAAGTTCTGCTTGAATTCATCGATATCCTGCTGGAGTACATTCGTCGCGGTGCTCGCGCAATTCGGCTTGATGCAGTGGCATTTCTTTGGAAAGAGATCGGTACTTCTTGTATCCACCTGCCTCAAACCCATGAGGTGATCAAGCTTTTCAGAACCCTGGTTGATCTACTTGAGCCAGGTGCCATTCTACTGACTGAAACCAATGTTCCTCATCAGGAGAATATCAGCTATTTCGATGCTGGGGATGAGGCCAACATGGTCTATCAGTTCAGCCTGCCGCCACTGATACTACATGCCATTATGTGCCAGACCACTGGATACCTGGTGCCCTGGGCCCGGTCACTGGAGCAGGAAGCGCTGCCTGATGGTTGTACCTATCTCAACTTTACCGCCTCTCACGATGGGGTGGGATTGCGTCCCCTGGAGGGTCTGGTACCAGATGAAGAGCTGGATCAGCTGCTCGATATGATGCGCAAACGAGGTGGTTATGTCTCTATGCGGGCCACCACTGAAGGCAGGGACAGGCCCTATGAACTCAATGTCAGCTATTTCGATGCTTTTGCTGCCGAAGATGATGATGTCGATCCCTGGCACATTGCCCGTTTTATGTTATCCCAGACTCTGCCGCTCTCCCTTCGGGGTATCCCTGCGGTCTATATCAATGCACTGGGTGCGACCCCTAATGATCCGCTGGGTGTGGAGCGGACTGGAATGACACGGGCTATCAATCGTCGAAAGTGGGATGGTTCTGAGCTTGAAAGGCTTATAGATCTACCGCTTACCGACGCGGGCCAGGTTTTTCCTGAATATATCCGTAGACTGCGTATCCGCGGTGGAATCAAAGCTTTTCACCCTGATGCGCCACAGCGGGTGCTTGATCTACCTGAGGGGATATTTGGTGTGGAGCGAGTCAGCCTGGATGGTAAACAGCGTATCTATGCTATCCACAACATCACAGGTGACCTGGTCTCTGTCGATCTCTCGTCACTGGGGGATGTTGAGGTACGCTGGTTTGATGCGCTGCATCAGGTGGTTCCCGATATGGATGAGAGTGGTTTGAGATTCCGTCCCTATCAGACGGTCTGGTTGATGTCTAAGCAGTAAAGCTGGGCGCGTAAATCTATTACTGAATATCCTCCTCACCCAGTTATTTCTTTAGCTTTGTGATATATGGATTGAAGCGTAAATTGAAGTATGAGCTTTGATTCGCAGCGCCTTTTGGTGGGGCATGGCCCCACCCTACAAATAGCTGGGTGTTGTGGGGTAGGGTGGGGCC
>NZ_JBSYOQ010000032.1:0-8901 GCF_058244645.1 Candidatus Thiodiazotropha sp. AKAK3
CGGGAAGCCACTCAAGCCGCGATTACGGCGTTGCACCCCTTGGTAAGGGAACAACCATTACCTGCGGGCTGCGCCTTGCACTCACGGCTTGAGCGGCTTTCTAAATACAGGGTTTATATGACGCACCACACTAGATCTGTAGCAACGCCTTGATCTGTTCCGCGTGGCGATCTGATTGGTATGTCAGTCGTAGCCGATCAGCATTAACAATGGCCCTGAGCTCTCCCAGAGCTGTATCGAATTCATCATTAATCACTAAATAGTCGAACTCATCGTAATGGGACATTTCACTCACAGCCTGCTGCATGCGTCCCTGGATGACCTCCTCACTATCCTGTCCCCGGGCACTCAGGCGTTCATGCAGTGCCTCAGGGCTGGGTGGCAGGATAAAGATCGACACCGCCTCAGGAAAACGCGCCCTCACCTGACGCGCCCCCTGCCAATCGATCTCCAGCACCGTATCCCTACCCCCATCCAGCTGCCCCCTGACCTCAGCCTCAGAGGTTCCGTAGTAGTTACCGAATACCTCTGCATGTTCTAAAAAAGCGTCGGATGAAACCATCTGCAGGAACGTCTCCTTGACAACAAAGTGGTAGTCCCTGCCGTTCTCTTCTCCTGGCCTCATCGGTCGGGTGGTATGGGAGACAGAGACATGCAATTTGCCATCCTGCTCACGCAGCACTTTCAAGAGACTTGTTTTACCTGCCCCGGATGGTGCAGAGAGGATGTAGAGCGTGCCTGTGGCCATTTTGAGTCCTGATATATGGATATTGGTAATTTTCAAAAATTGAAGCTGGGGCGCTCACCGGGCGCCTCGAAATAGGGCATCATCTTATCCGCTAGCTTGCCGAGTGTCTCGGCGCGATTGGACGGGCTGGGATGTGTACTGAGAAATTGCGGTACCCGGCTAGCAGACACTTCGCCCATCTTTTTCCATAGCGTGGCCGCCGCTCTTGGATCGTATCCAGCCTTGGCAGCCAACTCAATACCGATTCTATCTGCCTCCTCCTCAGCTGTGCGGCTATTCGGCAAGTCGATTGCCAATTTTGCCGCCATCATAGAGCCGGCAAGCACTGCCCGGTTGTCAGTCGATGCAGCTACCGCAACCATCCCCAACTGACTGGCCATAGCGACAGACATCTTCTCAGCAGAGTGTTTGGCCAAGGCATGGGATATTTCATGAGCCAATACCTGAGCCAACTCATCATCAGTTGGCTTTACCTGCTCAACCAGCCCGGTGTAGAGCGCCATCTTACCCCCAGCCATCGCCCAGGCATTTACCATCTCCGGATCATCCAGTATCTTCATGCTCCATGCCCATTCCTTAGTCTCTGGACGCATCTCCACTGCCTGAGCGATGAGACGCCCAGTGATACGCGACACCCTGGCTTTGAGTTGTGGATCACTATCCAGTCTACCCTCCTCTTCATAGGGTTTTAGCATCTCAATATAGGCCGCTTTCGAAGAGTTGATCGCACTCTCTTCACTGATGATCATCAACTGCTTGCGCCCAGTGGGACTGGTGGTACAGGCAACCATGATCAGAAGAAGTAATATACTGGTAAAAGAGCTACAGCGTTTCATCATACTAGGGCCTGTTAACACGAATCGAATAGGATCTGACTATTACAGAAAACAGAACAATTCAAAAATTTGGATCAATTCATAGCTCATAATATCGTCAGACAATTATCTAGTGTACCTCGTCAGTAAGTGGTTGGAAAAACCACACATTTTCAAGGGCACCTCTATTATTTCAGCTGAACGGCCTTGCCATCAGATTGAAGATAGCATCGCTCAATGACAGCACAATATTTATGAGTTAAAGACCACCCGGCATAGTGCCGATACAGGTATAGTCTCACCCTACACCAATTAAGAACGATATAGGCTGCTTTTCATAGGATTCATGCATTGAAAGATCAAAGGAATCGTCGGCAGCATCCGCGACTTAAGATAGATATTCCTGTCACCATCGAATTTCAATCTCAGGTCTACGATGGTTGTCGTATGCTCAACTACTCCCGGGGTGGCGTCTATCTTCAGTGTCTGAATGAAAACCTGAACGACGTCCTCACTCATGGCTACATAGCTGAGCCTGAGCGTCAGAAAGTGCGGCTATCGATCTCTGACACTTCCAGTCAGGTTGCTGTCGAGGTAGTCTACTTTGATAACGGTGGAATGGGCGCCGCATTTAGCGACAGTGGTGGCGACAGGCTCTACCAGTCTCTCTCTGCAGAAGCGCAAAATGAAGATACCCGTCAAGAGACCGGACATATAACCTCTGATCCGGAGCAGAGTCGAAAGGCAATCAATCAAGTCCAGAAAACAGCTAAACCTTTTCTCAAAAATTGTCTGCTCAGTTTTTCCGCTCAAGCAGAGCAGGAACTTCAGCAGAGGATTACGGATACCAGTGATCCACAGGAGCAATCCAGCCTCTTCTTCGCACTCAACACATTGGAAAAGGATCACCAAACCTTAGCTGAAGAGTTTATTCAACAAATAGAAATCAGCTTTACCGAACTGACAGGAGAATCCAAAGGCAAATTAGACTCAGAACCCGAGCAATTGGATGAGATGGCCTTGGTAGAGACACAAGAAATTGAGACATGGATTCTGGTGAATGATGTGGCTCGACAGCTTGAATCCAAAGTTTCCCGTCAGCTCTACCATATTGAGTCAGCACTCAGTTATCTATGCCAGGATAATATCCATAACGAACTCAATCCGATCTCTCCAATCACTCTGATGAGCACATTCAAAAATAGTTTAGATGGCTATCAGTTTGACGTTCAAATCACCAAACTGCTCCTGAATAGTTTCAGTAAAAACCTGCTTATTACCCTGAAAACACTTTATGAAAAACTGCTGCAACAGATGCGACAGCAAAAAATAGTCGGGGAAGCTGAAACCAAAAACCAATGGACTATTGTAAAAACAGCCGAAACCGGCACTATCTCCGACAACCCTATAGAACATCTCAGTAACTTACATCAACTCCATCAAACAGAGGATACTCAGTCAGCTGCACAGGGCATGTCGGCAGACGAACAGAAGGAGATACTGACCAGTATTGCTTCTCTATCGCAACAGCAGACCGCCACACTGCAACAGCAAATTGAGAACCTTCTACAGCAGGAGAGTAGTAAACCGATTCAACTATCCGCCGAAGCCAGAGCTGCCATCGGTGCGGGCGAGGAGCTGGTCGCCACACTGAGCGAAGACCCACTGATCAGTAACGAATTACGTTCACTGATGGGCAGCTTAAAGTTTCTGATCATCGAAGCAGTTCTGAAAGATACCAACCTGCTTGAAAACCCTGATCACCCAGTACGGCACCTGCTCGACTCGATTGAATCAATGAAACCTTATGTGAATAAGGGCACCCGTAGCTCAATGCTAAGAGATAGAGAATCGCAGCAATTGGCAGTGATCACAGAAGCGGTGGAGAGTGGCCACTATAGTCATATCGATGAAGTGACAGATGAAATCATCAGGTTGCACAAAGAGCAGCTCAAGCGATTTAAAACCAATCGAAAGCTCTCTATCTCTCGCTGCCTCAAAGATGAGAAACTTCGACAGGCCCAAACAGCAACTTATGAGGCCCTGGCCAAGCTTCTACTTGACCAAACAATCTCTCCCATAGTCGATAAGCTGTTTCGGTTTGGTTGGGTCAATCTGATGGTTCAGACTGCAGTTTTAGAAAAAACCGGCAATAAAGGCTGGCAAAATTATCTTCAGATAGTAGAACAGCTACACCAAATTTTTACCGACCCACCAGGCGAGCATCATCTTACAGAGATTCAGCAGAAAGCACTGCTCTCTACGATTCACAAAGGCTTTACCGACTACCCAATCTACGCCGAGCAGGCACAAGGGTTTGAGCTGGAGTTGCAACGACTGCTTGAATGTGGCCTGGAAGGTGACAATTTTCCCCATCTGCGAATAGAAGCCAATAAAGCCTATCTACACCACTACTTTCAGGGGATGAACATCCACCAACCAACCAGCACCCCCTCAGTAGAAGATCAGCAGTGGCAAAAACAGTTGAGTAAGTTTGCTCTCGATACCTGGCTGGTGGAGCAGGAAGACCCTGAGCACCCCAGAATTCTCAGTCTGGCATGGAAGAACCCGAAATCAGGCAGGTATCTACTGGTAGACGGAGATGGTTTCAAAGCATTGGATGAGGCGCTGCCACAACTTGCAAATCGTTTTGCCAACCACCATATCCGTCCAATGGAGAGCTCAGCAAAACCGATTATTGAAAGAACCATTGAGACCATCCTTTCCAATACTTATAACGACTTCAAACAGGAGTCGGATATCGATCCACTAACCGGTCTATCCAACCGACGAGCCTTTGAGTCTGAACTGAAAAAGCATATCGATGGATGGCAATATGACAATGCAGGTGTACTGCTTCAGATAGACCTGGATAAATTCCAGGTGGTCAACGATCTTTGTGGATTCGAGGGCGGCGACGAACTACTCCAGACTGTGACAGACATTCTTCTCAGCTATCTGCCAGACGATGGTTTCCTGGGGCGTATCGGTGATGATGAGTTTTCCCTTCTATTAGCGAGGCAGAATCTCGAGATTGGCTACCAATCTGCAGAGATGCTTCGCCAGGCAATCGATGAAGCCTCCTTTAAATGGAAAGGGAGGCTTATTCCAGCAACAGCCAGCATTGGTGTTGTGCAGATCGAATCGGATGTTCAGAGACCGGATAAACTGATGCAAGCTGCCTTGGCTGCTTGCAACACGGCCAAACGGAGCGGCGGTAACTGCACACGCATCTACCTTGAAAGTGACCCTGTCTATCAGGCACGCCAGCAACTGGTAGAGTCCCTGCCCACAATCAAAGAGGCATTGGCGAAAGGACGTATGGAGTTGTTTGTTCAACCAATAGTACCTCTTCAGGCAGCAAATACACTGCCTCATCACCATGAGATCTTACTGCGTATTCTAAATGACGAAGGGGAACTCGAATCCCCTGTCTCATTCATACAGGCTGCAGAAACCTATGACTTGATGCGGGATGTCGACTTCTGGGTGGTAGACGCATTTTTTCAACAGGTTGAACCCTATGCTGACCGCCTGCCAGAGGGGCACAGTTTTTCTATCAACCTCTCAGGCAAATCACTGGGAGATGGCGAATTCAAAGCTCAACTTATAGATCGCATTAAATCATCATCCCTACAGACCAGGAATTTTGGATTTGAGATCACAGAAACAGCACTGGTCGGGGATATCAGCGATACTGCCGATACGATAAATGATATTCGTGCACTTGGCTGTTCGTTTTCACTGGATGATTTTGGCTCTGGATACGCCTCTTTTTCTTACCTGAAGGACTTCCCCGTGGATTATGTCAAGATCGATGGCATCTTTGTACGGGAGATTCTCAACAAACCGGCAGATTACGCCATGATCAGTTCGATTACTGAGATCGCACACTTTATGGAAAAAAAGGTAATCGCTGAGTTTGTTTCAGATGAAACCACCAGTCAGGCCCTGAAAAACATAGGCGTGGATTATGGGCAGGGTTATCACTTTGGAAAACCAAAACCTCTGAAGGAGATGTTGGCAGAAATTATCGAGGTAGATAATTGACGCTACTCTTTTAAACCCGGCGAGCAAATAGTTTACCTTCGGCTGCAGTAGCTACTAACCAGACCTTAGATATCAATTTCTATGGCCTGGTTAGTAAGTATCCTCTGCAAAATCATGAAATGGCGGCTTCATTTAAGCTAGAATGGCGGGATTTAAAGCTTGAGCCAGGAAACAGTATGCTACGCGCCACCCTTCAGTCACTCATAATCTGTCTGCTGCTTGCAGGCTGCGGCCTTTCTCCTGAACCCTCCAATGTAAAGATCAGTAAACAACCAGCTGAGGGATTGACTCAATCCTCGTTCGACGAAGGATACCTTCAGCAATTGACGGATGAGTATCAAAAGGGAGCAGAACAGAGTCTTCAGCAAACCTACGATCGAAACAACATTCCGCAACATGAGCGATTCAGCCACGCCCAAGCCAAGGGACACTATGAGTGGATAGGTGAACGTCAGTTGGCAGTGATCGACCTCATATACAGCAATAATCCAATGCGGGTAATGCGGGTGGTAGGCATAGAGGGAGACCAGCTGGTAACTATCAGCTGCATATCACCTCAAGGAGCCCAGCTGGATATCAATAGTGAAACAGGGGATTGCGCTGAGGCAATCTCTAAACATTTTCAACTGTAATATGTTAGGGCCTGTTAACACTAATCGAATAGGCCCTAGTAAAGCTACGATCAATTTTTTGATTGCCTTCACAATAGGTTTGGTTTTTATTAATTACACTGCTCCCGTGGAATAATAAAGGCTGCATCATCATGAATAACAAGGTAGTTCGTTCATTCTCTGTTGTTTTCTTCTTTCTCTGCTTTGTGTGGCACACCGAAGTGCTCGCAGAGACAGAACTGACACTCCACCCGATCAAGCTGACCAGCAAAAGGGGCAATCACAGCGAACAGGAACTATCGGTACTATCGGTACAGGAGCAAACAGGCGCCGACGATAACTGGAACACCTATAAGGAGTTCTATACCGGCTCTGGAGGCTACACCGGAATCTTCTCCTTCGAACTTCCTGCAGACAAGGATCCATCAGCAATCAACACCCTGTCGTTTGCCGCCAACTACAAGGGTCCCACCCGCTCAGAACAGCGCTGGCGGTGGCAGATCAGGGACTTTGTCAGTGCCAAGTGGATATCACTGACGGATAATGCCGGCGTACCTAACTGGGAATGGAGCCTGATCCGCGCTGAAGTGAGCGGCGCCCCTGATCGCTATATAAACAGGAATAACAGACTCAAACTGCGCTATTTCACCCGCAATGAAGGGGATGACAGTGACCTCGACTATCTGGCTCTGAGCATTAGCTTACAACCCGCGGATGAACCACCACCACCGCCACCACCTCTTCCAGGCGACATCTGGCAACCTGCCCCCGGAACCTCGTGGCAACTGCAGCTACAGGGTGATATCGACACCAGCTATAACCTTCAGATGTACGATATCGATCTCTTCGATACTCCGCAGAGCCTGATTGACCAACTCCATGCCCAGGGTAAAACCGTGATTTGTTATTTCAGTGCAGGTAGTTGGGAAGAGTGGCGTCCCGATGCCGATCACTATCCGTCCACTGTAAAAGGCAACAGTAACGGTTGGCCCGGTGAAGCCTGGTTGGATGTCCGGCGTCTGAATGAACTCGGCCCCATACTTCAGGCACGCCTTGACCTGGCGGTCAGCAAAAACTGTGACGGTGTTGATCCAGACAATGTGGATGGTTATACCAACAACACCGGTTTTCCGCTCACCTATCAGGACCAGTTAGACTTCAACATCTGGTTGGCTCAGGAAGCGCACAACCGGGGACTCTCTGTTGGTTTGAAAAATGATCTGGACCAAATTGAGGATCTGGTCATCCATTTCGATTGGGCGCTCAATGAGCAATGCTTTCAATACAACGAATGTGATCTGCTATTACCGTTTATTCAGATGAATAAAGCTGTATTTGGTGTGGAATACAAAGGTGATCCCACTCAATTTTGCCCTCAGGCAAACAGCATGGGTCTAGACTGGTTGTACAAGAACCTCGATTTGGACGCCTGGAGATTGGATTGCAAGGAGTACTGACAGGTTGACTGGTTTTATCTACCACGCACAGAGGTATGCGGTGTGAGAACCCGGTGAGTCTCACCGGGATTGTCATTTGAACGACATCGACTGCAGATAACTCCCTGACAAGCTACTGATTTTTTTAGGCTCTGAAATCTGTTTGGCTTTAATGATATCAGCGCTATCACTATACCTCTAATGGAGTCGTTATCGCTTCAGTAGCAGCATCCAATCCTAATCAGGAAAAATAATCTTAAATCAGTGCCCGATAAAAGCCTCAATACCCTTACAGATAAAGTTGAGATTGCGGAATCTCAATGCTTGTCGGGACAACTTTCTGAAAGATGCGCCAAATATTTTTGATCAATAACCATCCCAGGAAAGCATCTCTATGAAATATCAGAAAACAATTTCCAGTCTGATTTTAGCCATTTCCATGGCTTCCTCATCTGTTGCCATGTCAGTTGAAAACACCATTCCCGAGGATGCTCAGCAGTCTCACGCCATTGTTGTTGAACGTACTATTCAGCAAGACTACCGCAAGAGCCTGGATACATTAAGAGAACAATTGAAAACTGATGGCTGGAAACTCATTGCTGAAATTGACTTAGGCAAGAGACTCGCCAAGAAAGGTGTCGATGTACCTGGCGGCCTGGTGATTTTCAAAATCACCAGTGGTAAGAATGCAATGCCTCTACTCGCTGATGACGAAACTCGCTATGTCTCTGCCATGATGCCCTGCGGCTTGTCCGTCTATGGTAAAAGTGATGGCAGCGTGGTTATTTCAAGAATGAATTTTGAAATGATGAGTGCCATGATGGAACCCAAGGTCGCCCAGATCATGGAGAAATCGATTAAAAAACTGAATAAAACTGTCGATTCAGCAGTGGCGAAACTAACCGACAATTGATCTAAATCGATCCCTAATCACTACTATTACGGTTGTAACTGATTCATTGCTGCTTGTTTCTATTGCTGATTGAGAATTGAGACAAGAAAAACATCGTAAAGCAGAGGGTCACGGCTAGATAAAACTTATAAGTCATCAGTATCTTAAATAGGTAGGGAGATAAACTCCCCTCTCCCCACGCGGGAGAGGGGCCGGGGGAGAGGGGGAGAGGGGGAGAATGAACACCCTATTTTCTCCAACAATCAGCAAGATAAATATGAACGATCAATGCGGTTTTATCTTTCAACCAGATGAAACGCTTCGCGTACACCCTCTCCCCAACCCCTCT
>NZ_JBSYOQ010000046.1:0-84000 GCF_058244645.1 Candidatus Thiodiazotropha sp. AKAK3
TTCATGCGATCGACGATCCACTGGCGTCGATGTTCATAGCTTTCACCGGTATGGGAATCCACACCGCAAAGAAAAGCGCGGCGAACACATCGGGAAACGCAGTGGTAGTAAGGGGTCTCTTCCAGAAGCACCAGAGCTTTCCTTGGCTTGGGCATCGTATCACTCCTTGATAGCTGATGAAGATAGAAAGATTGCCAGACTGGATAATTTTTGGCAAGTTATTGATGGGTGTCCAGATTGTTCTGGCGCATTTCCAAACTATTAGAAAAAAATCAGATTTTTTCTAAAGTACAAGTTAACATTGCCGAAAAGGTGTAAACAGCCTTTATTTATATTTCAGATCTGTATGTTTTTAAAATGGAATTTAATCATCAATTATTAATTCCATATTTTTTATAACAACACTTATATTCTTACATTCATCATGTGTTGTTTGCACTGGAAGGAGTAATTGATGATTCACACTTGTAGCATCGCTCGATTCTTAATACGTGTTACCTCCCTGTGTATACTCTCTGCTACCGCAATCTCAGCGCCTTACTCCATCACGTACACTAGCACGATAAGTAATAGCGGCTATCCGGAAATTATTAATGGAGAGTCTTATACACTGACTTTCGTACTGGACAATGGCGGTACGACTGCGAACAGCCAAACCTGGAATATAACGGATCTACAATGCGCTCACTGGTCTATGAATGATGCCGGGAACGTACGTTTTGAGCACGACTTGTCGGGAGCGGGAGAGATCGCCGAGTTTTTAGGAGCTGTCGAGACAGACGCAGGTGGTGCCTTAATCGACAATTTCAGCCGTGTGATTGCCGATCCTGCAACGCCAGCAGCCTACACAGCGATTGGTTTCACACCACCCGATCCTATTGGCTGGTATGCAAATAGCAGCAACGGAATATTCTATTCTCCGACTTATGTAAATCACTTTGATGATCTTGCAGGTGGTGTTCTTATGGCGATTGGCAACTGGAGTAATCCTATACCTTATGCTGGAGTCGGCTGTGCTCTACCAGTGGTAGAACCAATGAGCGTACCCACGCTAACGGAGTGGGGCATGATCTTAATGACTGGCTTGTTGGGCATTTACGCCTTATTCGCTATTCGGAGGTGTTCCGATTAAAAAAGCATCCGATCGGATAGTTAAAATCTGACCAATAACACCCGTCTTCTATGGCATTGTAGATAACAGATAATGGTGTCACCCATCAGGATCAAGCTGTCTGTTGACAACCCTTGCTTCCGCTCCAGAATAATATCGGTACCATGCGCAGTCCAATGAAATAACAGATCTTGAGTCTCTATGTACCAACCTTCAGTGGCTCAACGCTGGGGTACATATTTTTAAACCCAGTTATGAATGAAAGAGCCGGACCAATCAAGTCGATTGGTTTCACCATCCTCTAAGCATGGCTCACCAGCACTTTCATGATCAACCAAAAACTAACGTTACGTCCAAACTAAACAAACACCCATACATATTCCTCCATTCATTCGAGCAAGCAAAACGGGATAGCCACCCCCTCTCGTCATAAATAATGGCGCTACCAGGGACTTGTTGAGTGAATAATGTACCTATCTTCAATTGTAAATAGGTACATTATTGGTATTTCTCAACATTAGATACACCGTCAGCCCAGCCCGCACTGACCTTTTCTATTTGGCATTTGAAAGAATGCGCAAGGTGATAACTCTATAACTGCATCCAGAATAGGCGTTCATCAAAACTCCAGTTTGCGAAAAACCGCTTTAAGCGCATGACTTGCTCCTACCAGACCTTTGAATCGACTTTCGAAATGCTGCAACATTTAGATCCTATACTTTGAATCGATTTGCAATCTCTCAAGAATCGGCAATTGAGTGCTAGGACGCAGGAAGCAGTGATTCACAAAAATCAGTGATCCGGTTCGTACCTCACTACATCCTACGTAATCAGCTTAGCGCATGTTACGAGTTGAATGGCATCAAGCCAAGCTACAGGATTGATATTGAAATGCTCTGGGATGGATGAAAAATTTAAAGGTATGACACCTGACTTATCCTCTCTGATGGCTCGCCCATTCCAATTAGTAAGTTCAAAATAATCGACTAGACTAAATTAGACGATTTTTTCTTTCTCTGGATGCACACCACCGGTAAAAGGGAATAGGTTTTCAGGTGCTGCGGTTTGTACTTCTGTAGGGTTACTCGTTTGACCGAGCTTATGATCGTACCTCATAGGTTCTTGAGTTGAAGTAAAGTCGGAGCTTTCTGGCGTGTCTGCACTCCCTGCCCGTATGGGATTGAGATCAACATAGGTCATACAGGTCAAAAGCGCTGCCTCATCAAGTAGCTCCTTACTTTTAAACCGCCCTTTCAAATAAACGGCCTGAGCAGCCATCCTAATTTCTCGTGGTCGCATAATGAGGTGTCTACCGAATACCTCAGCAGGGTCAGCATTGAGTGGCCATCTGACATTTGATTTTGATTTTGATTAGGACGTAGGATGCGGTGAGGCACGAACCGCATCAATAACAGAATACAATGATTCATAAACATCAATGATGCGGTTCGCGCCTCATCTCAACCTACGTAATGAGCTTAGCGCACTTTACGAGTCACAACTTTTCATACCAAATAGCACAGGAACTCGAACTATGAACAATTACATCGTAACAACCCCCAACGAACGACCTTCACCACTCAATGTATTTGGAACTGATGTCACCGTACTGGCAGCAGCATCACAGATAGGTGGTTATGGGATAACACACCAACAGGGTGCAGAAGGAAGTGGCCCACCACCCCACAGTCATGGTTGGGACGAGGCATTTTTTGTATTGTCAGGCAAAATTACATTTCGATGTGGTGAGGAGACCTACTTATGCACACCTGGAACGTTAATCCATGTCCCTCGTAATACGACCCATGCATTCACCTATGGTACTGGCGGTGGGTCGATGCTGGAGATAACAAGTCGGGAAAGTCGATCGGCGGAAATGTTTACCGAAGTTGATGATGAGATTGATCCAACCAACCCTGACTTCGGAAAAGCACTGGAAATACTCGATCGAAATGGTGTTACGGTTGCGTAGTAGTAGGTATGCTAGTCTTGATTTCGAATTGACATAAGCCTATCAATAGAGTCGATCAGGACTACTCAAGGTTGCAGAGCTCGTTCCTTGTATACGGCTTTAGACATCTGAATCTTGTATAGGATAGTTCTCACTATGGAAGCGATGTGAATCTGAAGAAAAAAGCTTGGAAATATGCAACTGCTGCTGTTTTCGTTCTGATTATATTTAATCCGGAGATGATCGAACTTGCGCTGTTTATTGATGCGATTGGACTTGAAGTGTTCCTGATGCTGCTCGAAGTTCAGGTGTTAGCGATACTGGGTGCATTACTCAATAGCAAAGTCAGACCAGTCACTTCAACTTTAAAGCATTTCCTGGAAAAATCCTTTCGAGTCGATTCTTTAAAAAGGATAAAAGAAGGCGCAGAGAGTCTATTTTTTTCTTTGCCGAGTGAAGCTGCACTCATGCACCTATTGGTGATTTCTGCAGTAATCCAATGTGTATTCGGTATGCGATCGTGAAAGATCTACACAAGTAGCTCTAATCATTGGCATTATGTGTAAATATCCAACAAAACACTTCCTCTACTTTACCCTAGAACTCAACCTCTATAGACCACTTCAACGTTGTGTCAGGCGTATTACCATTTAAACCGACCAACAATCCCACGCCGACTGAGACGGATGACTCTTCTTCAGAAGAATCAGCTCCCAGGCCTCCGCTGTAATAGAAAACAGGACCGATGCGATGTTGATCGTGATCACCAAATAATTGTGCCTCTTCGCCCATACTACCTGTATTACCAATCCGATCCACCGTGCCATAGGCCTCCAGGGCGATCTGCCAATCCCGATTCAGGCTATAGCCAACTTGGGTTGCATAGGCAAAATCGACCTTCTCATCTTGTGGTTCATCTCCACCCAGGTGTTTCACCAGATAGAGATTGATTATGCTAGACCACTCTCCCCTATCAACCTGAAAGATCGAACCGACGAGTAGCAAGCTTGCCTCCTCATCCTCCAGAGGCTGTTCATATTCTGCCACCAGACCAAACCCAAAATCGTTCTCTTTGATGGGATCAACTACCCATATGACCTCCGCACCGATTTCAGACAACTCCAGGCCGCTAAATTCGTCAGCCTGCTCAGGGGTATCCGGTTCATCCAAACGTTCTTTTTCATATTCGATACCAATACGCGACTTCAATCGGTTGGTAATACCGAATTCGAGTTCGAGCGCATGTCGCTGCTTCGTTACACTGTTGTCGTCATACTGGATCTCCCCACTGTCATTTCTCAAATCACGTTCAGGGTTGCCAAACATATGTGCATTCTGGGATTGGAATTCGATCTCTCCTGGTGTGGCGCTGAGATGCTTGACTTCGAACTGGCCAATTGCTGGTCCGCAGAGAGCGACTGAGCCACTAGTCAACACACCGATCACAACAGAGATTACCCTAACAAGGATCTGCCTAAGATATTTCTGCAGGGTGGAATATGCGTAATTTGAGCTTTTATGCATCTATTTACTCTACAATGGTGGCACAGCTACACACTGTGTATATCAAGAATACGGAAAAACCAGAGCAGAGAAAAATATTTCTATCCTGGTGATCATTCCTCTCTGACCCACTTCAATCTACAGCTTCTTTAAATTATGGATATCTCTTTGGTTAACTACCATAACGGTCTGATGGTAGTCAGGTAAGAGCTGCTGTGTTGCCGGTGGTTGGGCGCTTTGTCAGGATTACCAGATGGATATTGTGTGATTGGTATCAAACCGAGATTACACGCTAAGCCGAACTCTTAAGCTCCATGAGCCAATATACGATTTAATCGCAACACACCTGAGGCTCAAATAAAAAGGGGGGATGGATCACTCCATCCCCCCTTCTCAATAAAGCTGCGCTCAGCACCGTGTGTTTAGACCACGGGGGCGCTGATCTTTAAGCGGCGATCTCTTCCTTAGACTCTTCTTTAGATTCCTTAGTCTCTTCTTGCGCAGCCTCCAGCTCCTTGAGGCTCTGTTCGAGTTTCTGCTTTTCCTTGCGCAAGGTGGAGAGGGCCTGTTCAGCTTTTTTACGGGCCTCAGACTCATCCATCTTCTGCTTTTTCAATCCCTTTAGCTTCTTTACAACGTTTTCAGGCGTGTCAGACAGGGTTGTACTGATCGTTTTGATCGCACGCTCCTTCTCCGCCAGTTGCTCTTTGATCTTTTTCAACTGCTGCCCGTGATTGGCGCGCTCTGAAACAAGCTGCTGCTGAAGTTGCTGCACATTCGCTTCTGCCTCGGCAAGAGCGGCTTCAACGCTTTTCAGGGATTTTTGGCTCTCTGCCAAATCCTGTTCCACTGCGGCGACAGCAAGCTTGGCCTGCTCCTGGGCGCGACTCTTTTCAAGCTCAGCATCAATGGCGCGCTTGATAGTCGATTCGAGTGCGAGCTTGAGCTCTTCCGGGGCGCAGTTTTTTTCCAGTTTCAAGGCATCAGTCGCTGCCATCATTAACATCTGCTTGCTAATCGCGAGATCTTTCCAGACTTTGAGTTGTAGCTCTGCTTCGTTATCAGTCACATGTTCTCCTGGGATATTTGAAGGCAATATAAATTCTATAGTGTAGGTTAACCCCGCATCTTAACATACCTTACAATAAATATCATTTTTATTAAGCAGATTAAGACATCCTGCCTCTATGCAAGTAGAGCAATATAGCTGGATGGGATCAAAACACTGATAAATAGAACAAAAGATCCACTATTTGATCTCTCCAGGCACCCCAAAACGAAGATAATTCAGCCCTCTCGAGGAACAGAAATCGAGTAGTTGAAGCCAAACTGCTTCAGCCGGTAGATAAAGTTGAGCTGAAATAGCTGTATATTAAAGACCAATTCCACTCATCAATAGATCAACGAAAGAGCTATTCAACAGACTGATAGATTATCGACAGATATGCTTCAACGGTTTACAAAGCAGGTTGTAAATATCTGAGTAAGGTTTCAACAGATCGCGTGCCATCGAAAATAGTAGCAATCACTTTCACATGTACTATTTGTGCTGCCAAACGCCGCTAACTCCCTCTGACTCGGTAGATTATATGTTTAGCAGAATTGATAGATAAATTAGCATAACGCAGCAGAGGATGCGGGCCAGAAAAATCACAAACAAGAAAGTCTCTTATAGGAGGGTAGAGCAACCCCTCTCTCCCCCAACATCTCTCCCATCTGTATAGACCGGAGTCAAGGGAGAGAGGCTTGTAAACGACGTCCAAATTGCACACATGCGCGCTTGCCTCAGGGTTATTCGGAGTTAACGGAAAGCAGTGAAAAACAGTAGGAATTACTGGGTTTTTATCAATTACTGTCTAAATCGTTTCGTGTCGATTAACTCACCATCCCGACGTGTAGATTCTACCAGTAATTCAGTCTGTTTCTTGCGGATTAAGTATTAGATCATTCATTGACCCCGAGCATCTTCAGAGCCACTTTGACCAAAAATAGAGACTACACTGATAGGTAAGGCGTGCCTCGTGTGGGTCACAGATTAATCTCACGGGGAGGATATGGATGCCTGCGGAAACGGGAATGGGTTCCTGCACTTTTTAGAAGGAGTTGCTATCCCAAATCAAACCTGAAGGTTCTTAGATGAAGAAACCGCCGCATAACTCTCCTATATTCACACGATATGATCTTAATGTTGAGGATAGGCACCATCAGGGTGCACGAAAAGTCTCATCAGATCTCTTATTGCAGCGTGTGGCGGACAGCCTGGTAACCGGTGACGAGGATGAGACCTGCATGGCTGTATCTCAGGCACTGAACGCACACAAACCACTGGAGATCATTAACGAAAGTCTGATTCCTGGCATGCAGGAGGTTGGCAGACTCTGGGATCTTGGTAACTACTTCCTGCCCCAGGTGATCCTCTCATCTGATGCCATGATCGCTGGCATCACGCTCTGCGAAGAAGAGATGGGACACAGCATGGAGAGAAAGGCCAAGGTGGTTACCCACACTGCTGAGGGCGACATCCACGACATAGGCATGCAGATCGTCAACGCCCTGCTACGGGCTGGTGGATTCGATGTCATCAGCCTGGGGGCCGACGTACCGATTGAGGAGGTTGTCGACGCCTGCCGTATTCACAGACCGGTCATGCTGACCGGGACAGCACTGATGACCACCACCATGACTGCATTCCCTAGAATTGCCATGCGCTTGAAGGAGTCGGGACTGGATATTCCATTCGTCTGCGGTGGTGGCGCATTGAGTGAGGAGTTCGTAACCAGTTTCGAACTGGGCATCTGGGGCAGTGATGCTGCTCAGGCAGCAAGTATGGCCGAGGACGCCTTGAGTGGGCTCGACTGGCGGCAACTACGAGCCAAGTGGAACGGCTGATAAGGCAAGTTTAGAGGTAAGACAATGAAACTGACCGACTCAATGGCCTACAGCAATCCGCAGGAGATGATGTTCGGATTCGCGCAAAAGCCGGTGACAACAAGGCGCGGGCTTGTCATTGGCGGCGGTTCCGTCATCGCAGAGATCGTACCCCACCCCCGCCCCGGCAGTGAAAAGACGCTGCATACCCTGTTGCGGGAGTTCGAGCGCGCCAATGGTGATGCACTCGAGCGCTGCGTCGATATCGGCACTCCTAACCTGGTACTGGAAAATGAGCATGTTTTCCAGATGACCGATGATGCCCACTGGGGCAGGGAGATCGCTGCACTCTCTATTCGACAACTCGATGAGTTTGCGGAGCAGTATGGACTCAAGGCAGCCTACCGCGCCACCATCGCTGACTTGCGCAAACCTGACATGGTGAACATCCGGGACTCCGAACGTACCAGCAAGGTATTGGAGGCCTTCGATGCCTGCGCTGAATATGCAGATATCCTCTCCATTGAATCGATTGGCGGCAAGGAGATCTTCGACCACTGCATCATCCGCAACGATATTACCGGAATGCTCTTCGCCCAGGGGGTGCTCGGCAGCCGTGACATGGCCTGGCTGTGGCCCCAAATTGTCGAGATTGCCGATAAACATGGGTCGATAGCGGGCGGCGATACCGATTGCTCCCAGGCCAATACGGCAATGTTTATGGCTGGTGGTTTCACCGGCAAGGCTCTTTCCCACAGTCTGGCGGCACTCTCCCGTGCTATGGCCGTTGGCAACTCGCTGGTCGCCTACGAGTGTGGCGCCAGTGGGCCAGGCAAGGATTGCGCCTACGAGAACCCAATCATCAAGGCCATCACTGGCTTGCCGATGTCGATGGAAGGCAAGAGTTGCGCCTGCGCCCACTCCTCCCTCTGTGGCAATGTGATGGCAGCAGTATGTGACCTCTGGTCAAACGAGGCGGTGGAGTATCACCGCATGTTCGGCGGCAGCACATCTGCGGTGTTCAGTGAAATACTGAGCTACGATGTCGCTTCGATGAATACTGCCATTCAGCTGGGCTATCAGCGAGAGTATCAGGCCTGCATGGTCGCGTCGGATAGATATCGCAGTCTACAAGGTTTCATCCTCAGCCCTGACAACGCCTGGGCGATTGGTAAAGCGGTGGTCGACAACAACCAGAGCTACTACGCACGGACACTGGCGGCCGCCCTCACTTGTGGCGAGCTGATGCTCGCTGATCCGCAACTCTATTTCACCAGTTACGAAAAGGAGTCACTTGCTGGCTACATGACAGAACTGGAAAAGCTGCCTCAAGAGGAGGAGGATTTCATCGACCTGTGCCTGCACAAGTACGCTCAGGTAAAAGGCTTTCTACCACAAGCCTACGGTTTGTGAAGGCTTTTGTCTGTGAAGAGACGACTCGCCATCGCATTGGACTTGGGAACCAGCGGTTTCCGTGCTCAGGCACTCGATCTTGCGAGCAGTGAGGTGATCTCCACCGTTATCACCACCCGTCATCCGTTGCCTGGTGCCAACGTTATCGATCATCTCCACTTCGCTCTGGAGCTGGGTGTGGAGAGCACCCGTGACCTGATGCTGCAGGCAATCAACCAACTGCTGCAGAGACTGCAGGTCAGCCTGGGTGATGTGGTACGTCTGGCCGTCTGCGGTAATCCTACCCAACTCTCCCTGCTACAGGGCATGGAGATACGTGACCTCGCCTATGCCGGCTCACGCAAGTTACACACCCTTGGGGTTACAGCGCCGGAGAGAACGGCTTCAGTCTACTCCGCAGCAGCGCTACCTGGCCTTGCACTCAGCAGCAATTGCGACATTCTCATCCCGCCGGCGATACATGATCAAGTCGGTGCCGATGCCCTGGCCCTGATTATCCAGAGCGGTATCCGGGATTGCAGCGAAACTTCGATCGCTATCGACTATGGCACCAATGCTGAGATGGCGCTTTTCCACCAGGGACATTTCTACACCGGCTCTGCTTCCGCTGGCCCCGCTCTGGAGGGCCAGCATATCAGTTGCGGCTCCCTGGCAATGCCGGGGACCATCACAGACCTTAAAATGGAGGGCCCCTACCACCGTTTGCAGGTATTGGACGAGGAGATGCTGCCGGCTACGGGAGCGTTGATCGATCTACGTCTGGCGGGGGAGCTTGTTGAGAGTAGCGACCGGGAAGCGATATCCATCACCGGAACAGGCGTCATCGCCGCGTTGGATCAAGCGTTGTCAGATGGCATCATCACCCCGCCAAACATCCACACCATAGATGGGCAACTGCACTTCGGCCACAAGATCTACCTCAATGAAACAGATCTGGGTGAAGCGGGAAAAGCGATCGGAGCAATACGTGCCGGTTATGTCACCCTAGCGCTCGAAGCGGGCATAGTGCCCTCAGAGATCCAAACGGCCTACCTCGCCGGCGCCTCCGGCACCTACGTCGACGCTCGCAAGTCAGGACGGCTGGGCCTGATTCCCCCCGCCGTGCATCGGGTAATGCAGGTGGGTAATACCTCTCTTGCTATGGCCCGAGAGCTGGCGCTGGCTCCTTCCAGGCTGGATGAGATGTCCGATCTGGCCAGTGCTCTACGCCATAACCATACCCTGTTCGCCAAATCAAAGAGCTTTGCGAAACTTTTCCTGCTGGAGCTTTCACGCTGGACCGAAGGGATGCCGACGACGACCTATCGTGAGATGTTGCAGCGGTTTAACCTGCCCGATCTACCGCCTATGGACTCGATAGCAGAGATTGTGCAGACCGTGCAACGGGACATCGATGTGACGGGTAAACATGGCCTGAAAACTTTGCATTCCATTGGCAAAACAGTCGAACTGCAACTGCAGGGTTGTCATAGCTGCCTCAAATGCATACAGACCTGCCCGACTCAAGCGATTACTATCGATACCACTTCTCAGCCCGCCACCATCTCCATGGCGCATGCACTCTGCAATGGTGTTGCCTGTAGACGCTGCGAACCGGTATGCGAACCAAAGGTGTTCCATTTAAACGCCTTCTTCAACCCAGCGCGGGTCGCTGTCAGCGAGGAGGCTTGAGCAATGGCAGTACTCGGCATTATCACCTGCGAAATCCTTGAACTGGAGTTTGCCCAGCTATTGACTGATGACAGCGATGTCGGGTGCATCAATGTGCTGCAAGACAGCCACTCGGCACGCCTGATTGAACTGCTCAAGGCGCGTGGCCTGTCAAACCTCCGCTGTCTGCCGCATCCCCATGCATTCACCTCCGAACCGGGCGAGTCGCTGGAATTACTGATACGTGTGCTGGCACTGGGGTTACACCGTAATCGAAGGGTACTGCGCCACGCCCTTAACAGATCGGCACAAGCTCTGGCTCCACACATCGACGCCCTGTTGCTCGGCTACGGCCAGTGTGGCGGGGCAGTCGATGATGCCAGAAGCCTTTTAGATCTGGATATCCCCCTCTTCCAACCCATGGACGGTGATCGCCCGATGGACGACTGTGTTGCACTCTGCCTGGGAGGGCGCGAGCGATATTACGATGAGCAGCGCAAAATCGCTGGCACCTACTTCCTCACCCCGGGCTGGTCGAATCACTGGCGACAAATGATGGATAGCCATAGTGGCGAGGTATCACAGCCGGGGTTAAAACGACTACTTGCTGACTACGAACGGGGACTGCTGCTGCAATCTCCCGCCCTACCCAACGACGAACTGCAACAGCACGGTAACGAGTTCAGCCGCATGACTGGACTTCGACTGGAGACCGAGTGCGGAACCATGAAACCGCTGACAATGGCCTGGGATGCCGCCAAAACTGCCGTTAGATCGATGTCCGCTGAGCCCGCTTCTGGAGGCATGGGATGAAGATGACAGAGCTGACACAACGGGAGTTGGATACGCTCCCTACTCTGCATGAGGGCCAGAACTTTCGTCTGCGTATAAAAGCTGAGAGTGGTAAAGGACGAACCTTAATCATCAAGTCCTTGAAATCCGACGCAGGAGCGAGGTCTGAGGAGAGACTCGTCAATGAGTATCTGCAGACCACCGACCTCCATCTACCCGGTATCCGCCATCCCCAGGGACAGCTGTTGGTAGCTGGGCGCCCTGCCCTCGCGCTGGATTATATCGAGGGTAAAGTGCTGAGTGATAGCCATGTCAGGCACCGACACCCCTTGTTGGAAAACCTGGAAGTAGCGATTGCCCTGACAACAGTGCTTGAGAGATTGCACCAACAGCAGCTGATACACCGTAACCTGGCCAGCGACCATATCATCGTATCGCTGTCGCCACTAAAAGTTACCTTGATCGGTTTCGGCGATGCAATAATCGAGAATGAGCATGAAATCCTGACAGAGGCCGACCTCTCATCAAGTATGCTGGCCTACATCTCTCCGGAACAGACCGGCCGGATCAACAGGCAGGTGGATCATCGTACCGACCTCTACTCTCTCGGCGCTGTGCTCTATGAAGTGTTTACCGGAAAAGCGCCGTTCGAGGCTGAAGATGCAGCCGATCAGATCTATTCGCACTTGGCCCGGAACCCTCTGGCTCCAGAGGTATTGAACAGTGGCGTGCCAGAAGCCATCTCCAACCTCATTCTACGCCTTTTAGCGAAGAATCCTGATCAACGCTATCAGTCGGCCTACGGAGTAGAGGTCGACTTGAAAGAGATACGACAGCAACTGCAGCAGGCAGGACGGATCGGGGATATTACCCTCGGTATCGAAGATTACAGCAGCAGCTTCCAGTTGCCAGAGCAGATCTATGGCCGCGAGGAGGAGCTGAAAACACTTCAAACGGCCGTCAGCAGAACCAGCGATGGCAGCGGTAGCCTGGTACTGATCTCCGGCCGAGCAGGAATTGGCAAGACCGCGTTAGTGGAAGCCCTGCGGCCATTCAGCGTGGATCAAGAAGCCTATTTCATTGTCGGCTCCTGTGAAAGCTCACAGCGTCATCTGCCTTACGTGGGTTTACGCCAGGCGTTTGATGAATGGATCGACCTGATCCTTACCGGCAGCACGATGCAACTGGCACAGTGGAAAGATAAGCTCTTGAAAGTGAGCGGTGGCAATATTGACAGACTGCTCGACCTACTGCCCCGGCTCAAGCTGATCATAAGCACCCAACCCTCTGCACCGGAGGTCGACCCCTCTCTCGTGCAGCCCCGCTTCCATCACCTGCTTCGCAGCTTTGTTCTCGCCTCTGCCCAGCAGGAACATCCATTGATTCTATTCCTCGACAATCTGCAGTGGGCCGATCACGCGACGCTGGAGCTGCTGGGTCAACTGCTTCCAGGGATCGACAGCCTGCCCATTGTCTTCATTGCAGCCTATCGGGACGATGAAGTGGGAAAGGGACACCCGCTCGCCGCACTGTTCGACAACCTTACAGCGAAAGTAAAAAAGGCCAACCCCATAAGCCTGAAACCCCTCACCCTCGATAGCATCAATCATCTCATCGCCGATGCCCTTAAAGCCGACGCTGCAGATACCATTTCTTTAGCACAACTGGTGTTAGAGAAGAGCAGTGGCAACCCGCTGTTCATTAGACAATTCCTACAGTCGTTACATGAAAATGGTCAACTTGTCTTCGAGGCAGATCGACACCACTGGAGCTGGGACAACGAATCAGTGCGACAGCAGGTTATCATCAGCAGTGCTGCTGAGATTATGGCCGAGAGTATCGGAAAACTGCCCGAGGATACCCGATCAACTCTTGCCTTGGCGGCCTGTTTCGATAGCCACTTTCTCGCCCGATCACTTGCTTCGCTGGCTGAGATATCTGAAGCGGAGTTGGCCGAACGACTGCAACCGGCAGTTGAGGCAGGACTACTTCAAATCACTGAATCGGTGTCTGTGCCTAATGGCGATTCTGCTAGCGAATCTGAAGCTCTCTTTGGTTTTACCCATGACCGGGTACATCAGGCGGCCTATGCACAGCTACCTTTAAAACAAAGACGCCTCAACCATTTACGCATTGGGCGGCTGCTGCTGAATGAAACACCGAACAACAGGCTTGAGGATTTTGTATTCGAGATCACTGATCAGTTTAACGAAGGCTTCCAACACCTGAAGGACGAGCATGAGCGACGTCGCTTGGTTGACTTGAACCTGATGGCAGGTCGCAAGGCCAGACGGGAGGCCGCCTATCAGGCATCCATCCGCTACTTGAGTATGGGCATCGGCTTGCTGTCGTCGAATCGCTGGGAAGACCCGGAAGAGCCAGCGCTTGAACTGTTCATCGATGCTATCGAGGCAGAATACCTGAGTGCCAATTTCGAACGCGCCGCACTATTGTCGAAAGAGGTACTTAAACATACCAGCGATCTGTTTACACGCCAACGGGTCTATGAGCTGAGCATCCTCTTCCTCACTGCACAAAACCAGAATCACTCTGCCATCGATACCGGATTAACCGCACTCGGGGAACTTGGTATCTCCCTGACGCAGTCACCCTCCGACAAAGAGTGCCAACAGCTGGCAGCACTAACCAGCCGGGTCGAATCGCTTGCCCATCTGCCGGTAATGAATAACTCGCGCCACCTTGCCTCATTACGCATCATGATGCATCTCGCTGTACCGGCACTACGAATCAATCCCAACCTGTTGCAGACCCTGATCGGCAAAATGGTTTTACTCTCAGCGGAACATGGCAATTCACCCATAGCGGCATTCGCCTATGGTTGGTACGGCGCATTGCTCTGCGGCAACTCTAGCGACATCGAAACCGGCTACCGTTTCGGTCGACTCTCTCTGGAGATTCTGCAGCTGTTTCCGGCAGCGGAGCTGAGAACACGGGTCAGCCTGCTTTTCAATGCCTACGTGCGCCATTGGAAAGAGCCAATTCAGAAGAGCATTTCCCAGCTACAGATAACATTTCAACAGGGCATGGAGGCTGGTGACCTGGAATATACCAGCCTGGGTGCGGTTCACCACTGCGGTTATCTTCTCTACACCGGTGAATCACTGGGAGTCGTCCACAACAGACTGCTTGAATTTCAGCAGACTGTAGAGCAGTGGCGCCTGCCGTTTCAGGGACTGATGTTGCGCATCTGGTTACAGACCACGGCCAATCTCAGTGGCAGCGGTAAAAACCCCACCAATCTGAGCGGTGATTTTTTTGATGAAACGAACCTGCTTCCAGCACCGACCGGAGAGAATAACAATCTGCTTGTTTTTGCAATGCTCTGCAGCCGTACCCTGCTTCAATACCTCTTCGGTGACTTCTCCGCTGCAGTAGCAACAGGCCAGGAGGCAGAGAAGTACTCCAAATCTGCGCTAGGCCTCTACTATCGGGTGAGTCACTGCTACCACTACGCCCTGGCTCTACTGGCGCTACATGAAACGGTGGACGACAACAGACGCGCAGAGTGTCTGGAGATTGCCACCCCGCTTATCGACCAACTGCGTCGCTGGGCTGCACTGTCAGAAAGCAACTTCTCACACTACCTGGCCCTGGTCGAGGCCGAACAGGCACGCGCCATGGGCAACAACGGCCGAGCGATGGAACTCTACAGCCTGGCCGGACGTTTGGCGCAAGAGAATGGCCGATCGTTGGATATCGCACTAGTAAGCGAGCGGGAGGCAGCCTTCTACAGAGCCCTAGGCCGCGAGGACTTTGCGGGACTTGCACTACGTAAGGCAGTAGAAAGTTATCGTTCCTGGGGCGCACTGCGCAAGGTAGAGGCACTTGAACACCGCATCAAGCCCCAGATCAGTCACGAATCATCAATGTTGGATATGAGTGCAGTTCTAAAGGCATCTCACATGCTCTCCCAGGAGGTACATCTGCAGAAGTTACTGGAAAGGCTGATGCGTATCGTGATCGAGAATGCAGGCGCCGAACAGGGCCTGCTGATTCAGAGTAGTGCCTCAGGACTGATCATCCAGGCCCGAGGCGATACCCACAATGTGGAGACCATGCAAGCGGTAGCCGTGGAGAAGAGCAGCGAAGTGCCGCTCTCAGTGATCAACTTCGTTGCAAGAACTCAAAACGAGGTGGTGCTCGGTAATGCACATCGGGATCTCATGTTTGGTAGCGACAGTTATATTGCCGAGCATCAGACACGTTCACTGTTATGTCTGCCGATCGTCTACCAGGGAAAACTCTCCGGCCTGCTCTATCTCGAAAACAACCTCTCCAGCGATGTATTCACTTTAAATCACCTGGAACTGCTCAAGGCCCTGGCATCCCAGGCGGCAATCTCAATTGAGAACGCCACCCTCTACGCAGAGTTAGAAAACAAGATTGCAGAGCTGAGAGAGAGTGAACAGAAATTCCGCGTGATCTTCGATGAGACATTTCAGTTCATTGGCGTGATTGACGTCAATGGCAAACTGCTGCAAGCCAATCGCACTTCCTTGCAATTTGCTGGCATCAAGAGTGAGCAGGTGGTCGGCAAGGACTTCTGGGATACCCCCTGGTGGACACATTCCACTCAGTTACAGAAGAAATTGAAGCGTGCTGTGCAGCAGGCGGCGAAAGGTAATCTGGTACGCTTCGAGGCCACGCACACCTCACCAGACGGTCAGCCCACCTATGTGGACTTTTCTGTCAAGCCCGTGATCGACGACGAAGGCAAGGTCGTGTTGTTGATACCTGAGGGGCGCGACATCACCGAGCGCAAAAAGGCAGAAGACGAGTTGATGCGTTACAAGGAACACTTGGAGGTCACGGTAGAGCAACGTACAGAAGAGCTACGTCTGGCCCGAGATGAGGCTGAATCTGCCAATACCGCTAAGAGTACCTTCCTCGCAAATATGAGCCATGAACTGCGAACCCCGCTGAATGCTATCCTGGGTTTTTCTCACATGATGCAGCGGGATAAAAACCTGAGCAAAGATCAACACGAAACCCTCAATATCATTAACAATAGCGGTGAACACCTACTTAAACTGATCAACGATGTACTTGAGATCGCCAAAATCGAGGCTGGCAAGTTACAACTGGATATAGCCACCTTCGATCTGCACATCCTGGTGCGAGAGGTCAGTGACATGATGGGTCTCAGAGCGCAACAGAAGGGGCTCCAACTAGCACTCGACCAGTCATCGGATTTCCCACGCTACATCAAGGGTGACGAAGCCAGACTGCGGCAGATCCTGGTCAATCTGGTAAGCAATGCGGTCAAATTCACCGATGACGGAGGGGTGACAATTCGTCTGGGCATCAAAGACAACAACCATCGTCATCTGATCATTGAGGTTAAAGATACCGGCCCAGGTATCAGTAAAGCAGACCAGGAGAAGCTGTTCGAACCCTTCGAACAGTTGCACGAAGGAAAAATGCAAATAGGAACCGGGCTGGGCCTCTCAATAGTGCAACACACTATAAAACTGATGCAGGGTGAGATCACCATCGAGAGCGACCTTGGCAAAGGTAGCTTATTCCACGTAGAGCTACCTTTAACTGCAGCTGAAGAGACTGAAATCGTGCAACTGGACGACAAGAGCCAGGGTGAAGTCATCGGCTTGGCGGCGGGAGAACCCAGCTACCGCATCCTGATCGCCGAGGATCAGCGTGATAACCAATTGCTGCTGGTCAAGATGATGCGCAACATCAACATGAAGGTGAAGGTAGCCAACAATGGCGAAGAGTGTGTCGAGATCTTCAAGCAGTGGAAGCCCGACCTGATCTGGATGGACCGTCGTATGCCGGTGATGGATGGTGTCGAAGCTACCCGGCGTATACGACACATGCGTGATGGCAAGCAGGTAAGAATCGTCGCTGTAACCGCTTCAGCCTTTAAGGAACAAGAACCCGAATTAATCGATGCCGGCATCGATGACTATATTCGCAAGCCTTTCCTCATCAAAGATATTTACGAAAGTCTGGCGCAGCAATTGGGTCTCAAATTCATATATCGTAAGGAGAACAAAAAAGATACGGAGTCGCAGAAAATATTGACACCGCAACTCTTGCACGCAATTAGTGAAGATCAACGCGAAGCCCTCCGTCTCGCAGTGGTATCACTGGACAGCGATAGCATTAATGCCATCATCAGCCGAATAGCTGCTACAGAATCCGAATTGGGACAGGTTCTTTCGCGCTTAGCCAATGAGTTCGACTACCCAACGATATTAAGCTCGATTGAAGCGCTATCGGAGAAGGAGTGAACAATGAGCAAGACTAACTCAGACTACATCCTCGCTGTCGATGATACACCTGCCTCCCTGCGCTTACTTACCGAAATATTAGCTGCTGAAGGTTATATGGTTCGCTCGGCAATCAATGGAGAGCTTGCACTACACGCAGCCATCGCCCAACCACCAAAACTCATACTATTAGACGTCAACATGCCAGGAATGGATGGCTTTGAAGTCTGTCAGCACCTTAAGCAGGAGCCCAGCCTGCGAGAGGTTCCGGTAATATTTGTCAGTGCTCTCTCAGAGATGCCAGATAAACTGAAAGGCTTTGAAATCGGTGGCGTTGACTATGTCACCAAACCCTTTCAACGGGAGGAGTTATTGGCCAGGGTACAAACGCATCTACAGCTTTATAAACTAACTCATCATTTAGAGGAGATGGTAGTTGAGCGGACCCGCTCACTCATGGAGAGTAAAGAGCAGCTGAAAGAGACCCTACTTAAATCTGTCTCCGCCGTCGCCGCCATGGTCGAGTTGCGTGACCCCTACACCGCAGGCCACCAACAACGGGTAGCAAAAATAGCAACCGCTATTGCCACCGATCTTGGTCTTGCAGAAACACAGATCGAAGGGATCAACCTGGCATCGGTCGTACACGATGTCGGCAAGATCAGTATACCCAGTGAAATTCTCAGTAAACCCGGGCAACTCAGCGATCTGGAATTTTCCCTGATCAAGCAGCATCCTGAGATGGGTTATGAGATTCTTAAGGAGATCGAGTTTCCATGGCCCATCGCTGAGACTGTACGACAACACCACGAGCGCCTGGACGGTTCCGGTTATCCGCATGCCCTGAAGGAGGGGAATATACTACTGGAGGCACGCATCCTGATGGTTGCCGATATCATTGAAGCCATGGCTTCTCACAGACCCTATCGCGCTGGTCTCGGTATGGATAAGGCACTGTCAGAGATTGAGCGAAACCATCACAACAGCTTAGACACCGAAGTGGTCGAGGCAGCATTAAGGCTTTTTCGGGAAAAGGGCTTCACCTTAGAGAAGTAAAATCACCGTTGTTTTCAACGAGGATTGCAAACTCCTCTCCTCCCCATCGCGCTACTGTGTCGATATTTCTGATCTGGGTTTGCACTAGATCTGCAATCTGTTTCAGAATCTCGTCGCCGTACAGATGTCCATAACGGTCATTCATCACTTTAAAATCATCGATATCCACCAGCGCAAGGCAGAAGGATTGATGGGGCAGTAAGATTTAGGCATCGATTCCTCAGAAATCCTCTCTGCTTTTCTTGATCCCACTATCGCCAGAAAAGGGAAGCGGCCTACTGATCAGGTTATTTTCGTTTCAGTCTCGCATGATGCAGTAGTGCTCTGCTATCAATTGGGCGAAACAGAAACCGCTCCTACTCCTTGAGCTTTATCTTCAACTCGCCCTCTTCAACCCGAATATCCTCCACCCCTTCAGCAAAGCCTGCCCAGAAGCCCTGCTGATCGCCAAATTCACTGACCAGGTCGATATTTTTAAGACCTCCCAGCCAGGCGTTGGGGATAGGTATGCCCATAATGCTGACCCCTTTTAAAATCACTATCGGTTTGGCATCTCGAAATGCCATCTCCACCCCGGCGGAGATACGCAGGGTCTTTCCACCAAGGATTGGAAAGTCCTGATCAACAGGCACCAGCACTCTGGCACTAACGAGGTCATCACCCAGGTCGATGGCAAGCTTTTTAGCCATATCCTGATTGTTTGCCACCATCGCGTTGAGTTCTCTCTCACTGAAAAAAACCTCTCTCTTGGCACCTTTTTCGCTATACCGCTCCGCTCTCAGCCACTCTTCGTCGCTCTCCTTTGGTTGGGATTGCTGACTCGATTCTGTGGCAGGAGTTGGTTGGTAGCCAAGCTGTTTTAGTTTGCCATTCAACACCTGCTGTTCGGTATGACTGAGCTGAACCGGAGTAAAGTCCTTGGCGTAGATGTAGGTGCGCACCACCCAATAGGTAACAGCTGCGGTGAGCAACACGGTTGCGAGAACGATCCACAGGATATGGATACCGCGAAGGCCCCGCTTGGGTGCCGATTGTTCTAATTGCTCTGTATCTGCTGTCATCATGGCTACTCGAGGCGTTTGAATAAATTGAGGCTAGGATTATATGCCTTATCGAGAACGAGAAATGTTTAATTTTGTGGCGGGCAAAGCCCTAAGGCGTGTGGAGTGCCGGCTTCATGGTAAGCTCACTATTAACCTGGCAAGCATCTTGAACGATATTATCATCCTTGAAAGGGCACTCTCCATGCAAATTGAATTTTACGGCGCAACCAGTGGAATAACCGGTTCTTGTCATATTCTCAGAGCCAATAACGAGACTGTGTTACTCGATTGCGGTTTGATCCAGGGACGCAGGCAGGAGATGGAGAAAAACCGCCGTCCTTTTCCCTTCTCACCCGACGAGATCAGCGCAGTGGTCCTCAGCCACGGTCATATCGACCACTCAGGACGAATCCCGCTGCTGGTGAAACAGGGCTATCAAGGCCCGATCTATGCACAGAACGCGACTATGGAACTGTGCGATATCATGCTGCAAGACTCCGCCTTTCTACAGGAGAAGGATGCGCTGTATGAGAATAAGTGGAGAAAGCGTAAGAGAAAACCTCTCATCGAGCCACTCTACACTGTTGCCGACGCCCGGGAAGCCCTGAATAACATTGTCGGCCTGAAGTATCGGGAGAAACAGGAGATCCTGCCCGGTATATCGATACGCTTTCAGGATGCAGGACATATTCTGGGCTCTTCCAGCGTCGAAGTCTGGCTGAATGAAAACGGTAAACAGCAGAAGATTGTATTCAGTGGTGATTTAGGTCAGTACGACACCCCCATTCTGAATGATCCTGCGGTGATCAATGAAGCGAACCATGTAATTGTTGAGAGCACCTACGGTAACCGTCGCCATCGGGATCGCCAGGCCACCATAGAGGAGATCGGAGAGATCATCCGAGAAGCGGCCCATGAGAAAGGCAACTTGTTGATACCTGCATTCTCCATCGGTCGCAGCCAGGAGATTCTCTACTACCTGGGAAAATACTACGATGAGTGGGAACTGGGACGTTGGCAGGTATTTCTCGACAGCCCGATGGCAATCAGGGCGAGCAAAGTCTATTGGGACTACCCTCACTTGTATGACGAGGAGGCGACGAAGCTGCGTAAAAAAATCCATGAGATGCCCCACCTGCAGAATCTCAAACTGACCGCGTCACCCGAGGAGTCTATGGCTATCAACCGCATCAAGAGTGGAGCGATTATCATCTCTGCCAGCGGTATGCTCACCGGTGGCAGGATCGTGCATCACCTTAAGCATAATATCTCTCGTTCCGGCTCACATATTCTGATCGTGGGCTATCAAGCCAACGGTACTCCGGGACGTGCTCTGGTGGATGGGAAACCCACAGTAAAAATCCATGGTGACGAGTATCGGGTTAAGGCAAAGATTCACACGGTAGGTGGTCTCTCAGCCCACGGGGATGTGGATGATCTGAGCCGTTGGTTGGGCAGCTTCAGTGAAAGCTCTCCCCATGTGCATGTGGTACACGGAGAACCTGAGTCTAAAAAAGATTTGCGGGATTTGCTGGAGTCTTCTTTGGGATTCAAAGCATCAGTGCCTGATGAGGGGGATATCCTGCAACTTTAAGTGCAAACCCTACCACTGATAAATTATGTTTAAATTCTAAAACCACTTGAAGACATACCATATTCTTCATAATTTGGGTATAAACAACAGGGTATGTGTATCTGAGAACCGATATGCAGAAGGAGAGCTGTAGCAATTAAGGAGAAGATGCTGTGAGAAAAGTCATTCCATGCCTGTTTCTGATTCTGTTTACTTCAAGGTTAAGTATGTTCAAAGTTGCAGCAGCACTCACACTTCTTTTTTATTCAGGAGCCATCTTCGCAGAACCACCATCTGACACAGAAAATATTTATAAGGTGATGCAGGGTATTGGTATTAAATACATTATCAGTAATGACAGAAAGCTGCCAAAGAGTGACAGGAGTGCTTGGCAACTAAGCCTGGCAGATTATGTAGACTTCGATTCAGTTAACGAGGGTATGAGAGTTAATGTAAGAGAGGCGATTGACAGGCTCAGTGATGTCGAAATCGATCAAGCGACATCAACAGCTCTCGAGGATAAAGCTGTTCTATTTTTAGTCCCTAAAAAGCTATCAGGCTTTATGCGAGTCTACTTACAAAAGATGGATGGCGTTTTGATTCATCCTAAATGCTCTGATAGTAGAAAGCCAAAAGAGGCTAAGGCTTTTTTACTGTGCGAAGATAAAGTATCAAGTAACGAAACTGTAATTAGATTTCTGAATGTTTCTGGAGAGAAGAACGCTTTAATATTTATAAAATCAGATCGATGGCGTCTCTCCAGAATTGACACTGAGCTATCGGAAAAAACATTGAATCTTTTAGCTCGATGGAAGTAAGCACCTCCAAAAGGGCGACCTAACTACCCCCTGTTCCTCTCCAATAGTCACCATCCAACGCGTGTAAACAGCGCCTTATTAGGTTTAATATGCTATTCGTTCCCGTATATCATGAATAACAGAATATTCTAATTGACTTATAAATAAACCTTATCTAATGTATGTGAATCTGAGTTGAACAGTCCGTATATGCATGAATCATGCATCACCTATGAGCGTTGAATTCTCCACCCACCAAGCATTGACTTGAGCACACTATGAAGTACCTGAATCTACTCCTTACCATCACCTTGTCGACCCTTTCATCCCTGGCACTATGCGAACAGACGGTGATAGACACCCCCATGGCCGCCACAACCTTAAAGCTTGATGACCGATATGCCAGTGTCTTTTACACTGCGGATAAAGATGTTTTCAAAGTGGTGGTTGCGTTCTCTACCGGCAGTGACGATAACGAACAGTTGATAAGACAGTCCTTTCAACTTGCTGACAGGCAATCCTACAATCTCTCTATTGGTGGTTATGGGATAAACGAGCAAGCATCCACTATTAACCTGAAAAGAAAGGGTGGGCGTATTTTCGCTGAGATAGTGAACTGCAAATCAAGAGACAAGATGGTGAACTGTATCTGATCCTGTAAGTAATTTTTAAGTGGCCTGCTTGAATCTTTTGCCGTCCTGCCAGGCGTTTAAGATCATCCTCTTTATTCTGCGGAGTTGTGTTTGAGAGAGAGTATTAACCCGGCGACTAAGTATGTCGTCTTCAGGGTTTCAAGCCTGCCCTTGATCAAGGCGCACCCAAGGGCACTTCCTTCGGGGCGCGGCTCGCAGGCAATGGTTGTCCCCTTGTCAAGAGCCGCAACACCGAGCAAGGGCAAGCTTGAAACCCCTAACAATATGATTTTTAAAAGACAGGCTTTGTGACTCCCAGTACCTTCATTCGGTACGCCAGGGTTGAGGGCTTAACACCCAGCAGATCAGCTGCACCATCAGGGCCCCATACCCGACCACCGGTGTGACCCAGGGCCGCAATCAGATTGACCTTTTCCAGTTCACGCATCTCAGCATCTGTCACGAACTCAGCCGCTTCACCCTGAGGGGGGCTGGCTAGATTCTCTGGATGACTTTTACTCTCATCCGGTAGCGCCAGATCAAGCCGTGCGCGATTCCCCGTACTGAGGATAACAGCCCGTTCGATTACATTTCTCAGCTCCCGGATATTCCCTGGCCAGCTGTGCTGCATCAGCTGCTTAACCTGCCGTTTCGAGAGACGCATAGGATCTCGCCCAAGATCTTTGCAGGTTCTCTCCAGGAAGTGTTCTGCCAGGGGGGCAATGTCCTGGGTTCGATCACGCAGTGGCGGCACTATGATCGGAAAGACACCCAGTCTGTAGTAGAGGTCTTCACGAAAACTGCCTTTTTCTATTTCGGCCTGCAGATCACGATTTGTCGCCGCCACCACACGCACATCGACCTTCACGGTTCGCTCGTCGCCCACCCGTTCAAACTCCCTCTCCTGTAGAGCACGCAGCAGTTTGCCCTGTAAGTCCAGTGGAATCTCTCCCACCTCATCCAGAAAAACAGTGCCTCCATCAGCCAATTGAAGTCGACCAATGCGATCTCGATGGGCACCGGTAAAGGCACCTTTCACATGGCCGAAAAACTCACTCTCAAACAGCTCTTTTGGAATGGAGGCACAGTTAACTTTGATCAACGCTTTGTCGGCTCGATCACTATTCTCATGGATGGCCCGGGCCACCATCTCTTTGCCCACGCCAGACTCCCCAAGAATCAGTACGTTTGCCGGTGTCACTGCGACAGCTGCTATTTGCGCCATGGTACGTTTCAAAGGCTCACTGGCACCTATCATCTCACCATAGTCGGATTCGCTTTTGATCTCGTCGCGAAGATAGTCTCTCTCCTGCTCCAACTGCTCCTTGAGTTGCTTAATCTCCTGAAAAGCCAACTCCCGTTGACGTTCGATCTCTATGCGTTCTGATATGTCGCGAAACACCACCACAGCACCCTGAATCTGATTCTCTTTTACTATCGGCGTACTGGTGTACTCCACCGGCACCGCTGAGCCGTCGACATGCCAAAAGACTTCGTTGTCCACCCGGTGAACCTCACCATCCTGCAGCGCTGCATAGATCGGACACTCCGTTTGAGGATAGCGCGAGCCGTCAGAATGGGAGTGGTGATGGATATCGTGGGATCGTTTGCCTATCACCTGCTCCGGTTTCCAACCAAGAATCTCTGTGGTGGCGGCATTACCAAAAGTTGCCATCCCCTCTGCATCAAGACCGTATATCCCCTCCCCTGCAGCATTTAGGATTAGCTCGTGCAGGGTGCGAAGATGTCTAAGCTCTTCAAGAGCCCGGTTCAGATCTGTACTACAGGTAGCTGCCAGCACCAGCATTTTTGATCCGATCTTGGTTTCAAATGTCCACGACGTCAAAAAGCCCTGGGTGATATCCCCCCCTCCCCGCAAACAGACCGGTAGGTCTTGCATTGCGCCATCAACATCCATGATCTGTAGAAGTTGCTGTTCAAATCCAGGCATCTCGTCCAAAAGAAATAGATCTGCAATGGACAGATCCTGCTCATCATCAGCATTCACTAAGCCAAGACGGCTCCGCCAGCCACTACTCAGGTTATGGCAAAGCAGCGACTGATCCACAACCGCAAGTAGTGTTGGCGCATCACGGAGCAACTTTTCCAACATCGCATTCACCTCAAATTTTTGATGATTGAGCCACAGTTTTTTGTGGAACACAAGTTCTTGTGGTTTATAGCAATCACTATCTCATTGTTTTTACAAGACTATCCTGCCTGGCACACCAATTGCGATAAACCAAGCGAACAACAGGAGAGCTGACATGAGTACCAGACAACAGAACCGACGCACAAATTTCAACAGGGAGCCGGTATTCACCCTACCCCTGGGTGAGCTACTAATGGACGCCCCTCAAGCTACCGACCAACATTGTGCAGCGATCCTCCATCTCTGGATATCACTGGCAACTACTCCCACTCCCACAAACCTAGCCTTGTTTAATCCGCCTCGCCCCTACCGACTGTTCTGAATTACCGAACAGCTGGGTATGCGTTTAAGCAATGACATTTAAGGAACCTGATCATGAAAAACACCATTAAGAGACTTCTCCTCGCCACCGCCATAAGCACTGCTTTTACTACCACCCATGCCGCTCTTCCTGATCCTGGCATGCAGATCAAAAAGGGGCGTACTGCGTTGGTCGTGACAGATCCCCAGAATGACTTCTTAAGCCCAAAAGGGGTTGCCTGGGCCGTCGTAGGTAAGAGCGTCGAGAACAACAACACAGTTGAAAACATTGAAACACTCCTTAAGAGTGCCAAGGCACAGGAGATTCCGGTGTTCGTCTCTCCCCACTACTACTACCCCCATGACCACGACTGGAAATTCGAGGGCGCACTAGAAACCTTGATGCATAAGATCGGTATGTTTGATCGTACTGACGCACTCAGCGTGCATGATTTGAAAGGTTCAGGTGCAGACTGGCTGGATCGTTACAAACACTACATCAACGACGGCAAAACCATAGTGACCAGTCCGCACAAGATATACGGCCCAGAGAGTAACGACTTGGCACTTCAGTTGCGTAAGCAGGGCATCGACAAAGTCATACTGGCAGGCATGTCTGCCAACCTCTGCACTGAATCCCATATGCGGGAACTGCTTGAGCAGGGGTTTGAAGTAGCAGTGGTATCCGACGCCACAGCGGCCGCCCAGGTCGAAGAGGGGGACGGATATGCAGCAGCGCTTGTGAACTTCCGCTTTATGGCCAACACCGTCTGGACCACAGAAGAGACCGTCAAAGCTATGCAGGCGAAGTAGCAGTCACTATTTCAATCAAGCAATTGGAGCTAACAGCCATGAATCAAATCGAAGTCTACTCAACCAATCAATGCCCCTGGTGCACAAGAGCAAAGTCACTGCTGCATGCAGAAGGTCTCGAATTTGAAGAGATTGATGTGTCATCAGATGAAGAGCGCATGCTTGAAATGATAGATCGCTCCGGTAGACGGACAATACCGCAAATATTCATTGATGACGCACCCATCGGCGGATTCGATGAACTGTCAAAGATGAATCTTTCACAGATAAGCACAAATAGCGAACACAAATGATGACCTTAATTGCGGCGTACTGCTGCTGATCTATTGTGCTTTAACAGTGAGAAGGTGATGGGAATTTATTGCCAACCCAATTGATTCACCATACCTCTCATCTTCTTTCTGAGGGAGAGGGTTTTCAATGAACGTTAGAGCAAATCACTTCTCCCGAACATTCAGTTTATTTTTACTACGAGGTAACTTCATCATGACAGCCATCACAACCAGACCACCAACACCACCATTCAATATTGAAACAGCAACCCAGAAAGTGCGTTTAGCTGAAGACGCCTGGAATAGCCGTGACCCGGGAAAAGTTTCATTGGCCTATACGACCGATAGCTGTTGGCGAAACCGGTCAGAATTTGTGCAAGGCCGTGAGGGAATAGTACAGCTCCTTCAACGCAAATGGGCCAGAGAACTGGACTACCGTCTTATCAAAGAGCTTTGGGCCTTCTCTGAAAATCGCATCGCTGTCCGCTTTGCTTATGAGTGGCACGATGACGCAGGAAACTGGTTCCGCTCATATGGCAATGAAAACTGGGAGTTCGATGTGAACGGATTGATGCAACTGCGTATCGCCAGTATCAACGATCTGCCTATCAGTGAATCGGAGAGACTCTACCACTGGCCAGCTGGTCGTCGCCCGGAAGAGCATCCAGGGCTTAGCGAACTCGGTCTATGATATATTCAGGAGACTCAGCATGAGTAAGAATTTTACACGTTACGCCTTCACCGACAGCGTAAAACAGGCCCAGTCCCGCTACGGCACACGCAATGCATATGCACGTATTGAGCAATCGGGTGACAAATATCGACTTGGCGCCAGGGAGACCCTGTTTATTCAGGCCCGTGACAGTTTCTACATAGCGACCACAGGTGACAACGGCTGGCCCTATGTTCAGTTTCGTGGTGGCGAACGAGGCTTCCTCAAGACGATAAGTGACACCACCCTGGGTTATGCTGATTTTCGTGGCAACGGCCAATACATCAGCACAGGCAATATAGAAGAGAATGGGAAAGCGTGCCTTATCCTGATGGATTACCCAAACAAGGAACGCCTTAAAATATGGGCAGAATCGACAATTATTGAAGCAGATGATAATCCTGAACTACGTAAGGCGCTTGAACTTCCTGACTATCCAGGCCAGATTGAACGGCTTGTTACATTCAGGATAGAAGCGTTTGACTGGAACTGTCCCCGTCATATCACGCCGCGCTATACTGTCGATGAAGTCCGAATGCTGGTATCAGATGAAGCAGCTATTTTCAGGATTGATGAATAGTATCGTTTTCGCTTTAATTTCATTATATGCTAGACACGCTCCATCTCCCGTCAAGGGAGGTGGGCCTTTCTGTCTGCTTGCAGGGTAGAGATAAGTTAACTGTACATTTATGGATATAAGTGAAAAAACCATGCTAACCAGAATGGCAACAGTACAGGATCTCGAAGAGATTCAAAGCATTCATATGCATGCCTTCTCTAAAGAAGAGAACAAACTTGTTTCAAAGATTGCGATCAATCTGCTTTCGCGAAAGACAAAGCCCCAAACAATCTCGATAGTATCTGAAACAGACAATACGATTGTTGGCCATATCGCCTTCAGCCCAGTAACAAGCGATAAAGATGATAAGTTCCTGGGGTATATTTTAGCCCCGCTGGGGGTAGAACCCAGTTTCCAAAAACGCGGCATTGGTTCAAAACTGGTTGAAACCGGGATACATTTACTATCGACTATGAAGGTCGACACACTCTTTGTGTATGGTGATCCTGACTATTACCGCAGATTTGGTTTCAGTTCTGAGGAGGCCGTTAGCTACACACCACCTTACAAACTACAATACCCATCTGGCTGGCAGTCTCTGGTGCTCAGGGAGCATGACATTCCACACCCCCCCATACCAATAACTTGCGTTGACTCCCTATGCGATCCGGAGTTGTGGTAATCAACACACAACATCCGGTTTGTGAGGAACAGGTTAAAGAATTGATAACATACTGCGAACTGGCATTAAGCGACAATCTTGCGTAGTTAACAGATAATCAGTTGGACGCCTCTAATTTCTCCTGGTAACCACGCACTTCATCCTTCAGCCGACCATTCTCGCTGGCAAGTTCTGAGGAGTACCCACGTACCTCCTCTAACTCTGCTGTCAGCTTTTGCTGCGACTGAATCAGAGACTCTCTCTCTTTTGTTAGCGCATCCAATTCCTCATCCAGGATATTTATTGCACTTTCATGTATCTGATTCTCACGTAATAGATGCTGGCTCTGCTGGGCAAGTTTATCTGCTTTTTTTAGTTTCATCTCAGTCGTCACAAGGGCGGCATGCAGTTGCTTAGCCTCACTCTCCGGACTCTTGCTTATCTGACTCTCCATCTCTATTTGCACCTCCCGCAACCCTTCGACTTTGCGCTTCAGTGAGATGATTTCATCTTTTGCTCGTTGTAGTGCATCAGGATCATCAGATTGCACCTTAATCGCTTCAAGTTTCTGAGTTAAAGAAACCTTCTCATGCCGCTCCACTTCAATAGCTGCAGCAATCTCAGCGAATTTGATCTGTAGTTTTGAAAGCTCATCTTCCAGTTGCGACTTAGTCTCCTGGAGTGACTCTCGCTCACGATTCAATATAGTGATCTTTGAATTCTCATTTCTCTCCTCAGCTTTGCTCTCCTCAAGCAACTGCTGTAATCGACTATTCTCACGCTGAGTCGCTTCACTGCTCTGTTGTTGATTTTTTAGTTGTTCATGCAGACTGGATATCTCCTTTTCAAGCTCACTTCTTAGAGAGACAAGCTCCTGCCTGGCAGCCAGCAATGCATCCTCAGACTCTACTGACTTTGTCCTTAATATCTCACTGGACTCAAAATCCTGTTGGAGTTCGGATAGAGATTCCTGAGCTTCAGTGGTTCTCTTCCTATTGATACTCAAAGCTAATTTTGCTGCTTTCAGTAACTTTTTAAGATCCTCAATTGTGTTGCGATCCTTCTGATGCTGAGCCTGCTGTGCAATCCGCAAATCACGCTGCTTGCATGCCTCAGCACGGATTGCTTGCAACTGCTCACTGAGTCTTTCTACATCACTCTCTAAGCGTGTCTGCTCATCTTTAGCATGCTGCTGCTCACTCTCAAGGGTCTGCTTCATCTCCTTTACCAATACCTGGGATTCTGCTTGCGCCCTCACCCTTACTTCATCTATTTCCTGATCAACCTTACCCTCTACCGATTGCAACTGTTGATTGAGCCTTTCAATCTCTGCATTCAGCTGTTTCTGTGCCTCAATAGCATCCAGCCTTTCAGCTTCAAAGGCTTGTTTCATCTGTATTTCTGTTTTTCGAGATTCTACCTCTGCCCTCTCACGCTCGTCTTGCAGTTGCCGCTTCGCCTCACTGCGCACCTCTTCCAGATGAGCATTGAGTGCCTCTATTGCTGCCTCCAAACGCTTCTTCTCCTTTCTCGAATTCTGTCTCTCTGTCTCCAGCGCCTGATTCATTCGACCCTGTAGCATCTGGGAACCAATATGCGCCTGCTGCCGCGCTTCTTCCAGTTCACTTTCAGCCTCGGTATGAGCCACCTCCAACTGTTGATTGAGCGCTTCGATTGTTGACTCTAGCCCTGCCTGCACTTTTCTGTTTTGCTCTCTCTCTTTATCAAGGGCCTGCTCCCTAGCCTGGTTCATCTGCTTTTTTAGTTCCTCGGTATCAATAAGTGCATTCTGTTGAGCCTCCTGTAGTTGCAGATCCGCCTTGACACGGGTCGATTCCAACTTAAGATTTAGTTTTTCCACTACCGACTCTAAACGCCACTGCTTCTCTCTGCTTTTCTGTTTCTCTACTTCAGCAACCGACTCCATCTGCTTCTGCAGCTTCTCAATATCTGCAACTCTCTTCTGCCGCTCATCCTCAAGTTGCTGGTCAGCTTCTGTACGGGCCTCTTGCAGCTGTTTATTGGCACCTTCCAATGTCAGTTCAAAGCGTGCTTGCTCTCCGATGGCTTTTTGTTTCTGTGACGCTAGAGTCTGTTCAAACTGATCATATTTTTTCTGATATTCAGCCTCAGCCTGCTGTTTTGCTTCATTCAGTTCTATGGAAGCCTCATCACGGGTAGTTTCCAATTGCTGATTGAGCCTTGTGATTTCAGCCTCTAGTTTCTCCTGCGCCTCTAGACTCTTATGTTTTTCCACTTCAAGAGCCTGCTTCATCTGTTGTTGCGCTTCATCCAGTTGTCGACTCGCATTAATACGAGCATCTTGCAACTGTTGATTGACTCCTTCTATTTCTGAATCATGACGAGCCTGCTCCTCTCTGGCATTTTGTTTCTCGATCTCCAGGGCTCGATCCATTGCCTGGTTCATCTGCTCCTCGAGTTTTTTGGAATCAAGCTGTGCCTGCTGTAGCGCTTCATCCAGTTCTTGCTTCGCCTCTACACGGCTTCTATCCAGCTGCTGAGTAAGCTCTTTGATAGTGTTCTTTAAACGACGCTGCTCCCTTTGCGAATTCTGTTTTTCTGCCTCCAGCGCCTGATTCATCCGTCCCTGCAATATCCTGGAACCGGCCAGAGCCTGCTGTCGTGCATCATCCAGTTGACATTCAGCCTTTTCCCGATTTTTCAGCAACTGCTGATCTAGCTTTTCTATTGCCGTTTCCAAGCGCTTTTGCTCTTCTTTGGCATTTTGTTTCTCAGCCTCCAGAGCCTGCTCCATCCGTTCCTGCAGATTGAGGGAATTGGACTCCATCTGTTGCAAACTCTCTTGCAATTGCTGACTTGAATCTTTTAACGCTTCAATAGTGGCCTCTGCCTTCTCCAACTCACTCTTTTGGGCAGCAAGCGCATGGTTGTGGCGCTGCTCTGCATCTTTACCTGCCAGCTGCTCCGCCTTGAAAACCTTCTCCAAGGCCAGCTTATCCTCTTCCAATGCCTGAATCTGGTGAGAGAACTCCAAATTGTTGGTGGTTTCAGTCTTCAGACAGTCCGCCAAAACTGTTTTTTCTTCCAATAGCTGCTGCATGGAAGACTCTTTGGTAAGGAGTTGCTGCTGTAAAACAGAGATTTCAGCTTCTGCCTGCTGCAGGTTTTCTCCAGCCGAGAGATTCGCTTCGTCCAGAGCGTTATGGTGTTGTAGTTGCTGTTGCTGATAGTTACTCTGAAGCTGTTCTAGCCTTTCCTGGCTCTGTTTAAGCTTCTCTTCAAGTGAGCTTTCACTTTCCCGGATTTGCTCTATCTCTCCATAAAGTGCTTCGAGTGTCCTCTCCGCTCTTTTATTTGCTTTATCGAGCTCAGCTTTGAGTTCCTGCTCTCTTCGATTCTTCTTTTCATACGCCAGGGCAAGTTCACCCCGCATCTCCTCTATAGAGGCTTGCAGAGCTTGAATCTGCATCTGTTCAATCGTGCTGTCGCCATAAAGCTGTTTTCGCAGTTGCTGTAGAGCGTTTTCAAGATCAGACCGTTGCTTATAAAGAAGGGTTTGTTCCTCCATCACTCTCTTTCGAAAGGCCTCACTACTCTCCTGCTGCTGCTTTAATTCTGCTTTTAATTCGAGACTCTGTTGCTGAAAGATTTCACGTTTCTCTAATACCTCAGTCAATGTATCATTGGTGGTTAAGAGGCGCTCCCTGGCGACTATCAACGTGCGCTTCAGTAATTCAATTTCGACATGTCGCTGCTTGAACACACTACCTAACTGCTGAGTTGAAAGAGCGGCATCTATCTCTGTAGAGTTATCTAAACAGATGGCATTATTGAGTGGCATATTCACTTGGATACCTATCAGGCCAGAGTGACCAGAAAGCTTTGGTCGGAAGTTATTCTGAGGGGGTTCTGGTTGCCACTTTCCGTAAAAAGGCAGGAACAAGTGGCGAACTTAAATGACGCTCTACTATTTGCAGCTAAGGGGTCGACAGCCCTATGAGATCTGATAGTAGATGGTGGTTTATTGGTATCAACTGTACGAGCTTGTAAGTGATAATTTTGCCTGCCGGCTAAATACCTGAAGCTGAAATCGTCACTTTTCTCTACATCTGTGAGAAACTGACTATTCAGATAGGAATTAAATTGGATATTATTCTGTTCGCTGGCTTCCGGCAGAGAAATCCTTTCTTTGTATGCAGAGTGCATAACGATCCTCGTAATTCAAGCAACCTCATCCTGTTCCTTGTCGCCTTGATTGCGCTACTATCTATTTGTTATTTATTGTTTTTTTATCGAGCCATCTGGCTAACACTGTTAATTTGCCATATTCCCACACCTTTAGCAAGGGTTGAAGAACGCCTGTTATATTGATTTTTTGAGACCTAATACTAAAAAATACGCTCCAACCAAAGATTGGGGTTGCTTCTTTATACTGTTATCTGTTGAAGGCGAGAAATCTTTTTCCGCGTATAACGGGCGATTTCTACTATCAACATACCTCCCCGCTTCAAGCGAACTCTTCAAAACTGGCTTTATACACCCTAGGCAGATGGAACCCCGCACCATCATATTAGATTTAATCCCGCAATAGTCATCGACCTGCACCAGCAGAGTGCAACAATCTATGACGAGGCACACTAGACAGATCTATTTAGTTGGCCCGTTTCATGCAGAATAAAATCAGTTCATTAATCCAGATCAGGTAAATTTTAATGAGTATGATTCATTTTGTAGGTGGCGAAAAAGGCGGAGTCGGAAAATCTGTATTGGCGCGTTTACTTTCACAATATTTTCTTGACATGTCTGTTGCCTACACAGGTTTGGATGCAGATCAGTCACATCCAACACTGAGTCGATATTACGCAGATTACACCCAGTCAATTAATCTTGATCATTTCGAAAGCATAGACACGATAATGGAACTGTCACTGGAAGAGAATCGTAATGTACTGATCGATCTTCCTGCACAAAGCGAGCGTTTCATAGACCGTTGGATTGATGACAACGGTGTGATCGAGATGTGCGAAGAGGTGAATATTCGGTTGATCTATTGGTACGCTGTCGATGGCGGCCCAGACTCAGTTAATCTGCTCCAGAACTTTTTAGAAAAGTATGGCGATCAGTTCAATATCATTGTTGTAAAAAACCAAGGGCGAGGCTGTAATTTTTCAGATATTGAGGCAATATCTAATTTGTCAGATACAGGACTGGCCGGGAAATCTGTAAATCAGTTCTATCTGCCCGCACTACATGAACCAACGATGCACAAAATAGAAAAATATGGCTTTAGTTTCTGGGCAGCCGCAAACCTAAAAAACAGTGGTGCACAACATTTGAGTTTAATGGAACGCCAAAGGAGCAAGGTTTGGATCAACAAGATATATCAGACTTTTGACAGCTTGATTACTGACTTATAAAACAGAGCGCGCTGCAATGGATGCTGTTCCAGTAATCCTGGGTCACTAGAGGACTGCGAGGTTAAACATGCCAATAGCAAGATTCAGTTGAATAAGCCTTGCCATTCTGTTACTTTTTGAAAAGTAAACCAATGAAACCGGAGGGTACAAATGATTGTAGTCAACATCCCCCGGGCAGCAAGAAGTTAGCACGCTTCATCTAATCCTTCTGCCCGGTTTTTAAGCCGGGGCACACGCCCCAAGAAGATACTATCTTTATTTCGATGCCACCATGCATCAGGGGCACTTATGCCAAAAAATAGATCATTAAGCCAATTGGGTTGGTCACCTTTTTTCCAACAACAAATGACATTGGAAGAGTTGGAACAACTTACAATCGGGCGCATCATTGAACATCATCGATCAATGATTGCAATAGAGACAGAATCAGGACGAAAAAGCCTGCCAATCACTTCATCCACATCTCTCCTAACTGTCGGTGATTGGGTTCTGTTAAATAATGCGCAACAGTTTGAGCGTGCATTGGAACGCTTAACACTTTTCTCCCGAAAAGCGCCAGGCAGTAAAATTGAAACACAACTTATCTGCTCTAACGTCGATACACTGTTTATTATCAGCTCACTCAATGAAGAGTTTAATCTCAATCGGATTGAGCGATATCTTGCTATAGCTGCTGAAGCAGGCGTAGAACCTGTTGTTGTACTGACAAAGGCGGATCTCTGCGAAGATGCAGAGCGCTATGTTTGTCAAATTCATGAAATCAACCCTATGTTAAGTGTTGAGACTGTTGATGGACAAAGCAGTGTCAGTGCCAGCACCTTAAACTCTTGGTGTACCACCGGCAGAACAATTGCATTCTTAGGTTCATCTGGTGTTGGCAAGTCAACCTTGCTCAATACGCTAATGGGTAAATCACTGCAGTCTATCGGAGCGATAAGAGAAGACGACAGTAAAGGCAGACACACTACTACTGCCAGGTCACTTCACTTCATGCCATCAGGAAGTATACTGCTCGACACGCCAGGCATGAGGGAGTTGCAGCTATACGACTGTGAACAGGGTATAGAGGAGAGTTTCTCCGATATAGCCACGCTTGCAAAGCAGTGTCGTTTTTCCGATTGCAGCCACGATAGTGAACCAGGTTGCGCCATACAGAAAGCAATTAAAGAGGATAAATTGGATCACCGCCGTTTGGCTAATTACCAAAAATTAATGCGTGAACAAGCCTTGAATAGTGCAACCATTGCTGAGAAACGCGCCAAAGATAGAGCACTGGGTCGATTCTATCGTACAACCCTGAATGCCTCTAAGAGACTAAAGAGAGGAACTTACTAATCCAGAACTGAAATGCCAGGGAACCTCTGATCTCTGATATGATCAGAGGTTACCCTGGGCTTTAGAAATATCGATTCAACTCGTCGTGACTTTAGATCAGGAGATCACCCTCAGAACCACGTTTTGATCAACCCCTATATTCATTAACCAACCAAAGAATTTAAGTAATGAGTCTTATCGTCCTAAGTTGCATTCTCATTTTCGCAATCATCATTATCTTTCCAACCATACTTCACCTGGTCTACCGTGCTCCACGAGTGGTGGAAACAGGAACACCAGATGCCTTTAAGCTGCCTTACTCTGAGCACAAACTGAAAACTATTGGTGATAAAAACCTTTTTGCATGGCATATAACAGCGCAAGGGAGTAAGGCGACGCTTATCATTGTCCACGGTTGGGGCGGTAATGCAGAGATGATGCTGCCACTGGCACAGCCCTTTTACAAAGCCGGCCTGGATATACTACTTTATGACGCACGCAATCATGGCAAAAGTGACAGTGACAGTTTCTCTTCTCTTCCTAGATTTTCTGAGGATCTTGATAGTGCAATCACATGGACCAAACAGAAAAGAGCAGAACATAAGCTTATTGTTCTCGGCCACTCAATCGGTGCTGCAGCCGCTATTCTATCGGCTTCAAAAAGATCGGATATCGATAGCGTAATCGGCGTTTCAGGTTTTGCTCACCCTAACCTGGCAATGAATCGACACCTCGACAGACCCTGGTTACCTCGGCCTCTACGAGAAATCATAATGAGTTATATCCAATGGGTTATCGGGTTTCGTTTCGATGACATTGCCCCAATGAACCGAATCGTCGATGTCCGTTGTCCGGTTCTGCTTGCCCATGGAACCGACGATAGGGTTGTACCCATCAGTGATATGAAATTGATTGAAGCCAATGCTACAAAAGAGCGACCGATAGAGGTCATCGCCATTGAAGGCGCACAGCACGACTCTGTCGATTGCTTCCATGACCATGCTGATATGCTGGTTAGCTTTATACATGACAACGTGGTTGAGCTGTAAAATCGATTCAGATCACTCAATTGGGATTCCTGTGGGGTATGGCACCACCCTACCCGAGATCACGACTATGACTTAAGGTCACCTCTATTAACTTGTGGAACCTCGATCTTTATTATTGGTCTGTATAGAGTCTGGTATTTTACATATCCTCTGAGTTGTTATGTTTTTGTTATATTTACGTGATGATTCCACACTGCTCTGTAACCTATACTTCAAGCTATGAAAATTGATCAATAGCAATACAGGTTCTGTTATGAAAGCCCTATTTCATCTCATTCTGATCACCGCCATTTTAGCCCTGATACCTTTTTTTCACTCTTTTGCAGACAATCAGAAAAAGCATACAGATTCCATTATTCTCGGTATGGGCTGCTTCTGGGGAGCTGAAAAACGCATGTCTGCATTACCTGGGGTAGTCGATGTTGAAAGTGGCTATGCGAATGGTGATATCGAGGCAACCTACCGCAGCGTTCTCTCCCATGAGTCCCTGATCAAACTTGGTCTGAGCAATAAGCGTAATCATGCAGAAGTGGTAAAGGTCACTTTCAACACAAATGAAACTGATCTGGAATCTGTATTGATTGGATTCTGGGAAAACCATGACCCAACCCAGGGTGACAGGCAGGGCAATGATATTGGCACAAACTATCGTAGTGCGATCTATACTCATAGCATGGCGCAGTTTGATACTGCCACCAGGACGCGTAATACCTATCAACAAGCATTACACGAAAAGGAGTATGGAAATATCACTACAGAGATTGCACCACTGACCAACTACTCTTCAGCGGAGACATACCATCAGGATTATCTGGCAAAAAACCCAAACGGCTACTGTGGCCTGGGTGGTACAGGTATAGATTATCCTGGTAAATTACAGAAGATGAATAAGGAGTCTTCTATGCCTACTCAGCTCGACCCAACCACGCTCAATCACTCTCGACAACTCATCGTCTTTGAGTCTGATGATTGCGCTTTTTGCAAACAGTTCAAGTTGGAAATAGTTGATAACTGGCGCTCTGAGCTGGATATAGCCCGCACCACAAATCCGCAGCCACCATCTGACTGGCGTCTTGAAAAGAGACTCTTCGCCACACCAACCATAGTACTCTTTGAAAATGGCAGTGAGATCTCAAGATATACAGGTTACGATGGTGATAAAGCCAGATTTTGGCAGTGGCTTGGCTACCAACTCCTAACCCCTGAACAAAAGAATATCGCTTTCGAACAAGGTACAGAGCGGGCCTTCACAGGCTCTCATCTGGATGAAAAGAGAGCAGGTACGTTTGTTGACCCAATCACTGGAGCAGCCCTGTTCCGAAGCGACTCTAAATTTGAGAGCGGTAGTGGTTGGCCAAGCTTCTTCAATCCGGTGGAGGGAGCAATCACTCTGTATGAGGATAACAGTCACGGTATGCGGCGGGTTGAAGTACGTAGTGCCAGTTCCGGGATTCATCTAGGTCATGTCTTCGATGATGGCCCGGCACCAACCCACAAACGCTATTGCATCAACGGTAATGTTTTAAAGTTCACGCCAGATGGTGGTTGAGTTATTTATGAGACAGATAGACCGACAATAGCAAATAGCTCTATTCTGCCTCTTCCATGCCATACTTCTTTAGTTTCCGCCATAAAGAAACCCGATCAATACCAAGAATTTTTGCTGCTTTAGTGCGATTGTCTTCGCTTCTCTCTAATACATAGGTGATATAGTCTGCCTCCCTTTCAGCCAGGGTTGGCAGGCGCCCAGCTTTTTCCCTTACTACATGCACTGACCGTTCCACCAGTGCAGCGGGTAGATCTGCTGTAGAAACGGTTTTTTCATGGGCAAGTACAATTGACCGCTCTATGATATTTTCCAGCTCTCGGACATTACCCGGATACTCATATTCGGATAGCGCTGAAAGAGCCTGCTCATCGATATCATCCACCTCTCGCTGCATACGTGCTGCATGTTTACGCAGAAAAAAGTATGCCAACATTGGAATATCACTCTTTCTTTCCGAAAGGGGGGGGAGATGCATACCCACCACAGCCAGGCGATAGTAGAGATCCTGCCTGAATCGCCCGGCAGCAACCTCACTCAGCAGGTCTCTATGGGTTGCGGTTATCAGACGAATATCTACAGCAACTGCTGTGGTTGAGCCAAGACGCTGTACCTCCCTCTCCTGAATCACGCGCAGCAGCTTTACCTGCATTCCCAGCGACATCTCGGCTATTTCATCCAGAAAAAGAGTACCCCCACTCGCCGCCTCAATCAGACCGGTACGGGACTCAGTGGCACCGGTATAGGCCCCTTTCTCGTGACCGAACAGTTCATTTGCCAGCAGGTCTTCTTGAAGTGAACCACAATTCAATGCCAGAAAAGTCCCTTCACTTCGAGGGCTGTAGGCATGAACATATCGTGCCATTAACTCTTTACCTGTGCCGCTCTCACCAGTCAGAAGAACACTCGAATCGCTTACTGCTACTTGACGCGCCATCTCAAGCATACGTAGTACAGCTGCATCCTGAGTGATAAAAACAGGTCCAGAATTACTTTCTCCAAGCTTACTTTTCAGGCTGCGGTTTTCACGCTTCAGCAAGACAAATTCAATTGCCTTGCCAATGACTTCACGCACCTCATCCAATCTAAACGGCTTTGCTATATAGTGAAAGGCACCCGCCTTCATAGCGTTAACTGCAGAATCCAGTGTTGCAAAGCCGGTTATGAGTATCACTGCAATGTCAGGATCGATTTCACCGGCCCTGCGAAGCACCTCCATACCATCGATTTTTTCCATTCTTAAATCGGTAAGCACAAGATCGACAGCTAACGACTCAAGCACTTCAATAGCCTCGGCCCCACTGGTTCGAGTGGTAACTTCATGCCCCAGTTTGCGGCAAACATGGGCCAGATTTTCAACTGCAGTGACCTCATCATCAACAATGAGAATATGTGCTTTTTCCATCATCTCATCAGGCATCACTCATATCTCCCTGAGGGAGCAGCACGATCACCTTGGTGCCTTCACCTGGCTTGGATGCTATCGCAAGACAACCACCATGCTCTCGTACAATCTCTTGGACAATAAACAAGCCAAGCCCAACACCATTCCCCGGCTCACTCGTTGTATAAAAAGGATCATAAACTTTTGACATGGCTTCACTGGAAATTCCCGGGCCATTATCACTGACCATGATCTCTACAACTGACATATCATTATCTGTTGCGCATTTAACTTCACCAGCAAAAACAGCCTCATCAGGTAACATCAACATACCCTTTTCACATACAACAGCACTAATCAGAATAGTTACTCCCTCTCCTCCAGCATGCAATGCATTCTGAATCAGGTTTATGAAAAGTTGTTGTATCCGCTGTTTATCTATAGACAGCAGCAAGTCATCAGGAATATTCGTGGTCAACTTACCCGAATAGTGATTTATACTTTTTTCGATCAGATATCTTGTCTCTTCAATTAATGAGTGAAGCGCTATTGGTACTTTTTGGAATACTCGTTGTCCGCCAAAGTCCAGCAGGGTTTTTACTATCTGCCTGCCACGCTCTGTTTCACTATCGATCTGTTTCAACCAAATATTGAGCTGTTCCGGGTCTGCTTCATTCAACTCTTCAATCAGTAATTGGCAGGATGAAGAAATATTCGAAAGTGGATTATTCAACTCATGCGCCACCCCGGAAGAGAGTATCCCTAGCGAGGCTAACTTCTCTGACTGCAACATGCGACGCTGGCGAATCTCCAGCTCTTTAAGCATCCGATTGAATGCATCTGTAAAAGTAATAAATTCACGATCCCTGGATGGTGAATGCATACTATCAAATCGCCCTTCAGCAATCGGCTTCATACGCGACTCAAGCTTTTTAAGGGGGGTAAGTACAACCTGTTTGAGCTGCCTACCCACAACAAAAATTGCAAGACCGATGATCATTAGAAATAGCAGTAAAAACCACTGAGACTCCTGAACTGCATCCTCCAGCATACTCCTTTCAAGCGTGGAGAGAGACTCAACTGTGAGATAAATCTGGTGACCTATGGTTCTGATTTCCTCTTCCAATTCTGATCGCCGTTCACCATTTGATAGCTTCCAGCGATGCAACTGATTTCGGTACGAGTCTATTTTCTCAACCATGCTGGCGTGCTTGGTGGTGAGAAAAATAGCCGCCAAAGCCTGCTTATGTTCATGCAGTATGGTAAGAGCTGTCTCAGAAGATAGATCAGCTTTTGCCAACGCCTCATTATCTGTATAGAGAAAGAGGTTCTTCTCTTCCCTACGCATTTCCAAAACCGCATCTTTTAAATCTGACACGACTTCTCCCTCCCGAACCTGTCGCTCGAGAAACAGCAGATCAAGAAAAGCGATTACGGCAAGCATCAGGGTCGCCGCCACTAACACCACGTAGGCCGTTGTGATCTTGCCTCGCAAACTGGAGAAGTCGAATTGAACTGTCATTACAAAACGCAACATACCGTTTCAAATTGAAACAACTCTATCAGATGCCGCTAAACCCTGCATTAACGAAGATCAGATTAATCATCACTCAAATGATATTGCATATTGCAACGCACAAACCAAATGCACTGATAATTATTAGTAGTTAATTCAGTTACTTATCGATTTATCACTCTTGGCACATATCCTGCTCTAAGTGAGTAATGATGTTTTTTTGGACAAGTGACATGACTAAACTCAACGACGATTTAAAAAAAATCTTAGCCGGACTGGCTCTCCAGAACGCGGGAGAATATCTTCCTCTCAGCACAAAAAAAAACCTATTAGGCGTAGGTGCCAAATCTGAACCACACTCTAATAAGCAACCTTCGCTTGCTAAACAGGCATCACATCGTGTTGCCTTATTAACTGATGGCAAGGGTGTAGGAGCTGCGCTCGACTACGCACTCGAAAGTTGCAGCAAACAGGGCGCTAAAATCGATCTGCTTGTCCACAATCACGCGATCAAATCAGATATATCCGCAATACAGGAGCGGGCAAAAGCCAGCAATCTGGATTGCCATGTTATTACGCTTGGCTTATCTCCTGTTGAGGATATCTGTAGTTATATCATTAACCACCCCTCCCTCATCTTTCTTGTCTCAACACCGGCAGATAAATCTGCCAATGAGTTGATTCGAGATGTAATACCAAATCAGAAAAGTCGTATTTACGTCCCATTAGTTCTTATAGAGGACAAATCACCAGAGTTGACGGCAAAGCAGACCGCCGCATAGAGCAGGCTTTTTTCTACCTGATGACCGATTAGATGACCACTTGATACGATAAAAAGAGCCTTAGAATGAATAAATTAGCAGATGAAGAACAGACTATTGCCTATACAGGCATGCTCACAAAGAAACAGATTATCGCCGGAATATTGTTTGCCATTATGGCGCTTCTACTCTCAACCGTAGTACCAACAGTTGAGATTGCATGGGTGGCAGCAGTTCTTGTTTTAACAATCTACCTTTTTGCCTTTGAAATTGTTGGTGTAGATGTTGCGGCAGCCACGGTAATGGTATTACTCGGATTAACCTCACTCTTAGCACCTTTTATGGGTCTGGAACAGGGATTGGTCAATAACAACCACCTTTTTGATGGCTTCTCATCAAATGCTGTGATCTCAATTATTGCGGTTATGATTATCGGCGCCGGCTTGGATAAAACAGGAATAATGACGAAAGTTGCTTCTTTTATCCTCCAGGTTGGTGGTACGACAGAGTCTCGTATCATCCCCATTATTTCTGCAACAGTAGGATTTATCTCTTCATTTATGCAGAATGTTGGTGCAGCAGCTCTCTTCCTTCCTGTGGTATCAAGGATCTCTGCTCGGTCAGGTTTACCCATGTCGCGTTTACTGATGCCGATGGGTTTTACAGCTATCCTGGGCGGCACAATGACAATGGTTGGATCAAGTCCATTGATTCTTCTAAATGATCTTATTCTAACTTCCAACAAAGCACTGCCGGCAGAGCAACATATGGATACATGGGGTCTATTCTCTGTAACGCCGGTTGGTATTGCTCTTATAGCCACGGGCATCATCTATTTCGTAGTGGCGGGACGCTATGTATTGCCAAAAACCTTAAGTGAGAGCAGCACTGTTGGCTCTGATTCATTACAGTATTTTCACGATGTATATAATGTAGATTTTGCAATTAACGAAGTCGTTGTAAAAGATGATAGTGAACTGAGTGGCGTCCGTCTTGATGATGTTGAAACGGCTTATCGAATCAGAATAATTGGTAGCAAACAATCCGGTGAAGAGGCCAGAGTCGGACCAGGGACGATAGCCAGAGACACAGAGTTTAAAGCTGGTATGGTACTGGGCGTTGTAGCAAATCCCCACGATCTTTCACACTTCGTTGAACGCTTCAACTTAAAACTACGCAAAACACTACGCACCTTCTCTGAATCTCTATCAAGCCGCAAATCGGGTATTGGTGAAGTGGTCATACCACCAGGTTCCTCCCTGATTGGCAAAAGCGCACGTGACGTATGGATGAGAAAGACCTATGGCCTGGCCATGATAGGTCTTCATCGTAATGGTGAAACCATGAGAGAGGGAGACGATATACGTAATTTACCTTTGCAAGCTGGTGATACCCTGGTTGTTCATACTGCGTGGAATGTATTGGAACGCTTAGAGAAAGATCGTGATTTTGTTGTTGTTACCACTGAATACCCTCGCGAAGAAGAGTTACGCCCAAACAAGATTTTACCCGCAGCCATTTTCTTTGGTATCGCCCTGTTCATGGTTCTGTTTACAGATATCCGCCTCTCTGTCGCTCTGTTGACTGGCGCCATTGGTATGGTATTAACCGGTGTTCTTAACATTGAAGAGGCCTATGATGCTGTGAGTTGGAAAACAGTCTTCCTACTCGCCTCACTCATCCCATTAGGACTGGCTGTGGAGACATCCGGCACAGCAAAATGGATAGCCGAACAGGTCTTATTTGTAGTAGGCGATATGCCACTGTGGGTCATACAGGCTTCTATAGCTGTACTGGCAACCTTTTTTACCCTGGTTATGTCAAATGTAGGTGCAACAGTACTTTTGGTGCCACTTGCAGTCAATATCGCAATTGGTGCCGGTGGCAACCCGGCAGTATTTGCTTTGACTGTGGCCATTGCTACCTCTAACTCTTTTCTGATACCAACACATCAGGTCAACGCCCTGATCATGGGACCTGCTGGCTATCGAGTGGCTGATTTCATGAAAGCCGGCGGAATTATGACAATACTGTTCCTGGTGGTAATGATGGCCATGATGTCTTTAGTATTCTAAGCAACCGCTGAACAGGTCATGGATCGACATCTTACCGCCAGAATGGGCCGCATGTGCGGTGCGAATCTTCATATTAACCCGGCTATTACGAAGATTCGTGCCTTGCATTGCACCACTTTGTTTGTCCCAGACTTATTCAGTGGCTCCCTTGTTCTATTGTCACCAGCTGCCCCGTTATCACAATATTTATTGAAGTTAATAGTAAAACTCAACTGAATTTTATAAGTTTAATTACTAAAATAAGAATGACATATACATTTGTGTTAAATCTATCTTCGCTTGGGCTTGATTACTTCAGCATTCAACACAAATATTATTCCTTACTTTCAACCACTTAGTGGACTTCACTTCCAATTTCCACTGAAATACCATAAGCATAATCTCTATTTTCAGCGCTTCAGCCTTTCTAAAGAAACCAGCTGATATGCCGCCACTCAATACTGAGTCTTACATATTATCTTCCGGAGTTATGCTATGGATATTTCTGGTGTCAGTTCCAACGCAATCAGCATGATTGCAAACACTGGAACCCAAACTGGAGTCGCCACACAGAAGAAAGTGATGGAGATGCAGGAACAGACTGCTACTAAATTGATTGAGTCGATTAAGCAGAGTCCACAAATGCCAAGCCCCTCAAGCACTATTGGTGGCAATATCGACGTAAAGGCTTAGTGCATCCCTGTCACTTCCTGTAAATAATCGAATCTATCATTATCAGATCATATCCAGAGTTCATGAGCATTTAACTTACCGGCCTCATGAACTCTGGTGTATTCTTAATATTGTCTGCATTTTTTTCCAGAAATTCCAGGAACTGATTATTTGCCAAAGGCCTGGCAAATAGAAAGCCCTGTCCTTCATCACACCCTTCGTTCTGCAAAAACTGCAACTGATCCGGGTTTTCTATTCCCTCAGCAATAACCGTCTTATTAAGAGTACGTCCGAGTGCTATTATGGTTCTGGAGATCTCTGCATTCTGTTTATCGTTGCAAACATTGGTGATGAAACTGCGATCTATTTTCAGTTTATCGACGGGTAAGGCGGCCAATTGCGCTAAAGATGAAAAGCCTGTACCAAAATCGTCAATGGCAATAGTGATGCCTATATCTCGCAAATCGGATAGACTGCTTGCTGAATCTTCTGTATCACGCATCAATACATTTTCAGTAACTTCCAACTCAAGTAGTTCGGTGCTGAGGCCTGTTTTTAACAGTACTCTTTTAACCACCTCCCTGAGACTGTCACTCTGAACCTGAACCCCTGACAAATTCACAGCAACACGTCCAAAATCAAGACTCAATGATCTCCATTGTTGCGCATCCCTACAGGCCTGGAATAGAACCCACTCACCTATGCCTCTTATTTGTCCAGACTCCTCTGCAATCGCGATAAACTCGTCTGGCGATATCATACCTTTTTCCGGATGCCGCCAACGAACCAATGCTTCCACTCCTGTAACCCGACCACTCAACAGCTCAATCTTTGGTTGATAGAAAACTTCAAATTGCTGTTGATTTAATGCACTGCGCAGTCCAGATTCAATTGTGTAGTGCTGAAGCGCTTTTTCTGTTAACTCCTGTGTATAAAACTGAAAGCCTCCCCTTTCAATATTTTTTGCCTTATACATCGCGGCATCTGCATTCTTCAACAATGTTGCAGCATCATCGCCATCATTGGGGTACATTGAAATGCCTATACTTGCACTAATATAAAATTCATTATCTTGCACCAGAAAACTTCTTTCAAAACAGCTCTGTATTTTCGCCGCTAAAAGTACAACATTGTGTGGATGCTGAACATTTTCAACCAATACGGCAAATTCATCGCCTCCCAGTCGCGCTAAAGTGTCTTCTTCTCTAACTACCTTTCGCAGACGCTTGGCAATCATTTTCAATACTTCATCGCCGGCGGGATGCCCAAAACTGTCATTGATATTTTTAAAGCGATCAAGATCTAAATACAAAACACATAACTGGTGCCCACCGTATTTGCTTTGAGTTATGGCATGAGAGATTCGGTCACTGAACAGCAGCCGGTTTGCAAGCTTTGTCAATCTATCAAGATAGGCAAGCTTCTTTATCTTATTCTCAGCTTTTATACGCTCTGTTACATCGACATTCACACCTGTAAGACGTGTCAATTTCCCATCATTGTTCTTAGTTGGTGTTGCTCTAGAGAGAATACACCGATATCCACCATCTTTATGTCGTAATCTGAATTCTTCTTCCCAGCTGTTGCTAGCATTTAAGATATATTCATCCAATTTATTTAACAGTTTATGCCGATCCTCTGGATGAAGCAGACTCTTCCAGGAATCGAGTTCATTCTCAATTTCACTATCCTTATAGCCAAGCTGAGCCTTCCAGCGAGGCGATAGATAAAAACTGTTTTTATCGAGATCCCACTCCCAGAAACCATCCAATGATGTTTCAAGTACATTGCCAAACTGTTGTTCCGCAGTCTTCAAAGCATGCTCAACACTCTCCAGATGCCGTGATCCAGAAGATAGTTCATTTTGTAAAAACTTGTGTTCAAACGAGAGATGTATGCTTTCAATCTGCTGGTTATAGAATTTTTGTGCGACAAACAACATGCCAGTTGCAAACAGCATCAGCAGCACCCCAAGAATCGATAGCGATAAATCACCCCGGGAAAAGAGTTCTATCTCCAATGGCAACAAGAGGGGAATAAGGAAAACCACATAGACTTCCAGAACAGCGGCATAGGCAGTAATACTGAAAGCTGCCAGGCCGGTCAGCAACATAAAAAGCATCACTTGGTGAGTCGTAGACCAGGCAGGGTCATAGGCGAGACTCAACAACCCCCAGATCAGTCCACTAAAAAATGTTGTGATCAAATGTCGGCGTAACCATATACCAAGCTTTGCCTGGTTTTTGTTAATCTGCTTAAAACTATGCAGAAGAAAGAGCCTGGCAAAATTCAGTCCCAGTAATGCAAAACCCCATAGCATCAACCAGAGGCTATCGATAACAAAAGAGTAGTAGATCCATGCAAAACAGCCGACCAATATCCCTGGTGCTACTACTGAACCACTGTAGGAAAAAAGAAGGTCTATCTGTTTATCAAGAACCGCTTGTTTAATTGATTTCATAGTCCATTTCGTCTGCTGTCAGACTCTCCTATCAGTCCATGATATTGTACACACCATTCAACAAAAAACTAATACCGACAATAACATAGTTACACAATTACTCCAGATCAGGTGAAAACCCTTTACGTAACGTATTTTCCGTAACATTTTTTGCTTGAAGAAATTGCAGTAAATAATCAGGACCACCTGCTTTGAATCCTGTTCCACTTAGCTTGAAACCTCCAAACGGTTGCCGGTAGACGTTAGCTCTTGTAATTTTTCTGTTTATATAAAGGTTGCCTACAGCGAACTTTTGTTTAGCAAGATTTAGATTCCCTGGAGAGCGACTGTAGACACCACCAGTCAGGGCGTAGGTCGTATCATTGGCAATATCTATCGCCTCCATAAAGTCCTTAGCTTTCATTAACACCAACACAGGGCCAAAGATCTCTTGTTGTGCGAGCGGCGAATCCTGCGTTACATCTTTAAAGATCATCGGTGGTATATAGTGGCCATGCAACTCAGATGGCAGATCGCCTTTCGCAATAAGCGTTGAAGAGCGTTCACACTCACTGACGAAACGCTCTATTCGCTCTTTTGAAGCAGCAGAGATGAGCGGCCCTAATCTATTTTGCGGCTTTGATGGATCCCCTATCTTTAAACTTGCAACTGCATCAATCAACCTGGCTGTAAACCGTTCATATATCTCTTCTACGCAAATCACCCGTGAGCAGGCACTACACTTCTGCCCCTGATAACCAAATGCAGATTCAAGAACACCATTCACAGCCTCATCCAAGTCTGCATCCTGATCAATGATGATGGCATTTTTACCCCCCATTTCAGCAATCACTTTTTTGATCTGGCGCTGGGATTCAGATAGTTCTGTCACCACATTCAGTAGATGAAGACCAACCTCCTTGGATCCTGTAAATGCGACAAATTGTGTTCGTGGATCACGCACCAAAGCTTCGCCTAATACTGCGCCACTACCAGGAAGATAGTTTACTATTCCGTCAGGCAAGCCTGCTTCTTGCAATAGTTTACAAAAATACCAGATAACCACCGGAGTCTCAGAGGATGGTTTCAAGACAACGCTGTTGCCACAAACAATGGCAGCAGCCACCATACCGACAGGTATCGCCAGAGGAAAATTCCAGGGCGGCAATACCACACCAACACCCAGGGGCATATATTCCAATCGGTTTAATTCACCTGGGAGATGAGGCTGAATGATGTTGTCGAACTTCACAGCACATTGTGCGTAGTAGCGGAGAAAGTCTATCGCTTCAGCAACATCCGCATTTGCTTCCTGCCACCCCTTTCCTGCCTCTTTTACTTCCCAGGCAGCAAATATCTCCTGCTCTTCAACCAGTCGATTTGCCGCACGTTGCAATAGTTCTGCTCTTTCCTGGAAAGTACGGGCACCCCATGCTGGCTGTGCTTCAACTGCCTCTCTCAATACCGCTTCTGCATCATCTTCCCCAGCTCTAACCACTTGTCCAATCACTTCACTTGGATTCGCAGGGTTGGTGGATTCAAGATATCTCTCCTCTATGGCCAGGTGCCCTGCCACTAAGAGTGGATAAGTGTTGCCCATATTCTGCTCAACACGTTCCAGAGCAAGCGTGAAATTTTCTCGCTCTGACTGTTGAGTAAATCTATGTAATGGATGGTTTAAAAACTCTAATTCAATACCATCCGACTCACAAGCCTCTACCACCGGCGGCGCTAACATCTGCTCAACATCGGCTTTGGCCAGTACCGGCAATATGGATTGATCCGAGGTATTTTCAAGTAAACGTCTCACCAAATAGGCAATGCCAGGCAACATCTCCCCAAATGGCATATAGAGTCTTAACTTCAATCCGCGATCTGTAATCAGAGTTTCCAGCTCAGCAGACATGCCATACAACATTTGAAACTCATAACTATCCTGAGCACGCTGATTGTGGTTAGCAAACACTATGGCACAGGCCAGGCTACGTATATTGTGAGTAGCAATAGCTGGATAGATCAGGGCTGACTCAAACAGCCGCTTTAAGCACCGCTCATAACAGGCATCGGTTTCACCCTTGGTTTGCCACACCGGTATGGGCCACCCCTGCTGTCTGGCTATTACAGTCTCCATATCCCAGTAGGCGCCTCGCACCAGTCGAACTGAAACGGCTACACCCCGTTTCTCAACCCACTCAATAAGATCATTTAAATCCTGGTCACTCTCTTTAAGGTAAGCCTGAAGCACCACCCCCAAACCCTGCCACTCCCGATAGGCAGGCTCCATCGCAACCCTTTTGAAGAGTCTGAGAATGATATCTTTGTAGTCGTACTGCTCCATATCGAGACAAAGGGTCAGTTCAGCATCCTTTGCCGCATCACATATCGGTCTTAACCTTGCCATTAAAATTTCTATGGCGCCGTCTGTGTCGACGGGCGCTATTTGAGAGTAGAGGGATGTGACTTTTATCGATAGGTTTAGACCCTTGATCCCTGATGAGGAGATTTGTTTGATCAAATCGAGGTAGGCATTCTGATAGTGATACGCCTCTCTTTCACTCACTGTGGCTTCGCCAAGGAGGTCAAGGCTGGTGTTAACCCCCCTGCTTTGTAACCTGCTTATGGAGTGCAAAATATCAGTCGCATTATTACCACCGATAAATCGATGTGCGACACCTTTAACTGCACTCCTGATAACAGGCGCCACAAGTTTTGGCATACTGTTTACCGATATACGCCGGATTCCCCAGTTGACCAATGAAGGTAAACCTCGGCTATCAACCTCACTAAAGTACGCTTTGAAATGATCGATCAGGATTTTGTCATCGGTCAGCATGGGCACTGCATCTATAAATCTAAGTGCCTGTGTACGAAAATGATTATCGGCTACCAGTTGTGCCAGCAATCTATCAATCCAACCTGTTCGGCTGGATGCTCCCCTCGCCTCCCGCTCCTGCCACATCTGACGGCCAACCCTTTGAATTTTATCTTCAAATGATCTATCCACCTTCAGCTCCTCAAACTGCATTTACCTAAAGTCTAGACCGGATCATTTATCCAGGCTCAGTGGACAACCCCCTCCCATCAAGGAATAGGGGCTTTAACTTAGCAGGAGAGCCGTAACTTAAACGAAACATTAAAAAGATGCGGAACAACGCCATGCATCTTTCTGGTGCTTCACTATTTACCGCCTCGCACTACCTTGGAGCAGAGAGATATAGAACAGCACTCATTAAGCGCCAAAACTGTGCGCGCCAAATCTACAAACTATGCCTTCAAGCGTTAACCATCTGTTTTTAGATAAGAATAAATAGTTGGCACAGTACATGCCCTATCCCTCTTCAGACCAAAACGTTGACTCTAACGAAATAGGACGAATAACAGATGAGCATATCGAAACATAAATTAAAAAATTTAGTTCTTGGCACAGCTACAGGTCTTGCACTCTCTTTCACCTCTCTCGCGCAGGCATCCGATACCATCAAGGTTGGTATTCTGCATTCACTATCTGGCACCATGGCCATCAGTGAAACCACACTGAAAGACACCATGCTGATGCTGATCAAAGAGCAGAATGCGAAGGGCGGTGTGCTAGGTAAAAAATTGGAGCCTGTGGTAGTCGACCCGGCTTCCAACTGGCCATTATTCGCTGAAAAAGCCCGCGAATTACTGAGTAAACATAAAGTCTCTGCCATCTTCGGTAACTGGACCTCGGTGTCCAGAAAATCGGTACTTCCAGTTGTCGAGGAGTTGAATGGACTGCTCTTCTATCCGGTTCAATATGAAGGTGAAGAGTCATCCAAGAATGTCTTCTACACAGGTGCCGCACCAAACCAGCAGGCAATACCTGCTGTTGACTACCTGATGAATGAAATTGAGGTAAAGCGTTGGGTATTGGCAGGCACCGACTATGTCTATCCACGTACCACCAACAAGATTCTTGAGGCCTATCTGAAAGCCAAGGGTGTTGCCGATAAGGATATAATGATCAATTACACCCCCTTTGGTCACTCTGATTGGCAGTCTATTGTCTCCGATATCAAGAAATTCGGCTCAACCGGCGTGAAGACTGCAGTAGTCTCAACCATCAACGGTGATGCCAATGTTCCTTTCTATAAGGAACTTGGTAATCAGGGCCTCTCTGCAGAAGATATTCCTGTCGTCGCATTCTCAGTTGGTGAAGAGGAACTCTCCGGTATCGATACAAAACCACTCGTCGGTCACCTCGCCGCCTGGAACTATTTCATGAGTGTGGACAGTGAAGCCAACGACGAATTCATTAGTGCCTGGAAAGCTTTCATCAAGGATGACAAGCGTGTCACCAATGATCCTATGGAAGCCCATTACATTGGTTTCAATATGTGGGTAAAAGCGGTTGAAAAGGCGGGCACTACAGATTCCGACGCTGTGCAGGAAGCGATCATCGGCGTCTCAGTTCCAAACCTGACAGGTGGGCTATCTGCAATGATGCCTAATCACCATGTTACCAAACCCGTGCTGATTGGTGAGATTCAGGGAGATGGCCAGTTTGAGGTCGTCTGGGAGACATCAGGTCTGGTGGCCGGTGATGCCTGGTCCGACTTCTTGCCCGGTTCAAAGGATATTATCTCCGACTGGAGAGCGCCTCTCTCTTGCGGTAACTATAACGTCAAGAGCAGCAAGTGTTCGGGTCAGAACTACGAATAACTTTCAGGGATTAATCACTGGATTGGACTCTATATCTCGGCTCCAGGGAGGGAGCTGATTAACCCAATCGGTTGAGTTATATCGTAAGGCATGGCTCAGCCGCACCAATCTATCCGATTGAAGATATAGGCCGTCGGGAAACTCTGTTCCATTTTTTTAAGCCAGCCTGATGCGTCAGGGCAGCACCCTGTGTCCAGGACACTCCTAATATTTATTGTTATCGACATGAATTAGACAATATCTATACAACTGACAGAAAAACCATGACCATCTCCCGTAAATTTAAAAGGTTACTCATACTGCTAACCCTGATTCTGATCCCCGCTGCGCCTATTTATGGCATGACGCCGGATCAGAACATAGAACAAGCAGTTGAACTGCTGAAAACCAAGCGGTTTGAACAAAAGTATCAGGCCATAGATCTGCTGGCTGGTTCTGCAGAACCTCAGGCTCAGGTCATTCTAAAAGCGCTGTTGGAACGTCGTCTCTATAAGCTGAAAAAAGACCAGCAGATAGTCATCGCAGAAAAACAGGGAAAAGAGTATTTCATTCAACATGCTGTCACAGAGGAGCCCCTTGGCAAGGTTAAAAAACGCGCCATTAAGAAAATCTCCGTAAATAACAGAATGCGCACAAAGATCCGTGGTGCGCTGGCAAGTTTCGATCTGAAGAGCCCGGATAGAGAGAAGCGGCTTGCCGCTGTTAAACAGATCCTGGATCAGGCTGATATCCAAAAGGCAGAGTTCGTGCGCCCACTGCTGAAAAAGGAGCAGGATGCTGATATCCGCGAAGCGATGTCCATTATTATCGCCCTCTCAGATCTTACTGAAGGTAACCCTCAACAGCGCAACGAAGCTATCGACTTTCTCAGTGGCAATATTCATCCTTCGGTGCGGAATGCATTGAATCGTCTCCAGCAACAGACCGAGGATGAAGCACTGACCAGCAGTATTAAGCTGGCACTGGACAGTATCGATGCCAAACTTCAGTTCTACAGTGTTATCGAAAACCTCTTTTTCGGACTCAGTCTCGGCTCTGTGCTGGTGTTGGCGGCAATTGGACTGGCTATCACTTTTGGTGTCATGGGGGTTATCAACATGGCCCATGGCGAGCTGATAATGATTGGGGCTTATACCACCTATGTGATTCAACTCTTAATGCCTGACAGTATCGGCGCAGCAACACTTATTGCCATACCTACAGCCTTTCTGGTCTCTGGCCTGGTTGGTATTGCTATTGAGAGAGGGGTGATCCGCTTTCTTTATGGCCGCTCCCTGGAGACGCTGCTGGCAACCTTTGGCATCAGCCTGATCCTGCAACAGACTGTTCGCTCGATCTTCTCCCCACTGAACCGTTCCGTTGAAACCCCCTCCTGGATGAGTGGTGCCTGGGAGATCAACAGCGCCCTCTCTCTTACCTTGAACCGGCTCTATATCATTGTCTTCTGTCTGCTGGTCTTTGCCGCACTGTTTTTTGTTTTGAAAAAAACTGCGCTCGGCTTACAGGTCAGAGCTGTATCACAAAACCGTGCCATGGCGAGAGCCATGGGAGTACGTTCTGAATGGGTCGACGCGATGACTTTTGGCCTCGGCTCAGGAGTAGCCGGTATTGCCGGTGTAGCACTGAGTCAATTGACCAACGTGGGGCCCAACCTGGGGCAGTCCTACATTATCGACAGCTTCATGGTGGTGGTGTTCGGCGGTGTTGGAAATCTTTGGGGAACACTGGTCAGCGGCATGTCGTTAGGTGTTGCCAATAAGTTTATTGAGCCTTGGTCAGGTGCCGTGCTGGCAAAAATCCTGGTACTGGTATTCATCATCCTGTTTATACAAAAAAGGCCAAAGGGACTCTTTCCTCAGAAGGGCCGGGCAGCGGAGAGTTAACGTAAGGTAATGAAATGCTGGATCAATTAATGAATCTCATCCTCACCCATTGGGTGAACCCAATAAGGCTACAAGAATTACGGATTCCAGGTTAAATCATGGCTCTATTTAACATCTTTAAGGCAGATCGCGGTGGGCTGATATTTCTTGCCCTGTTACTGTTGGTTGCGATTGTGGTGCCGATCCTCAACCTGCTCACCGAGCCAACCAATCCTATACATATCTCAACCTATACCGTGACCCTGCTGGGCAAATATCTTGCTTTTGCTCTGCTTGCCGTCGCAGTGGATCTGGTATGGGGTTATCTGGGCATACTCAGTCTTGGACATGGCGCTTTCTTCGCTCTGGGTGGATATGCCATGGGCATGTATCTGATGCGCCAGATCGGTGAGCGGGGTGTCTATGGCGATCCGTTATTACCCGATTTCATGGTCTTTCTGAACTGGGACAGTCTGCCCTGGTTCTGGCATGGTTTCGACATGTTCTGGTTCGCAATGTTGATGGTAATGGTAATACCTGGAGTATTGGCATTTGTCTTCGGCTGGCTGGCTTTCCGATCACGGGTAACCGGTGTCTATCTCTCCATTATCACCCAAGCGTTGACCTACGCACTGATGCTCGCCTTTTTCCGCAATGAGATGGGATTTGGCGGAAACAATGGACTAACTGACTTCAAGGATATCCTCGGATTCAGCCTGCAGGAGGATACAACCCGTATCGCCCTGTTTGTCACGTCCGCTTTGGCATTGGCCCTGGGTTACATCGCCTGCCGGCTGATTGTCACTTCACGCCTGGGTCGGGTTGCAGTAGCTATTCGGGATGCGGAGGACAGAACCCGTTTTACCGGTTATAAGGTAGAGCATATCAAACTGGCAGTGTTCACCTTTTCCGCTGTGCTCGCCGGGATTGCCGGTGCCCTCTATGTTCCCCAGGTAGGGATTATCAATCCTGGTGAGTTTTCACCATTGAACTCTATAGAGATTGTTATCTGGGTCGCGGTGGGTGGCCGAGCAACCCTCTACGGTGCCGCTGCTGGCGCTCTGATGGTGAATTATGGAAAAAGCTATTTCACTGCTGCACTTCCGGAAGTCTGGCTGTTTGCCCTTGGCGCACTCTTCGTTCTGGTGACGATATTCCTCCCCAAAGGGGTAATCGGCCTCTTCAAGGCCAAGGATAAAGCTTCATGAAGGCCCTCGATCAACTACGTGACTCCATGCGCCGTGACCGGGTGTTTGATTTCATGATGCAGACATCCGGTCTTGAGGTGGATATCTCCCACGGTACCATTCTCTATCTGGAAGATATCTCTGTGAGCTTTGATGGCTTCAAGGCGATCAACAACCTCAATCTCTATATCGATGCCGGAGAGCTGCGCTGCATCATTGGACCCAATGGCGCAGGCAAGACCACCATGATGGATATCATCACTGGCAAAACCCGGCCCGATACCGGCAGCGCCTTTTTCGGACAGAACATCGATCTGTTGCATCTCAGTGAACCGGAGATCGCCCAGGCAGGTATCGGACGAAAATTTCAGAAACCCACTGTATTTGAATCCCATACACTGTTCGAAAACCTGGAACTCGCGATGGCCGGTGACAAGCGTGTCTGGCCGACCCTGATTGCTCAGCTGAATCCGCAGCAAAGGGAGCATATCGAAGAGGTGCTTGAAACCATCGGCCTTCAGCAGAACCGGCATCAACTGGCCGGCTCCCTCTCCCATGGTCAGAAGCAGTGGCTGGAGATTGGCATGTTGCTGATGCAGAACCCTAAATTACTGCTGGTCGATGAACCCGTTGCAGGAATGACCCACCAGGAGATGGATCGCACTGCAGAGTTACTTACCTCCCTGGCTGGACAACATTCAGTGGTGGTAGTGGAGCATGATATGGACTTTGTGCGATCCATTGCACGTAAGGTAACCGTACTACACCAGGGCAGTGTCTTGGCTGAAGGGAGTATGAATGAAGTACAGAACGATCCCCGGGTGGTAGAGGTCTATCTCGGCGAGCAGGGGGAGGGTTGATTCCATGTTGAAGATTGAAAAACTCAATCAGTTCTATGGTGAATCTCATACCTTGTGGGATCTGGATCTGGAAGTACCACAAGGCCAGTGCACCTGCTTGATGGGTCGTAACGGGGTAGGCAAGACCACACTACTGCAATGTGTCATGGGGCTGCTGCCTATCAAATCCGGTGAAATCCGCTTCAGTGGCGAGAACATCAGTAGACTGATAACTGAGCAGAGGGCGCCGATGGGCATTGGTTATGTGCCACAAGGTCGGCAGATTTTTCCCATGCTCACTGTAGAGGAGAATCTGCGCATTGGATTGCCTGTACGTAAAACAGACAGAAATAAGGTGCCCGATTTTATCTTTGAACTCTTCCCGGTACTCAAAGAGATGCTCGATAGAAAGGGAGGAGATCTCTCAGGTGGCCAACAACAGCAGCTGGCAATCGGACGTGCCTTGGTTATCGATCCAAAACTATTGATACTCGACGAGCCAACTGAAGGAATTCAACCTAATATTGTACAAGAGATTGGTGATATCATAATCAGACTGAATCGGGAGATCGGTTTGACGGTATTACTGGTTGAACAGAAGCTTCCATTTGCCCGCAAGGTGGCTGATCGATTCTGCATACTGGATCGAGGACGTCAGGTTGCCACAGGGGAGATGGAAAATCTCAACGATGACCTGATTCGACAATACCTGACTGTTTAACGCCTTTAAGGAGCCTGATTATCATGAAGAACCTTGGCATGCTCTACCTCACACTGCTCGCCCTTTTCAGCAGCGCAGCGATGGCACATCACGGCCCATCTTCAACGGACCATTTCATTGAACACCTGTTGCTCGTGCTGGCCATCGGCTTGCCTCTCTTCTTTGGATTCAGGCATCTGCTGGCAAATAAGAAGCGGGACGAGGATCGCTAAAAACAACCGCAGCCCCGTCCATTCAGACTTGGTTCGACACTGCCAGCCAGGACAGAGAGCAAGATGCAAAGTGCATTAAGTAAAACAGCCCCTGGTTGGCAGGCTCGACTTAGACTTGGATTTCGTAGCACACCGAACAAAACCATACTGGCCGAACGCTACCGGCACGGCCCACTGTCGGTACAACGGGCCTTCTATCCTGAAGAGGATCTCTGTCATGTCTATCTACTCCATCCACCTGGTGGTGTAGTGGGTGGTGACACCCTGGATATTCATGTCGATGTAGCAGACAACGCCAATGCCCTGATCACCACCCCTGGTGCTGGCAAGTTCTACCGCTCCTGCGGCCCGACTGCTCAGCAACAGCAACACCTCAATGTCTCAGGCGGGTCACTTGAGTGGTTCCCGCAGGAGAATATTCTCTTTCCTGGTGCTGAGGTGACCATCTCTACTCAGGTCAGGCTGGATAGCCAGGCACAATTTATCGGCTGGGAGATAAACTGTCTGGGTCGTCCAACAATCAACGAACGATTCGATCATGGAGAAGCGATTTTCAAATTCGCTCTATGGCGGGATGACCACCCTCTGTTGATTGAACGGATGGCAGTTCAAGGCGAAACTGGTTTGACTGGTTGTGCCGCTCTTCGGGGAGATCCGGTTGTAGCTTCCCTCTATGCCACACTGGACGATGTCACATTGATCAACAGAATCCGTACCCTGATCGATGCTGATGATAATCGGCGACTGGGTATCACTCACACCGATGGCGTGTTGATCGCCCGCTATCTCGGTGACTCTACCGAACAGGTCAGGAATCTTTTCAAACGAATTTGGAAAGATCTAAGACCCATCATACTGAACCGACCTGCCTGCGAACCGCGGGTCTGGAACACATAACCCGACAATCGAGGAGCGCAACGTGGAGCTTACTCCCAGAGAAAAAGACAAGCTGCTGCTGTTTACTGCCGGACTGCTGGCGGAGCGGCGTAAAGAGAAGGGCCTCAAACTCAACTATCCGGAAGCGATGGCCTATATCAGCTGCGCCATCCTGGAAGGTGCAAGAGAGGGGCAGACCGTTGCCCAGCTGATGGACTTCGGCCGCACCCTGTTAAGCGGCGACGATGTGATGCCAGGCATCTCTGAGATGATCCATGAGGTTCAAGTGGAAGCCACATTTCCAGATGGCACCAAGCTGGTAACCGTCCATGATCCCATCCTCCCCTCTGCCAGCAGTCAGGAGGACACTATCGTCCCAGGTGAGATCATCACCATGCCTGGAGAGCGGCAGCTGAATGAAGGGCGGGATAGGGTCACGCTCTCTGTAGCCAATACTGGAGATCGCCCGATACAGGTCGGATCCCACTACCACTTTGCCGAAACCAATCCAGCCCTCAGCTTCGACAGGGAGCAGGCAAGAGGTTACCGGCTCGATATAGCAGCCGGAACAGCGGTACGCTTCGAACCAGGTCAAACCCGGGAAGTCACCCTGGTAGCCTTTGCCGGCAAGCGAGAGGTATATGGCTTTAATGGCGCCGTCATGGGTCCACTGGAGGAGTAATATATGAGCAGCATCAGCAAAAAAGCCTATGCGGAGATGTATGGCGCTACCGTTGGAGACCGGGTTCGCCTTGGGGACAGCGAGCTCTTCATAGAAGTGGAACAAGACCATACCCAGTATGGTGACGAGGTAAAATTTGGTGGTGGTAAAGTTATCCGCGACGGCATGGGGCAGAGCCAGCTCAGCAGCGCCGAGACCGCAGATACAGTCATCACAAACGCCCTGATCCTCGATCACTGGGGGGTTGTAAAGGCCGATATTGGCATCAAGAACGGACGTATCAGTGGCATCGGCAAGGCGGGTAACCCGGATATCCAACCCGGCGTGAATATCATCATTGGTCCTGGCACCGAGGCCATTGCCGGAGAGGGCTCCATCCTCACTGCCGGTGGCATCGACTCCCATATTCACTTCATCTGCCCACAGCAAGTGGAGGATGCGCTGATGTCCGGGGTGACCACCATGCTCGGTGGCGGAACCGGACCTGCAACCGGCACCAATGCCACTACCTGCACACCTGGTCCCTGGCATATCCAACGCATGTTGCAAGCCTCTGAAGTGTTGCCGATGAATCTGGGTTATCTGGGTAAAGGTAATGCCAGTCTCCCCGCTGGCCTGAATGAGCAGATCCTGGCTGGCGCCATCGGACTTAAGCTGCATGAAGATTGGGGCACCACCCCTGCTGCTATCGATAACTGTCTCACTGTCGCCGACAACTATGATGTCCAGGTTGCGATTCATACCGACACCCTCAATGAATCCGGTTTTGTAGAGCACTCCCTGGCGGCCATGAAAGGGCGCACCATCCACACCTACCATACTGAAGGTGCTGGAGGTGGCCATGCACCGGACATCATCAAGGCCTGTGGTCACGCCCATGTTCTGCCCTCCTCGACCAATCCAACGCGACCCTACACAGTGAACACGGTGGACGAACATCTGGACATGCTGATGGTCTGTCACCATCTGGACCCCAATATCGCAGAGGATGTCGCCTTTGCAGAGTCACGAATCCGCCGCGAGACCATTGCCGCCGAAGATATCCTTCACGACCTCGGCGCCTTCTCCATGATCGCCTCGGACTCCCAGGCCATGGGGCGCGTCGGCGAGGTCATCACCCGAACCTGGCAAACTGCACATAAGATGAAGGTTCAGCGAGGCAGCCTGGAGGGAGACCCAAAACAGCACGACAATCTGCGCGCGAGAAGATATATCGCAAAATACACCATCAACCCGGCCCTGGCTCATGGCATCTCCCATGAAGTGGGCTCAGTGGCGGTGGGGAAACTGGCCGATCTGGTGCTCTGGAAACCAGCGTTCTTTGGTGTTAAACCGAGCCTGATTATTAAAGGCGGTATGATATCTGCGGCACCGATGGGAGACCCCAATGCCTCGATACCCACCCCGCAACCGGTCCACTACCGAAACATGTTCGGTGCCTTGGGCCCTGCCTGCCAGGCAACTCGCATGACCTTCATTTCACAGGCGGCAAAAGAGGCAGGCGTAGATCAGCAGTTGCAACTGAAATCGATGATCGGCACAGTCAGCCAGTGCCGCTCAGTCAACAAATCAGAGATGATTCTGAATGACTATCAACCGGAGATCGAGGTCGACCCGCAAACCTACCAGGTCAAAGCTGACGGCACTCTGTTGACCTGCGAACCGGCGGAATCACTACCATTGGCACAAAAATATTTTCTGTTCTGAATATTAGGGTGCGGCCCTGTCGCACCATGCAGATCTGAAATATTCAACCACTAGAGTGATATGCAGCTATCCTGACCAAACCAACAGCCAATGATCAAACTGACCAAAAAAATAGCCCATGGGGAGAAGATTGAAACCACCCTTACCCTGCCCCTACACAACCGAATCAAAAGCAGACTCAGGGTAAAACTCGATGACGGTCGGGATGCCGGTCTCTTCCTGCCCCGGGGCACAACCCTCAAGGAGGGGGAGTTGCTGACCTCTGAATCTGGCGTTGTGATCCGTATCAAAGCGGCGCAGGAGACCCTCTCCATAGTAGAGTGCACTGACCCCCATCTATTGTCGCGTGCCTGTTACCACCTGGGAAACCGTCATGTCTCCATGCAGATCGAGCCGGGGCGTATCAGCTATCCACATGACCATGTTCTGGATGAGATGCTGGCGGGTTTGGGACTTGAGGTTGTAGTCGCAGAAGCCCCCTTCGAACCGGAACCCGGCGCCTACGGTGGAAGCGCCGAACAGGGGCGTCACCACCACGGCCATAGCCATGACCACAGTCACTGATAACAGACTTGCCAAATTGCGCCTGTTACACCTGGTCAGCCCCACACTGCCCCTGGGAAGCTTCGCCTACTCCCAAGGTCTGGAGTGGGCAGTAGAGGATGGCTGGGTAACGAATGAAGAGACGCTGCGTCAATGGATCGAAAACCTGCTACTGACCAGCCAGACCCATCTCGATATACCGCTACTGAGCAGACTCTACCAGGCTTGCGCCACACCAGATCAGGATAGTTTCGCCTACTGGAGTCGCTATCTGATTGCCAGCCGTGAGACCCGTGAGCTGCGTGAAGAGGAGCGCAACCGGGCCAGAGCATTAACGGCTCTGCTACCGGAATGGGGCATCCCCCTCGCGGATGCGTGGCTACCACACTTAAAGAGCAACCAGATTTCTGGCTATGCCTATGTGGCCAATGCCTGGGGAATCGAATTGATTGAGGCTGCTGAAGGATATCTTTGGAGCTGGCTGGAGAATATGACGCTGTCCGGGGTAAAGATCATCCCCCTTGGACAGATGGCAGGACAGAGAATTCTACATCAACTGATTAAACTGATCCCATCACAGGTGCAGATTGGACTCTCAGTGAATGATGAAGATATCGGTCTCTCTGCTCCGGCTCAGACAATTGCCAGCTGTCTGCATGAAACCCAATACACCCGAATTTACAGATCTTGAGAGAACAACAGATGAGCCAAACCTCCCCCCTGAGAGTCGGCGTCGGCGGCCCCGTCGGTTCAGGTAAAACAGCCCTGCTTGATGCCTTGTGTAAAGCGATGCGTGATAACTATCAACTGGCAGTGGTGACCAATGATATCTACACCCAGGAAGATGCAAAATTTCTAATGCGTAGCCAGGCCCTGGATGAGAGTCGCATCATTGGCGTTGAGACGGGGGGTTGCCCCCACACTGCGATCCGGGAGGACGCCTCGATGAACCTCGCAGCTGTGGAGGATCTATGTGAGCGTCATACCGACCTCGACCTGGTGTTTATCGAAAGCGGCGGAGACAATCTCAGTGCCACCTTCAGCCCAGAACTTGCGGATCTGACAATCTATGTACTCGATGTGGCCGAAGGTGAAAAGATGCCACGCAAAGGCGGTCCGGGCATTACCCGCTCAGACCTTCTTATTATCAATAAAATTGATCTTGCACCTTATGTCGGTGCATCCCTGGAAGTGATGAAAGAGGACACCTTACGCATGCGTAAAGAACGTCCATTCGTCTTTACCAACATGAAAACAGGGGAAGGGCTGCAAGATATTATCGACTTCATAGAACATCAAGGCATGCTCAATACTTAGTTGGCAATCATTTTCCTGCAAGCACATAACGAATCCCTTCCAGAATTACAATTGAGGATGTTTGATGGGGGAATATAAACCGCAACTCACCCTTCGGTGTAATCAGATAGGTTGTTGCGGAGTGGTTGACCGCATAACCAAATGCAGACCCCTCAAGTTTAACTTCTGAGTATTGCACGCCATAGCGCTTAGCCACCTTTGCAATCTCAGTCTCACTGCCGGTTACACCCAGCAGATTGGGGTGGAAGTAGCTGACATAGTCGTCAAGAACCTGAAAACTGTCCCGCTTGGGATCGACACTGACAAACACCCCCTGGACAGATTTCAACTCATCTACACTGAGTTCATTCAATGCCTGGGATAATATCGAGAGAGAGGTCGGACAGACATCAGGACATTTGGTATAGCCAAAGTAGATCAATACCACCTTGCCTCTCAATTGCTTCAATGAGAATTCACCCTGACTCGATTGCAGGGTGAAATCACCGCCCAATTGATCGCCACTAAGTTCAAGCACCTCATCTTGTTGAGTTATTTCACTTGATAGGGTTGAAGAAACAGAGATGTACAGAGCGAATAAGATCAGGAAGTTTCGGAACATATTGCCTCATTGGCTATTTTTTTGTTGAATATCAATTACTTAATAACACTTCTATCAAAACACCAATGCAAAAAAACCTTAATTAAATTTGCTTTAATATTTTCTGCATCAAGTCATAGTACGATATTACCCATCGCGCAAGAGAGCCCATTACTATCATTCCTGATGCAGATCATTTTGAGGTGGCGTTCAAATTCATAATATTAATATTATTAAAATAGGGGTTTAATTCCTTATGCAGCATACAACCCCAAAAAATTAGCTACTATATATCCTACCAAAGTACATAGTCATTGCAGGGATGCCCATGACATCACTTGAAAATAATGAAGAGGCCTGCTTTGCGTAAGCTACACTCAGTCCAACTATTGATACTCGCCCTGCTTCCCTTCGCCAGCCAAGCACTGGAGCTCTCCTGGGTAGGTTGCGGCATAACCCGCAACGCCTTTATGTCTGATCTTGCCGCTGCTTATCAGCAGGAATCCGGTGTCAATATCACTATCGCCGGGGGGGGTGCCACCAAAGGAATCCGCGCCATAACGAGCAAGCAGGCGGATATCGGCGGGGCATGCCGTTTTACCTTGAATAAGAGCCGTGAGGAGGCTGGCGCCACTATGGTTCCTGTTGCCTGGGACGCACTGGTGGTTGTGGTGCATAAATCCAATCCCATCGAATCGATCAGCCTGCCGCAACTACGCAGTCTCTATCAGGGCAAGATCAAAAACTGGTCGCAACTGGGAGGTAAAAATCAGCCATTGGAACTGCTGATCCGTGAAGGAAACATCTCAGGAGTAGGTTACACCCTGCGCAAACACCTGTTCGAAAACCCCAAAGCCGTGTTCAAGAGTAAGCATCTCTTCCCCTCTTCAGGCCCTCTGGAGAAGACCGTGGAAGTGAATCCCAATGCCATTGCTGTCACCGGTATCGCAAGTGCCCACAAACGGGATCTCAAGATTATCAAGCTGGAGGGTAGGAATCCAAGCTTTGAGAATATCCGTACCGGTAACTATCTGCTCTATCGACCACTCTATCTCGTACTCAGCAAGAATGCCCCCAACAGCAAGGAGTCTGACCGCTTCATTCAGTTTGCCCTGGGCCCTCAGGGCCGGGAGATTATCCGTAATAATCAGGTAGTACCTTACTTCGATGGCATGCTGCTGCTGCAAAAGAGATTTGATGATTGGAAGCGCTTTATCCGGGAATCCCTGGCGAAAAAGTAAGCCAACGACAGGCTACTATCCTCAATACCGTTAAACAGAAGTGCGATGGTGTTGGTTCACACCCTACACTGGTTGGAAAAACGTTGTCGGATAGACAACATAACCAACCTGAAATTTCCATAGCACTAACCGTTAGTTACTGTAATTACAGACCATTTCAATTTTACCTTTGATTGGCACCAAGATTGCTATTTGGCATAAATTACTTTTTTTATGGAGTTAAATCATGCCACTGCAGCAATTCAATGAAGACGGTCTGCTTTTCAATACAAACTTCCTCGACCAGACCTCCACCTCAGGGCTCTATGCCTATCGTGGCGAACTGGTATTGGTCAAGGGTGAAGTCGCCGACGATAAAGGCCATACCAAGCCACCTGTTGATGTGATGCGTGGCGCCATCCTTCTGGGCGATGAAAAAATTAAATTATTGATTGGCGCAATCGACGATGTTGCTTCACTGAATACCCTGGTCGAAAAATACAAAGCAGACTTTTCTCCAGAGATGAAGGCACTGCTCTATGTGGTCAATATCGAAGACCCTGCTCAGGTTGAGATTGAGGGTATTACCTTTGTGCTGATCCCCATGACTCAGGGTGTACCCTGGAATGAAACCATTGATGAATTGGGCCTTGAAAAGAGTGATTTCAAAGGTCAATCCTCAGCGGACAAGCTGGTCACCCTGCTGGATGAGATGCAGAGCTACAAACCTAAGTATTCGCTAACCCCTTTCGATGATGTGCTGGCAAAGGCTACAGATGTTAAACGAGAGGGTTGGGGGGCAATCTGAACCCATCTCGACTTGCCAGGGAAGGCGAGTAACCTGATCATTTCAAGACACAGATTCAATAAACCACTACACCTTGAATCCTGAATTTGTCTTTTCGCTCTTTTTACTCGAGAATCCTTATTCACCACTGTGCCCAATCGCCACAGATGCCAAACAGAGCCGTCAACTGAATAGATTCCGTGCCAAACCGTAGACTCTCCATCGCCCCTATGCTCGACTGGACCGATAGGTACTGTCGCTTTTTCCTGCGACTGATATCCCGTCATGTTCTCCTATACACAGAGATGGTGACTACCGGTGCAATTTTACATGGCCATCGCGCACGATTTCTTGATTTCGATCCCAGCGAACACCCGGTGGCCCTGCAACTCGGCGGCAGTGAACCGGACGCACTGGCCCAATCTGCAAAACTGGGAGAGGAGTGGGGCTATGACGAGATCAATCTGAATGTGGGCTGCCCCTCAGACAAAGTACAATCAGGCCGCTTTGGCGCCTGCCTGATGCTGACCCCGGAGCTGGTTGCGGATTGCGTCAAGGCAATGTGTGATCGTGTTGCTATTGATGTCACGGTAAAACATCGTATTGGTGTCGATGATCATGACAGCTATCAAGCGCTCTGTGATTTTGTTGGTAAGGTCTCTGAAGCAGGCTGTAAAACCTTTATCGTGCATGCCCGCAAAGCCTGGCTTCAGGGCTTGAGTCCCAAGGAGAACAGGGAGATCCCTCCTCTCTCTTATGAGACGGTTCATCGACTCAAGCAGGATTTTCTCAATCTTGAAATCATTATCAATGGTGGTATCACCTCTCTTGAGCAGGTGCAGCACAATCTCAACCATGTTGATGGTGTGATGATCGGTAGAGAGGCTTATCAGAACCCCTGGATTCTGGCCCAGGCCGATGCGTTGGTTTTTGGTTCTGAAGGAGATCTGCAGAGCCGCCACCAGATCATCGAAGCTTTGATCCCTTTTGTCGATAGAGAGCTATCTGCAGGCACCCCGATCAACCGTATCACCCGCCATATATTGGGCCTGTTCCAGGGCCTGCCTGGAGCAAGAAAGTGGCGCAGAATGTTGAGTGAAGAGGCCCACAAACCGGGCAGTGACAGTGACTTGATTTATCGTGCTGCAGCCCAGGTTACCGAGCAATAGGTCGGTGTGAAGCCAAGGATTCTCTGAATAATTCCGCCATTAAGGAGCCTGGTGCGGCAGGGCCGCACCCTACGACAGAAGCTGGTTTTTCTGTTAGATCCGACTAAGAATCAACCCGCCAAACCGGCTCAATCCTTTTTACCAGCTGCCACCCGCAGGCGCAGCGCATTCAACTTGATGAACCCTTCCGCATCCTGCTGATTGTAGGCACCCTCATCATCTTCGAAAGTGGCAATCGACTCGTCGAAGAGGCTGTTTGTATCGGACTTGCGTCCAACGATATTGACGTTGCCTTTATAGAGCTTCAGGCGCACTACACCGTTCACAACAGACTGAGTTTTATCGATGGCCGCCTGTAACATCTCCCGCTCAGGAGCAAACCAGTAACCGTTGTAGATCAGTTTTGCATATCGAGGCATCAACTCATCCTTCATATGCGCCGCTTCACGATCCAGAGTCAAAGACTCCATAGCCCGATGGGCTTTGAGCAGAATGGTGCCACCAGGGGTCTCATAGCAACCACGGGACTTCATACCCACGTAGCGATTTTCGACGATATCAGCCCGGCCAATACCATTCGCACCACCCAGTTTATTGAGTTTCAGCAGTAGTGCGGCTGGGGAGAGTTTCTCACCATCGATAGAGACCGGATCACCATTTTCAAAACCGATTTCGATGGTGGTTGCCTGATTCGGTGCATCCTCTGGAGAGACCGACCAACGCCACATCTCATTCCCAGGTTCTGTCCAGGGATCTTCCAGGTCGTAACCTTCATAGGAGATGTGCAGTAGATTGGCATCCATCGAGTAGGGGGATTTTTTACCCTCACGTTTCATTTCGATGGAGATGCCATGCTCCTCAGCATAGGCCAGCAGCTTTTCACGAGAGTTCAGATCCCACTCACGCCAGGGGGCGATAATCTTGATATCCGGTCTTAGGGCGTAAGCACCCAGTTCAAAACGAACCTGGTCATTACCCTTGCCGGTGGCCCCATGGGAAATAGCATCAGCACCAGTCTCATTGGCGATTTCAATCAACCGTTTAGCGATAAGTGGACGGGCAATGGATGTACCGAGAAGATATTCACCCTCATAGATGGCATTGGCTCGAAACATAGGGAAGACGTAGTCGCGCACGAACTCTTCAGTCAGATCTTCAATATAGATCTCTTTGATGCCTGCCGCTTCGGCCTTGGCACGCACCGGCTCCACCTCTTCACCCTGGCCGATATCTGCAGTGAAAGTCACCACTTCACACTGATACTCATCCTGCAGCCATTTAACGATAATCGAGGTATCTAGACCGCCGGAGTAGGCCAGCACTACTTTTTTTACACCCTCTTTGGACATCCGCAACTCTCCCACATAAGAAGCCTGGAAAACCGACCATTATAGACGATATTGCGGCAGATGATATGATCTTGAGGGGTTCAATTCCATAGCTCTTGAAACCCCGGTAGCGGATTGAAAGCCCTCCTCAGGGCAGAGCCATAAAAACTGTCCGCCACCAAGCTCCCCGCCATTTTGCAGCGCTAGAAAACCAAGCCGTCATTGTTGCACCACCGATCTGGGAGAAAGTTTCAGAGTATGAGTCAAGGCCTGATGCGCCTCAGCCAGGTCACCACGGCTCTCCAATATCATCGCAAGCCACTCATAGGCTTTCACAAAATGGTGGTTCTTCTGCTTGGGCATAATCACCTTGATAGTAGGCAACCTTACCTAAGACAAACCTTGCCCAGTGAAAATCAAGTATTGCAAGCAGATCACTATAGATAGAGAAGAAAACCATTGATTCAGATCAATTAGCGTGAGAATCTCTATCCCTATGGGGAATACTCATTCCTACACCAGAATAGGTACTAACCAGGCCATAGATATTGATATCTATGGCCTGGTTAGTAAGTATTTCACAAGCATATATTCACCCCACACCACTAGGTAGCGATAGATTTGGCCAGACAAATTGACTCATTGACAGGCGTACGGGGCATTGCAGCCATGTGGGTGGTTCTACTTCATGGCATCTCATATGTAAGCGCCTCAGCGGTTATGCCTGGGTATGTCGAACGTGTTATCACTAAAGGCTGGTTAGGCGTCGATCTCTTTTTTATACTCAGTGGATTTGTCATCTCCTACGTTCACCAGAGTGACTTTGTTCATTTACACAGAAGTGAGATCAGCCGCTTTCTAAAACTGAGAATAGCGAGAATATATCCGGCACACTTCATCGCTACCATTGTGTTGATACCCGTCTTTTTAGGTGCGACCCTGTTTTCAGTCTACACCTTTCCTGAAGGTGCAGAATCTCAGTACACACTCAGCAAGTTTTTCTACAGTCTGTTTTTGATCAACGGCTGGGGATTTCCCAACAGTATCGGCTGGAATGTCCCTTCATGGTCAGTTGGCTCGGAGTGGTTTGCCTATCTCTGTTTCCCTTTTATTGCATTTATATACAACAAAATAAGGAACCCCTGGCTGCATTTGTTGATGATAATAACCATCTTCAGCACCATGGTGATATTGGCTGCATACCTAAACGACATGCAGAAATATATGTTGGATGAACATCTCTCATTAACCCGAATAGCTTCAGAATTTTTGATCGGATGTTCACTCTACAACATCCATGCAAAATTGAAGGATAGCCCGCTTTTCGACCTGACAGCCATCGCTGCTGCCTCCATGGCAATTATCTTCGCCAGTCTGGACCTATCCTCTTTTTATGATTTCTTGATTATCATCGCTTTTGCGACACTGCTACTCTCTTTAAGTCGCTCAGTTGGCATTGCTGCGAAGATATTCTCAACCCAGCCGCTGATTTATCTGGGTAAGATCTCCTACTCAATCTATCTGGCTCATGCAACAACCTTGATGGTGTTCAATCAAATCTTTAAGCGAATTGTTCCTCCTGATATGGGAGACGTCCTCTATTTGATCCTGTTCTATGCCATCTATATTGCCTGCTCCATCATTGCTGGCCACCTGCTCTATTCATTGATCGAGAAACCAGCGCGAAACTACCTGAGAAACAGATGGGCTGTATGAGGTTTATGCAGAGTGACTATTGTGTGCCAGCCTGAAGGGCTGATCTTAACAGTACCGGCTGAGGGTTACCGAATTTTCCGAGCGGCCCACTAGTCTCTGCCGAATTGAGTGAGTTCTCGACAAAAAACTGCGGCAGAGTCTCGAGACTCCAGCACATAAAGCCGCTCTGCCCAATCATAGACCTGCCAATATTTAACATTTGCATCTGCCTGGTGAATGCTGGAGTACCAACCCAATTCACCCGCTTCAACATTTAAGCGGGCAGCAGTACAGTTTTGCTTTGCAGCGGATGCACTTAGGAATTCATCAAGACCTTCAACATCCTCGACCTGCTCACCGAGCACAAAAAATGGCAACATCTTCATCAGCTCATCCGCACTATAGTCCAGCGGCTCTCCCAGTAAGGCACTTTCAACCTGTTGCGACCAGTAACTTGCAGTTTTAGGTTCACTGATTGGATATCCCAATTCGAACGGCACTTTATCCGGAACGATAAAAACTGAGGTGGTATATACCTGGGCTTTTCCAAAGACATCAGGGTAAGTCAGTTCAGCCATGTAGGCGGTATACCCCTCATCAGGAATGGGTACAGATATCCGATACGAGCCATCCTGGCCCACTTCCAGCAGAGTAGAGTGCCACGCCTCGTCACCAACTGTTGGAAAGCGAAAGTCTCTCCCATGGGGATTATTTGCTTGCCAAAGTCTGACTTCGAGTGGCGTCAGATCACTATGCACAACCAAACTCCCCGACTCATCATGCTCCCAATCTATCTGTGGCCGTGCAAAGCCATTAACTATCATCTGATACCATGCAGTAAGTCCCTCCATCATCTCTTCTTCATGACCCAGGAAGGAGTGATTTGTATTAGGAATAATACGTTGAAGGGTTTCGCCCGGAATTTTATCAATATAGGCTTCCGATGCATCCGGCAGAAAAAATTCATCACCAGTCACATTCAGAATCAAATGAGGCATATTAAGTGTGTGGCGATAACTCACTGGATCGATCAAGCTTCTGAGAAACTTCCCCTCTGGTGACCTGATCTCCTGCAGAATCTGCTTATTGGAATAGTTCGCCAATGCTTCTGAATAGAAACCGTAGCTATTGAAATGGTGTTCGAGCTGCTGATCAAGATAGAGGATATTGTAACCACCGGGAATTACGCCACTGACCCGCGGATCAATGGCTGCAGTCAACCAAGCAATGGCACCCCGTTTGGAGAATCCAGTGACGATAAACTGTTCGATTTCAAAACCCAGTTTATCTTCAACTATTTTTTGTGTGGTATCCATCCCTCTTACCACCGCCTTTGTCATAGGCAGATAGGCGGACCAGGTAGGATCTCCAGTCTCCATGACTTTTCGCCATGAATAAGAGACCAGTGCATCCTCTTGCACCGCTTCATCCAGATCAGTAAATGTCAAAGGTTGCGCTGGAACTTGCTGCAGTATTGCCTGAATGCTACCGCTCTGAATGGCTAACGTCCGGTATTCACCGAATGATTCAATGTCAGGTACACCACTATCACTATTACCACTATGGACAACTATATTTGCCATACTGGTGGTTATTTGATCAGGCACGATCAAGGTAAGCCAATGATTCCACAAGACTGGAGATACTTCCTCAGCACTGCGCCATTTTTGGGAATCAAGATTAATAGTGTAGACGTCAAACCCATCCTCTGACCGTTGACTCACCAAGCGGTAGTTATAGGCAGAGTCATATGCATAGACATAATCCTTAAGTGGGTTATATCTCTCGGCATGGGACGGATTGATAACAAAAAGAGACAACCCAGCAAACAGGGTGAATGATTGGGCAATCCATTTCATAACCAACTTCCTACATCAATTAGCCAGACCCTTTTATAAACAGGCGCAGCAGCTCACTCCAGAAATTTGCCGCGATTAAAATGGAGCAACTTTCCGGGGGTTCAGTAACGCTTTATGGGAGAGGTCAAGGCTTGGCAGTTCCATGCCGAATACTTCACTCCTTGCGCACATAAAAAAATACCACAGGCCAAGACAGGTGACAACCCTGGGGGAGAAGCTCAAATAATCACAAGCAAATCTGTCTGCGAAAGATAAGAGTAGATAGGGTAAAAAGGTAGAAAATTAAAGTCAGGTAGAATAAGCGACCCATCCTAATCAACCCGGTGTATAAAAAAGAGCGCCGGGTAACTATTAACCCGACGACTAAGTATGTCGTCTCAGGGTTAATAGTAAGGTTGGGCCGCCAATTTATGCGGCTTCTGAATCAGTTTTTCGATTTATCGACAATCTTCTTAATCCAGGGCATCATGCCACGCAAACGCTCACCCACCTGTTCGATCGCATGCTCTTCATTAAGTCTGCGATAAGCAGTCATCGATGGATAACCCAGTGCACCTTCGGAAACAAACTGCTTGGCATATTCACCACTCTGGATGTTCGACAACGCTTGTTTCATCGCCTTGCGACTCTCATCATTGATCACCTTCGGGCCAGTGACATACTCACCATATTCAGCATTATTTGAAATGGAGTAGTTCATATTGGCGATGCCGCCTTCGTACATCAGATCAACAATCAGTTTCAGCTCATGCAGACATTCGAAGTAGGCCATCTCTGGCGCATAACCTGCCTCAGTCAAGGTTTCAAAACCGGCTTTAACCAACTCAACAGCACCACCACAGAGTACCGCCTGCTCACCGAACAGATCGGTTTCGGTCTCATCCTTGAAAGTGGTTTCAATGATGCCGGTACGGCCACCACCGATGGCAGATGCATAGGATAGTGCCGTATCCATAGCACTACCTGTTGCATCCTGATAGACAGCAACGAGATCCGGAATACCACCACCTTTGACATATTCACTGCGTACAGTATGACCAGGTGCTTTTGGCGCGATCATGATCACATCCAGATCTTCCCGTGGCACAACCTGGTTATAGTGAATTGCAAAACCATGAGCAAAGGCCAATGCAGCTGACTCTTTAATATTCGGTTCGATCTGGTTGCGATAGAGATCGGCCTGAAATTCATCAGGTGCCAGAATCATTACCACATCCGCAGCCTTTACCGCCTCTTCGATCGATTTTACTGTAAGCCCGGCATTACCAGCCTTGATCGCCGAAGGGGAGCCTTCACGCAGACCAACGATGACATTGACACCGGAGTCCTGCAGATTGTTGGCATGGGCATGCCCCTGAGAACCGTAGCCGATGATGGAGACTGTTTTTCCCTTAATGATATTGAGATCGCAGTCTTTGTCGTAATAAACATTGATAGCCATGTTGTTTCCTTCGGAAAATTTTTAAATTGATAGTGTTAGATAGTTTACAGATCAGTTATAACCGCCATCTGCAGACGCCTGTCGGGCGAAGTTATAACCGATCATTTTACCGTTTAGGTCTGGTCAAAATCAGTAAAGCTAAAGACTTAACCCTTTTGATCCCCGTCCGATTCCAGAGGGGCCGGTACGAATCACTTCGATGATCAGCTCTTCATCCACCGCTTCGATAAAGGCATTCAGCTTGCTTGCGGCACCTGTCAGTTCAACCGTATAGCTGGTGTCTGTCACATCGATAATCTTACCGCGAAAGATGTCGACCAAGCGTTTGATCTCCTCCCGCTGGGTGCGCTCCGCCCGCAATTTGATCAACATCATCTCCCTTTCGATGTGACCACCTTCTGTCAGATCGACCAGCTTCACCACATCGATCAGTTTATTGAGCTGTTTGGTTATCTGCTCGATAATTTCATCGCTGCCACTGGTCACCAGCGTCATGCGTGACAGGCTCGTGTCTTCTGTCGGTGCGACAGTAAGGGATTCAATATTATATCCCCTCGCAGTAAAAAGGTTGGCCACCCGTGCTAGCGCACCGGACTCGTTCTCCATCAGAATAGATATGATATGCCTCATCAGACCAACTCACTCCCAGGTGACAGATACATCTCATGATGCCCTTTGCCCGCCGCAATCATTGGATAGACATTTTCTGCAGGATCAACTACCACATCCAGAAAAACCAGCCGGTCTTTATGAGAAAAGGCCTCTTTCATTGCGCCTTCAAGGTCTTCGGGCTTCTCAACACGCATGCCGATATGACCGTAGGATTCAGTCAGTTTGACGAAATCAGGGGTAACACTCATACCAGACTGGGAGTAGCGGCTGTCGTAGAAAAACTCCTGCCACTGGCGAACCATACCCATGTAACCGTTATTCAGCAGTATGATCTTGATCGGCAGATCGTACTGTAGACAGGTCGCCAGCTCCTGTATGCACATTTGGATACTCGACTCACCTGTGACAACCGCGACTTCAGCTTTAGGATGAGCCATCTGTACACCTATTGCCGCAGGCAGACCAAATCCCATAGTCCCAAGACCACCGGAGTTGATCCAACGCCGAGGCTTGTCAAAACGATAAAATTGAGCAGCGAACATCTGATGCTGACCAACGTCTGAAGTCACGAAGGCCTCACCTTTGGTCACCTTATGCAATATTTCAACCGCCTGTTGCGGTTTGATCATGCCACTCTTTTTATCGTATTTCATGCAATCCATGGCGCGCCATTTTTCAATCTGAGTCCACCACTTCTTCAAGGCCTGCTGCTTCGGTTTTTTATCACTTTCAGTGACTACCTTGAGCATGTCCCTCAAGACCTGCTTGACCGGCCCAACGATTGGCACATCGACACGCACATTCTTGGATATCGACGAAGGATCGATGTCGATATGGATAATGGTTGCATCGGGACAGAACTGTTTAACATGACCGGTAACCCGGTCATCAAAGCGGGCGCCAACAGCGATCAACACATCGGTTTCGTGCATCGCCATATTTGCTTCATAGTTACCATGCATTCCCAACATACCCAGAAAATTCTTGCCACTCCCCGGATAGGCACCCAAACCCATCAGGGTCTGTGTTATTGGAAAATCGAGTTTTTCCACCAGATCAGTCAATGGTTTCGCTGCATCATCCAGAACGACACCGCCTCCGGTATAAAAGACCGGACGCTCCGCCTCCATCATGATTTTAATCGCCTTCTTGATCTGGCCCAGATGCCCCTTAATAACCGGGTTGTATGAGCGCATCTTGATCTTATTGGGATAGCTATAAGGGATCTTGATACCAGGATCGGTTATATCCTTGGGGATATCGACAACAACAGGCCCAGGACGACCGGTGGTGGCGATATAGAAGGCTTTTTTAATCGTCTCAGCTAGATCTTCCAGGCGCTTGACCAGAAAATTGTGTTTCACACAGGGGCGGGTGATTCCCACAGTATCCACTTCCTGAAAGGCATCACTACCTATCACTGGGGTGGGTACCTGCCCGGTGAGGACAACCATCGGAATCGAATCCATGAAAGCGGTGGCAACCCCGGTCACCACATTGGTGGCGCCAGGCCCCGACGTCACCAGAACCACACCTGGTTTTCCGGTAGCACGGGCATAACCGTCTGCTGCATGTCCTGCTGCCTGCTCATGGCGCACCAGGATATGCTTCAGCTCTTTTTGTTGGAAAAGCGCATCATAAATATGTAGAACGGCACCACCCGGGTAACCGAATACATGCTCTACGCCCTCATCTTTCAAGCATTGAACGATGATCTCGCCACCGCTTAGTTCCACGTGAAGCCTCCCATAGCGCCGATTTTATTGTTCGTGCGCAAAAACTATATCGAAACAGTGCAAAATACTAATACTACTCTAACAGGTCAAGCAGATATCCCCCTCTACTATTGTTATTTCAGCTCTGCTTACTTGCCATTCGGTTCCCATGCTTCATAATATCCACCTATAGAATCACCGAATCAGACAGGGAACCCGCAGTGCTATCAAGATTTTTTCTCATGCTTCTGCTATTGATCTCAACCACGGTATTTGCAGAAACCTACCGCTGGGTAAACGAAGACGGCGTCGTAACCTATTCTCAAACTCCACCACCTGAAGCTCAATCAGAAGTGGTCAAAACCTACAGCGCACCCTCGAGCGATGCGGGCTCTGCCAAGCAAAAACTGCAAAAATTGCGTCAAGACCTTGCAGACAGAGAGGAGGATAGAAATCTGAAGAAGTCGGAGCAACAGGAAAACAAAAAAAACAGCAAGATTCAAAAAGAGAACTGTAAAGCAGCTCGGAGTAATTTGCAGCAACTGAACGCGCTGGGCAATCGACTCTACAAGGTCGGAGATGAATATCTGCGTCTCACCGAAGAGCAAAAAAAGGAGAGGATGCAGAAAGCCAAAGAGCAGATTAAAGAGTATTGTAAATAAGCCCATGCCCCTACTCAGAATCACCACTAATCAAACCATAGAGGAAGATAAGCTCTCCGAGTTACTCAAGCTCGCCTCTGCAACCGTAGCTGATATGCTTGGAAAACCTGAGACTTATGTCATGGTCGACTTCGTATTCAATCCAAATATGTTGTTCGCCGGCACCACTGCCAGCCTGGCTTATCTGGAACTGAAAAGCATCGGACTCCCCAACGATCGTACCGGGGATTTCTCAAATATCCTCTGTAAGCTGATGCTGCAGCAACTGCATATTCCGGAAGATCGAGTCTATATCGAGTTCAGTGCGGCAGAGCGCCATCTCTGGGGATGGAACGCCACAACCTTCTAAATCACGAACACCTGGATCGGTTCCACCTGCCCCCATAACTGCACCTAAAACAACATCAGCCAGCCCAGTGGCGCTGTTATCTGATTTCCCGTTTTGGAACCCGTAAACCGGGGTATGTCTTGATCACTAGCAGTCGATGACAGTTTCGAAACATTGGGACAACCCGCCCAATTTCAACCAAATATTATTGATTTTTATCAATAACAACAAACACTTACAATTCACATTGTTTTTGCGATGCATCAATGACCCGAGGCGTACTTGAACCCTATAGTCGCCACTGAACGGTATTCATCTTCTCTCTCCGCGGACTCTTGAAGACCGTTCACGCTGACTGGGCCGAGTGTCTGATTTACCGAATATCCGTCCGGCAAATCACCTGTTTAAAACGGCATAAAGCCCAGTTGGCAACTCAATCAAAATCTTTATGCAGTGATAATGCTTATCATTCAAACAGTTAGGATACTGGCCTAAAGATTGCTGAAACTGAGCCACATTCAATAAGCAGGAGGCATCGCATGCTGGATCCGACGATGATTGAGCTGTCACGCTGGCAGTTCGCACTCACGGCGCTTTATCACTTTCTATTTGTACCCTTAACCCTCGGAATGACCTGGATACTGGTAATCATGGAATCGGTATATGTCATGACCGGTAAAGAGATCTACCGTGACATGACTAAATTCTGGGGAAAACTTTTCGGCATCAATTTCGCCCTGGGTGTCACCACCGGTCTGACCATGGAGTTCCAGTTTGGAACCAACTGGTCTTACTACTCCCACTATGTTGGCGATGTCTTTGGCGCCCCCCTCGCCATTGAAGGATTAATGGCCTTTTTTCTGGAATCGACCTTCATCGGCCTCTTCTTTCTGGGCTGGGAGCGTCTTAGTAAAAGACAACACCTGGGGGTCACTTTCCTGACTGCGATAGGCACCAACCTTTCTGCTCTTTGGATATTGGTAGCCAACGGCTGGATGCAGAATCCTATCGGCGCAGAGTTCAGCTATCAGACCATGCGCATGGAGATGACCAGCTTTGCTGAGCTGGTACTCAACCCGGTGGCACAGGTCAAATTCATCCACACAGTGGCAGCAGGCTATGTAACAGGTGCCATGTTCGTGATGGGCATCTCAGCTTATTACCTGCTTAAAGGCAGAGATCTTGAGTTTGCCAAACGCTCATTCACGGTGGCGGTCGGATTTGGACTCGCTTCGGTACTCTCAGTAATCGTTCTCGGTGATGAATCGGGATATGAACTTGGCGATGTACAGAGGAGCAAGTTGGCTGCCATAGAAGGTGAATGGGAGACCCATGAACCCCCGGCCGGTTTCAACCTGATTGGTTTCCCCGACCAGGAGGCACAGCAGACTCATGGCGCAATTAAAGTGCCCTGGGCACTTGGCCTGATCGCAACCCGTTCTGTTGATGAGGAGGTGATCGGCCTGAAAGATATCATGCATGACAACGAAGCCCGCATCCGCTCTGGCATGAGGGCCTATAACTATCTGCAACGTCTACGCAATGGAGATACCAGCGAAGCAAATATTGCCCTCTTCGAAGAGTACAAAGCAGACCTGGGTTATGGGCTCCTGCTAAAAGCGTTCACGCCTAATGTAGTCGATGCGACAGATGAGCAGATTAAGGAGGCGGTAAAGATGAGCATTCCTTCTGTAGCCCCTCTGTTCTGGACTTTCCGCATCATGGTTGCAATAGGCTTTACCTTACTGTTCATCATCGCTGCAGGTTTCTACTACAACGCACGTCGGGAAATTGAGCAGAAACGCTGGTTGTTACGCTTAACCCTGTGGAGTATTCCTCTGCCATGGATTGCAGTGGAGACAGGTTGGTTCGTCGCAGAGTTCGGTCGACAGCCCTGGGCTATCGGAGAGGTACTGCCCACCTTTCTCGCAACCTCAACTCTCACTGTGAACGATTTGATATTCAGTATGGTCGGCTTCATCGGTTTCTACACCTTTCTCCTTGTAATCGAAATGTGGCTGATGTTCCGCTTTGCCCGCCTCGGCCCCAGCTCACTGCACACCGGCCGTTATCACTTTGAATCCGGCGTCAGCGTCACACAGTAATAGAGGAGTTAGCGAGATGTTAATCGATTATGAAACACTGAAACTCATCTGGTGGCTCTTTGTCGGAGTGCTGCTGATCGGTTTTGCCATTACCGACGGTATGGATATGGGGGTCGGTAATCTTCTCCCTTTCGTCGGTAAAACAGATGATGAAAGACGCCTGATGATCAATACGGTCGGGCCCCACTGGGATGGTAATCAAGTATGGCTGATCACTGCTGGCGGTGCGATTTTTGCTGCCTGGCCCGTAGTCTATGCAGCAGCCTTTTCTGGCTTTTACGTTGCCATGTTACTGGTATTGTTCGCCCTCTTCTTCCGCCCTGTAGGCTTTGACTACCGCAGTAAACTGGGAGACGCACGGTGGCGTAAAGCCTGGGATTGGGGGTTATTCATCGGAGGCGCTGTCCCCTCTCTGGTGTTTGGGGTTGCTTTTGGCAATCTACTGCTCGGTGTTCCTTTCCATCTGGACGAACTGATGCGCGCTTACTATACCGGTGGATTTTTTGAACTCTTGAATCCCTTCGCACTGTTAGCAGGTATCGTCAGCTTCTCCTTGCTGACCATGCATGGTGGCATATGGATTCAAATGCGCACCAGCGGAGAAATAACTGAACGAGTCAAAGGCTGGATTCTTTGGACAGGTATTGCCGCAATGACTGCTTTTGCCCTGGCAGGTATCTGGTTGATTATGGGTATTGAAGGGCTGGCCATAGTATCTCAACCACCACTGGATGCCTTACCTGACCCACTGGCGAAAACTGTAGAGTTATCTCCTGGCGCATGGTTGAAGAATTATGGCGACTATCCGATTACCATGATTTTTCCTGCACTCGGTTTTCTGGGTGTCATTATGACTATCATCATGTCTCGAAGTGACCGTCCAGGCTGGGGCTTTTTTAGCAGCTCCCTGGCAATAAGTGGCGTAATCATGACCGCAGGGATATCACTCTTTCCCTTCGTAATGCCTTCCAGCACCCATCCGGGCAGCAGCTTGACAGTATGGGACGCCCCATCGAGTCATCTGACGCTTACAGTTATGTTTTGGGCGGTATTGATCTTCCTGCCCATCGTCATCAGCTACACCATCTGGAACTATCGAAAGATGTGGGGGCGACTCTCTATTGAGGAGATGCGAGCACGTACTTCAGCCTATTAATTTTTTACATCGTTCAAAAACCTGAGGAGAAAATCTTATGTGGTACTTCACTTGGATTCTGGGTGTGCTGTTGGCACTCTCATTGGGAATTATCAATGCCATGTGGTACGAGGCTCAGTATCCTGAACCCCGACCGGGGAGATTAAGCCCCTAATTAAGCACCTGACCGGAACTGGTTCAGGGAAAAAACCAGACCGGGCCGAGCTGTTTATGTGTCGCGGTCGTAACCGTCATCACGGAACTAAAGATGCATAAACAAAACTTACTGGCCGTAAAGACCAGTATCAGGGTCTCCGCGTGGGCCCTGATACTGCTACTATCCCCCTTCACACAAGCAAGTGACGATCACGCCACACCGCACAACGTTGATAGTGATATGAATTTCCGTATTGTTGAGGATACTGGCCCCAGTATTCGCGACGATGGGGAATCAACTGCAGACCATACAAAATTCGAGGTTCTTCAAAAGGATTTCACTAGCGGCCCTGAAGTGACTGAAGCCTGTCTCTCATGTCATACAGAAGCGGGCCGACATTTCATGAAGTCGATTCATTGGACCTGGGAGTATGAGCATCCAGAAACCGGCCAGAAGCTGGGTAAGAAGACCCTCATCAATACCTTCTGCACCAACTCCAAGGGTAATGAGGGCATGTGCGCCCAGTGTCATGCCGGATATGGCTGGAAGGATGACACCTTCGACTTTACAAAACAGGAGAACATCGACTGTCTGATCTGTCACGATCGCACTGGAACCTACTACAAGACACCAAACTCTAGCGGCAACAAAGCCTGTTCGATCATGTTCGAAGGCAAGCAACCGATTCAATGGAGCAAGGTAGCGCAAAGCGTCGGCAAACCAGGCCGTGAAAACTGCGGCTCCTGCCACTTCTACGGCGGTGGTGGTGATGGGGTAAAACATGGCGACCTCGACTCATCTCTGAAAAAACCGAGCAAGGAGCTGGATGTACACATGGATGCTGAAGGCCTGAACTTCGCATGTACTACCTGCCACGTCACCCGCCAGCATCTATGGGCTGGCAGCCGCTACAATGTGATTGCCCACGACACTGAAGGTTTAGGGCTACCGGGTGAACGCCGGGATGTCGCAACCTGTGAATCCTGCCACAGCGAAACCCCCCATGATTACAGTGACCTGGTAGGCGCAAAACTGAATGGCCATACCGACAAAATCGCCTGTCAAACCTGTCATATTCCAACCATTGCCCGGGGTGGAGTAGGCACATTGACTGACTGGGATTGGCGCACAGCAGGCAAGACCAAAGATGGTGAGGGCTTTAAAGAGAAGAACTATACCCAGGGTAACGGCGCCCATCGTGCTACCTATAAATCGATCAAAGGTAACTTTGAGTATGGCGAAAACCTGACACCCTACTACGACTGGTTCGATGGTCAAATGGTATACACAACCATTGAGACCAAGTTCGATCCTGAAAAGGGCCCTGTTGAGATCAACGGCTTTAAGGGATCACACGATGATGGTAAATCCCGCATCTGGCCCTTTAAACGAATGCATACCACCCAGCCTTACGATAAAGGCAACAACACCATGGTCTACATGCATCTGTGGGGGGATGATGACGATGCCTATTGGGGTAACTACGATTTTGGTCGTGCTATCAAAGTGGGTATGGAGAAAAACAACATCCCTTACAGTGGAGAGTTTGGATTTGTTGAGACCTACTCCTTCTGGCCAATCACCCATATGGTTGCGCCCAAGGATGACGCCATGGGTTGTTCAGACTGTCACAGCAAAGGGGGTCGACTGGAGGGATTGAACGGCTTCTACATGCCTGGTCGAGACAATTTTTTCTGGCTCGATATTTTAGGTTATCTCGCACTGGGAGGTGCATTGCTTGGTGTTCTGTTGCACGGACTGTTGCGCAAGATATTCAGCAAAAAACAACAGCAGAGGAGTGCATAATGGCCAGTCAAACTCACAACCCAAACCAGAACACCAAGATCAAGACCCGTGGCGAAAAACACTATGTAATGATCTATAGCCGTTACGAGCGTTTTTGGCACTGGTCTCAAGCTTTTCTGATTTTCACACTTTTCTACACCGGACTGGGGCTGCATGGCACCCATGACATGCTCGACTTCAAAACAGCAGTCGTGATACATACCTATGGGGCGATTGCCTTGATCCTGTTATGGATCTTCACCACCTTCTGGAATTTCACAACAGGTCAGTGGCGTCAGTATCTTTTCAAAGAGGGCGTTCTCAAAGTAATACGTTTTTACGCTTATGGCATATTGGTGGGTGAACCCCATCCCTACAAGAAGGGCCTGCAGCGTAAGCAAAATGCCCTTCAATCTCTTGCTTACATGGCATTCATGGTTCTCATCGGCCCCGCTCTATGGGCATCCGGTATCGTCTACATGTTTTATGATCTGTGGAGTACCTACAGTTGGTCAGGACAAGGCTTGACCCTGATTGCCTTTGTCCATACCGCTGCTGCATTTCTCATGGGCACCTTCGTGATCATTCATATCTACATGACCACTACAGGTAAAACACCAACCCACTATATCAAGACCATGGTAACCGGTTACGACAATATTGAGTTGACCGAAGCAGAAGCTGCCTATATCGAAGAGACCCATGCGATTGCCATGAAAGATAACAAGTAGATTTAAAACATTTACAAACAATCGGGAGTTCATAAAAACTCAGGATGAGTTTTGCTGCAAGTGGTTTGCGGCTCACTACAGACAATCTGTTCAGCACTATTGCTTGTAGTGAGCCGAAGCCTGGCTGAGACCATATCGAACTCAAAACAGAATAGAGACTACAAAGCGTCATGAAACAGGGCACAGACTGGCTTAAGAGGCAAAAAAGCCTTGCTGGAAATGCGCTGATATTGGCAACCGTACTAGGCACTGCTTCTGGCTGGCTGGTGATCATCCAGGCCTGGCTGCTGTCGATAGTGGTTTCAGGGGTCATCATTGAAGCTCATCCCCTGCAAGAGCTGATGCCCTGGCTGTGGGGAATGTTGCTTGTTTTCATTTTCAGAGTGATCCTGATTTGGGCTTCTGAACAGAGTGCCTTCCTGGCCGCCAGTCGGGTCAAACTCACTCTGAGACAAACTCTGCTCGATCAATTAAGACGACTCGGCCCTGCTTATCTGGCCAACCAACGCAGTGGTGAGTTAACCAATACTTTGACCGATGGCATCGAAGCGTTGGAGGCCTACTACGCCCGCTTCATACCTGCCATCTCATTAATGGCTCTGGTACCCCTTTCAATTCTGGTATTTGTGTTTCCTATCGATTGGGTTTCTGCACTTGTGATGCTGGGTACAGCACCATTGATCCCGCTGTTTATGATTTTAATCGGACATGGTGCAGAGCGCAGGAACCAGCAACAGTGGCGAAAGCTCGCAAAAATGAGCGGCCACTTCCTCGACACCATTCAGGGACTGACCAGTTTAAAGCTTTTCAATGCCAGTCGTCGTGAAGCTGAAGTGATCGGCAAAATTTCCGATGAATATCGTCACTCCACCCTGGCTGTACTGCGGATTGCCTTTCTCTCCTCATTCGCCCTCGAGTTCTTCTCCACCATAAGCATTGCCATAGTCGCTGTACTGGTCGGTTTCCGACTCTACTGGGGAGAGCTGGATTTTGTCTATGGTCTCTTCATACTCTTGCTAGCGCCTGAGTTTTATCTACCTTTGCGTAATATGGGACAACACTACCATGCAAGAATGGATGCTATCGGTGCCGTAGAGGGCATGATGCAGATTTTGCAGGCAGAACCGGAAGCCATCAGAGAGGCAGGTGGATCAAAATATTTAGACACTCCAATAGGGCTGACTTTCGAGGATATTGGTTATAGTTACGGGGATGGTCGTCTGGCACTGAACAGGATTGACTTCAGCCTGCATCCAGGAGAGCAAGTTGCTTTGGTCGGCCCGAGCGGTGCAGGCAAAACTACTCTGCTCAACCCGATCCTGGGATTCAATCAACCCACCCGGGGACGAGTCATGGTCAATCATCAACCCTTGGATCAGATTGACCTGGCTGCATGGCGTCAGAAGCTCATCTGGTTACCACAAAGATCACATCTGTTTCACGGTTCCGTGCTCGATAATATCCGTCTTGCACAGGCCGATGCGGAGATAGAGCAGGTCAGGCATGCGGCATCACTGGCCCGCGCAGACGATTTCATTACCACCCTGCCTGATGGCTATCAGACCATCATCGGAGAGGGGGGACATGGGTTATCAGGAGGTGAAATACAGCGCATTGCACTGGCAAGAGCTTTCCTTAAAGACGCACCCTTGGTAATCCTCGACGAAGCAACAGCAAGTCTTGACCTGGAGAGCGAGCAGTTGATCCAGGAAGCGATAAACCAGCTTGCTGAAAATCGAACTCTGCTGATCATCGCCCACAGGTTGAAAACAGTTGAGCGCATGTCCCGCATCCTGGTTATGGATGAAGGTTGTTTGGTAGAGCAAGGTAATCATCAATCCCTGATTGAACAACAAGGTGTCTACCACGGCTTGGTTATGGCCTCTCAAGGCAGACCGATATGAAGCCGGTATGGCGTCTATTGTTATTGATGAGACCGGTAATGGGCTGGATGATCCTTGGCGGTCTGCTCTCCTTTGCCACCCTGATCGCAAATGTCACTCTGATGGCAACCTCAGGGTGGTTTATTGCTGCTATGGCGTTAGCTGGGGTTCATGGCATTACCATGAACTATTTCACTCCCGCTGCAATTATCCGCTTCAGTGCCATTGTGCGAACAATGGGGCGTTATGCAGAACGATTGGTTACCCATAGCGCAACACTGCAGATCCTCTCGCAACTGCGTGTCTGGTTCTATGAGCAGATAGAGCCTTTAGCGCCAGCAGGCTTGGAATCATTTCGTAGTGGTGACCTGCTGAGTCGCATCCGTGCTGACATCGACACCCTGGATCAGTTCTACCTGAGGTTGCTTCTCCCTGTGGCTGTGGCACTGACTTCGACTCTGGTATTCCTGCTATTTCTGGCGCTGTTCGACCCTCTACTGGTGATCATAGAGGCGACTCTGCTGATAACCGCCGGTGTTGGACTACCCCTGTTAAGCAATCGTCTCTCATCGTTCAGTAGCCACCGTATAAATCAGCTCAACAGTAAATTGAGAATGCAGTTGGTTGATGATCTACAAGGTATGGGAGAACTCCTGGTCGACGGTGCAGATAAAAGACACACCCTCTATCTGGCAGAGTTGAGTGAAGAGCTGGCCCTGCATCAAAAACGCATCAGCCAGATCAATGGACTCAGCCAGGGTATGGTGGGTCTATGCGCCAACCTGGCGATGTGGCTGATTCTGATCTATGCCATTCCCATGGTGCAACAGGCTGAGTTACCGCCAGCACAACTGGCCATGCTAGCACTATTTACCCTCGCCAGTTTTGAAGCGGTTGCCCCGCTGCCCCTCGCCTTTCAATCTCTCGGCGAGCAACTGGCTGCTGCCAGGCGGATTTTCAATCTGGTCGATCGCCAGCATATGGTCCAGGAACCGATTCAAGAGATGCCACTCACCACAGACCTGACCTTAAATCTGTTCAATATCAGCTACCACTATCCTCAACATCAAGCTGGTATCGATGACATCTCTCTACTACTCTCACCCGGTAAAAAGATTGCCCTGCTTGGTGCGAGCGGTTGCGGTAAAAGCACCTTGGTACAGCTTCTGTTGAAATTCAGAAGCCCGGACAAAGGCCGTCTCTCTCTTGGGGGTATCAGATACGAGCAATTGAGTGGCGAAACTGTTCGCTCACACATTTCCGTCTCGGCGCAACAGACCCACCTGTTCAACACGACCATCCGCAACAACCTGCTACTGGCTCAACCTGATGCAGACCTGCAGCAGCTTAAAGCCGTCTGTCGGCTTGCCATGATTCACGACTTTGTCGAGGCTCAGCCGGAAGGCTATGAAACCGTGGTAGGAGAATTAGGCGTGAGGCTCTCACTTGGTCAGGCACGCCGTTTGACAGTTGCCCGGGCGCTACTGAAACAGGCACCACTGCTGATACTTGATGAACCTACAGAAGGGCTTGATAACCTGACCGCACAACAGATGAGAGACAACATCATTCAACAATGCCCTGAGCGCGGCATACTTTGGATCACCCATAACCTCTCAGGTCTGGAAGCGATGGATGAGATTCTCATTATGCAGAAGGGACACATTGTCGAACGGGGTAAGCCAGCAGACTTAGTCACAAAGGGTGGTCTGTACATGCGAATGCAGGATCATCATCGATCACTATCATTAATTCAAAAACCTTGAGCCACTGAATAGGCTGGATCGAGCAAATATAAACTTTCCTGTTTACTCTCTAAAGTCAGCTACTGTGATAGTCAACAAACCCTAGTCTGTTAGATCTGGCTTTTGTGGTGGGGCATGGCCCCACACTACCTGCTTGGATACGGTGTAGGGTGGGGCCATGCCCCACCAA